>DATMSY010000001.1:0-12139 GCA_035565135.1 Devosia sp.
GGCGTTGCATGCTGAAGTCGAAGACATTTTCGCGCAAAACGGCATCGCGTAATGGCGCTGCCGCCGGTTAAATAGTCTTATCGGGGCGCGGTGGTCACGCCGCGCTTGTCTCCTGTGGCCTGGGCCGCATCATCCAGGGATATGCCAATGAGCTTCTTGCTGCGGCGCCTCGCTTTCTACCTCGCCGCTTTCATCGTGGCGGCGACCATCAATTTCTTCCTGCCGCGCGTCATGCCCGGCGACCCCATCCAAATGATGTTCGCCAGCGCCGGTTCGGAACTCTCACTGGAAAATCTCAACGCGCTCAAACTCACTTTCGGCTTCATCGAAGCCCCGCTCTGGCAGCAATATCTGACCTATCTGCAAAGCGTGTTCACCGGCAATCTGGGGCTGTCGATCAAGTATTTTCCACTGCCGGTGACCGAATTGCTGGCGCGGGCGCTGGTCTGGACGGTCGGGCTGATGGGGCTGGCGACCATTCTGAGCTTTACCTGCGGCACGCTATTAGGCGCGCTGGCCGCCTGGAAGCGCGGCACCTGGCTCGACACCATCGTGTCGATGACCGCGATCTTTTCGAGCTCGGTGCCGGCCGTGGTCATCTCGCTCGTCATGCTTTTCGTGTTCGGCTACCAGCTAGGCTGGTTCCCCTTCGGCTATGCGGCCGATCCCATGCTCGATCCGGCGTTTTCGGCGCAATATATCGGCAGCGTCATCCGCCACGGCACGCTGCCCATGCTGACCTTGTTCATCGTGCTGGTGGGCGGCTTTGCCGTGACCATGCGCAACAACATGATCAACCTGCTCGGCGAGGATTACATCGTCATGGGCCGGGCCAAGGGGCTGGCCGATAGCCGGGTGATGCTGTGGTATGCGGCGCGCAATGCGCTGCTGCCGACCTTTTCCAGCCTCGCCATCGCCATCGGCACCGTGCTGGGCGGCTCGCTGGTGACCGAGGTGGTGTTCAACTATCCCGGCCTCGGCAATGTGCTCTACCAGGCAATCCTGGCCCGCGATTATCCGGTAATCCAGGGACAATTGCTGATCATGACCGGCGCCATGCTGGTTTCCAATTTCATCGTTGATCTGAGCTATGTGCTGCTCGATCCGCGCCTCAAGAAGGCCTGAGCCATGAAACAGCTTTTCTCGGGCCTGCTCGGCAACCGCAAGGCGGTTATCGGCGCGATCATCCTGGTACTGATCATCTTCGCGGCGCTGGCGGCGCCCCTACTGACTGAATATTCTCCCACCGCTCGCGTGGGCCGGCCGCATCAGCCGCCATCGCCCGATCATTGGCTGGGCACGACCCGCGTTGGTCGCGACGTGTTCACCCAGCTCGTCTATGGCGCGCGCACCTCGCTGGCGGTCGGCTTTGGCGCGGGGCTGATGATCACGGTGATCGGCACCGTGCTCGGCATTATCGCCGGTTACAAAGGCGGGGTGATCGACGAAGTCATCAACTTCTTTACCAATATGGTGCTGGTGGTGCCCAATCTCCCGCTGCTGCTGGTGCTGGCCGCCTTTATCGGGCAGGCGAGCCCCCTGGTGATCGCCATTATCCTTGGGTTGACCTCCTGGGCCTGGGGTGTGCGGGTGACACGGGCGGAAACGCTGTCGATCCGGCAGAAGGACTTCGTCAAATCGGCCGAAATGCTGGGCGAGCCCGCCTGGCGCATCATGGGTTTCGAGATCTTTCCCAATCTCATCTCCATCGTCGGTATCAACTTCATCGGCAGCGTGATCTTTGCGGTGATCACCGAGGCGACGCTGGAGTTTCTCGGTCTGGGCGACCCCAATACGGTGTCCTGGGGCATCATGCTCTACAATGCGCAGAATGCCTCGGCCCTGTCGGTCGGCGCCTGGTGGGACCTGCTCTCGCCCTGTATCGCGCTGGCGCTACTGGGGCTGGGGCTGGCATTGATCAACTTCGCCATCGACGAAATCGCCAATCCGCGCCTGCGCACCAGCGGACGGCTGGGCCGCTGGACCGGCCTGGTCCGGGCAGGGGAGGGGCGGCTATGAGCATGCCCGTTCTGTCGGTCAAAAACCTCTCCATCGACTATATCGGCGAGAAAAGCGATTTTCGCGCCGTGGACGATGTGAGCTTTGATATCGCGCCGGGTGAATTCTTCGGCCTCGCCGGGGAATCGGGTTGCGGCAAGAGCACTATCGCCTTTGCCATCAGCCGGTTGCATCGTCCGCCGGCGCTGATCCGCTCGGGTGAAATCCTGCTCGAGGGCCGCAATGTGCTCGATCTTGATAAAGAGCAATTGCGCAAGTTCCGCTGGAGCGAAGTGGCCATGGTGTTCCAGAGCGCCATGAATTCGCTCAATCCTGTGCTGACCATCGAGACGCAATTCTACGATGTGCTGCACACCCATCTCGGCATGAACCGCAGCCAGGCGCGGGAGCGCGCGGCGCAATTGCTGGAACTGGTCGATATCTCGCCCGACCGGCTCAAATCCTACCCGCATCAATGCTCGGGCGGTATGCGCCAGCGCATCGTCATCGCCATTTGCCTGGCGCTCAATCCCAAGCTGCTGATCATGGACGAGCCCACCACGGCGCTCGACGTAGTGGTGCAGCGCGAAATCCTGCAGCGCATCGACAAGCTGCGGGTGGAATTCGGCTTCTCCGTGCTGTTCATCACCCATGATCTGGGGCTGATGGTGCAAGTCTGCGACCGGATCGGGGTCATGCTCGAAGGCAAGCTGGTCGAGGTCAATGCGGCGCAGGATATCTATACGGCGCCCCAGCACGACTATACCCGCAAGCTCTGGGCCTCGATGCCCCGGCTGCACGGCGAACAGATCAGGCAGGGCGCCCAATAATGACCGACACTCCTGTTCTCGCGCTCGACAATGTCTCCAAGGTTTTCGGCCGGGGCGATGGCGCAGTCTACGCTGCCCGCTCGGTGTCTTTTGCCCTCAAAGCTGGCCGCACGCTGGCCCTGGTGGGAGAATCGGGCAGCGGCAAGACCACGTGTGCGCGGCTGATCATGCGCGAATATCAGCCCGATCAGGGGCAATTGCTGTTCCGGGGTACGCCTGCGACCCATGCGATGGCTGACTATCGCCGGGCGGTGCAGATGATCTTCCAGGACCCGTTTTCGGTGCTCAATCCGGCCCATACGGTGCATTATCATCTGGAGCGGCCATTGCGACTGCATCAGAAAGAGCTGAACAAGGCGCAGCGCGAGGCCGCGATTGCGGAATTGCTGGAGCGGGTCAAGCTCGATCCGGCTCTGATGGCGCCCAAGTTTCCGCATGAACTCTCGGGCGGCCAGCGCCAGCGCATCAGCATTGCGCGGGCCCTGGCGGTGGGGCCGGAGGTGATCGTCGCCGATGAGCCCACCTCCATGCTGGACGTGTCGGTGCGGCTGGGCATTTTGAACCTGCTCAACGAGATGAAGCGCTCGCTGGGGCTGGCGCTGCTCTACATCACCCACGACATCGCCACCGCCCGCTATGTGGCCGAGGATATCATCGTGATGTATGCCGGCCAGATCGTGGAGTGGGGGCCGACGGAAAGCGTGCTGACCGATCCGCAGCACCCCTATACGCGGCTCTTGCTCTCGGCGGTGCCGGACCCGGACGTGCGGTTCGCGCAATCCAGCTACAATGCGGAAATGGCCGATGTGGAGAATATCCGGCGGCTCTCCGCCGTGCCGCAGCCCGTGGTGAGCGAGGTTGGGCGAGGGCATTTCATTCGGCCGATTCCGGGGTAGGGCAGACCTGCAGGGATCCAATCGGTCGGTGCCCTGACCGGCAAGCCCCCTCTGCATAAAACTTATCCGACTTATCCCCGGTTGGATTTCTTCGTCGCAATATGTAGGAATAAATTCCTTAGTTGCGATGGAGGCCAAGAGTGCAATCCAGTTATTATCCGATTGCGCAAGCGGTGCAAGGCGCGCCGGCCGAAGCGCGGCCATGGGCTTGCGACGACGTCGCAGCACTGGTGGCGCGCGAAAAAAATGTGCCAATGCGGTTGCTTATGCATAGTTCGCGCTGCCGGGCGGCGGCGGCGCGGGCTCGGCAATTGGCCATGTATCTGGCTCATGTCATGCTGGGGCGGAGCCTCAGCGAAGTGGGCCATGCCTTCGGTCGAGATAGGACAACAGTCTCATATGCCTGCGCACTGATCGAGGATTTGCGTGAAGACCCCGACTTCGATGCCTTCGTCACGCGCCTGGAGCAGAAGATCGACGACCAGCATGTTTTGCCCCATTGGGAGCCCCGCCATGCCGGTCACTGAACAGGTCGACGATGCCGTATTGGTCCGCCAGGCAGCCAGCAAAGAGGCCGACGGCACATCATTTCTCGCTCCGCACCATGTGGTCGCTGCGAACCGGCTGGCTAGGCTGGTGGAACGCTCTCGCCTCGGCCCGCGCGTGACCATG
Organism: Devosia sp.; assembly: GCA_035565135.1. Classification (GTDB taxonomy): domain Bacteria; phylum Pseudomonadota; class Alphaproteobacteria; order Rhizobiales; family Devosiaceae; genus Devosia. Next base: position 4,397 of record DATMSY010000001.1, read on the forward strand.
AGCTATGACGCGACCCGCATCGGCCGCAATGGCGGCAATGGAGTGAGCGAGACCTCGGACTCGGCTGCCGATGCCCGCCAGCGTCTCAACCGGATAGCAGCGGCTTTGCCGCCCGATTGTTGGGGCGTGGTGTTCGACGTCTGCGGGCTGGGCAAGGGGCTGCAGCTGATCGAGACCGAGCGGCGCTGGCCGCGGCGCAGCGCCAAGCTCGTGCTGCGCATCGGGCTTGAGCAATTGGCGGGGATTATGGGGCTTTCGGCCAACGCGGCGGGGCCGAACGGCGGCAGGCAGACGGGGTGGCTGGAGGAGCGATTGCCGCTGATTGCTGATGCTGGTGCTTCCAGCCAGCAACCCTAGCTCAGTGCCTTCGCCTCACCGCGGATGCGGTTGACCATGGCGACGAGGCCATTGGAACGCTGCGTGGTAAGGTGCTCGCGCAGACCCAGCTTGTCGAAAATGGCGATCGCGTCGGTGTCGGCAATGTCGCCAGCGGGGCGGCCGGAATAGAGAGCGAGCAGCACGGCGACGAGGCCCTGCACGATCATCGCATCGCTTTCGCCGCGATAGGTGAGGATGGTCTGCCCGTCGCGCTGGGCGGTCTGGGCTGCCAGCCAGACTTGCGAGACGCAGCCATGCACCTTGTTCTCGGGCGAGCGTTCCGCCTCGGTCAGCTTGGGCAGGGCCTGGCCCAGCTCGATGATATAGCGGTAGCGGTCTTCCCAATCGTCGAGGAAAGACAGGTTTTCGGCAATGTCCTGGAAGGCTTGGGGCTCGGTCATGGGCTGTATCTAATTCATGCCCGCCCGCATTTCCACACCCGCGGGCGCAAGAAAAAAGCCGCAAGCACGGACAACGCGCCTGCGGCAGGGGCCAAGCCCGCTGGAGGAACTCGCCTGGGCAAGCGAGGCGCGCTTGGAATAGGGGTAAGAGCGCCCTTCTGGACGGCTCTTAACCTGCCCGGTCCGGCCGGGGCCTTGGAAAGGGGACCGGGCTGGCGATCGGCGTCTCATGCATGGGGGTGCCGATCGCGGAACCAGATTGCATGGCGGCGGACAATACGGCCTTGCCGCCAAGGCATTGGAGGCTATCGCATTCGATATTCTGCACCTGCTCGGCGACGACGCGCGTGCCGGTGGCGACAGCCTGATTGGACAGCGCAGTGGCAGTGTCGGCCAGATCGACGCCGGGCTTGATCACGATATAGGCCAGGGTCAGCCAGAAGATGGATCGCACCAGTAACATTGCCAAAGTCCATATTTGCCGGGGCACTTGCAGCCCTCATCGGCAAATCTAGGTCGCATTATTTAAACTGTGCTGGGACATTTCGATAAAATTTGAATCAAATTGCGCCTCTCCGGTAAAGCCGGGCAACGCCTTGTTTACGCTAATCCTCAAAACCCGCCTTCCATTGGCTCCGGCGCCTCGCTCGAGGCGGCGCGCTTAAGGCTGTCTTAGCTCTTGAGCGCGCAGGTTGAGCACAACAAGACCTGAACCCATTCAGGCAGATAAGACGCGTTTCCTGTCTTGTCCCCGTATGCCCCGGCGGCGTCAGAGTGTGAGTAAAAACTGTATGCGTAGCCTGTTCTCTTTCGGCGAAAGCAAAGAGATGAGACTGGCCGTTGCCGGCTCCGGGCATCGGCCCGAAGTGCTGCGCCGCAAGACGCTGGCCAATAATGCACGCCTGGCGATTCTCGCTTCTGCGCTGCTGATGCCGTTTGCAATCTATTGCCTGGTGACCGGCACGCTCTTGCCCTTTGTGCTGGCGGCTATGGGCCTGGCCGGCGGCATGGCGACATTGGCGCTGCATCAGCGCCAATTGTTCGATGAGGCCGCTGCCGGGCAGGTTGTTACCATCATGGCCATGGGCCTGCTGCTGACCTTGGCCGATGCCCGCTTCGCCGATGTCGGCATGGCTGTCGCCTCGATGGGGCCGATTCTCGCTTCCCTGATCGCCCGCCGCGCGCTGCGGCGCCAGTCCTGGTGGCTGCTGGCGGCCATTATCGGGCTCGCCGCATTGGCGACCATGTTCGGCCTGCCCGCCATTACTGTGCCCGGCGATGTGCTGACGACCACCTCGATCCTGACCTTTCTGGGCTGTGTCGGCATTGTCGGCCATTCGTCCAACCGCATCAACGCGGCCTATGAAGTCTATGACAAGGCGCAGGTGACCGCTTACCGGCACCTGATCGAGCATGTGCAGGACGCCGTGATTCGGTTCTCCAGCACCGGCGAAGTGCTGCTCGCCTCCCGCTCGTCCGAACATCTGTTCGGCTGCCGCCGCTATGAGCTGACGGGCAGCGGGCTGGGCGAGCGCGTCCATGTGCTTGATCGGCCGGCCTATCTCAGCGCCTTCGCCGATGCCAATCTCGCCGGGCGGACCCGCACGATCGAAGTGCGCATGCGCCAGGAAGATCCCGCCGGCGCCACGCGCGTGCCGCGCTTCATCTGGGTCGAAATCAGTTTCTCGCCGGTACTTGAGTCCAAGGGCGACGGCGCCCGGTTTGAGGTCGTGGCGCTTTATCGCGACGTGACCGGCCGCAAGGACGACGAGGCCGCCATGGCCGAGGCACGGCGGGCCGCCGAGGAATCCTCGGATGCCAAGTCGCGGTTCCTCGCGACGATTGGCCACGAGCTGCGCACGCCGCTCAATGCCGTGGTGGGCTTTTCCGAAATGATGACCTCAGGCATTGGCGGGGAATTGTCGCCGACCCATCGCGAATATGCCGGGCTGATCCACCAGAGCGGCAAGCACCTGCTCGAAGTGGTGCGGATGCTGCTCGATATGTCCAAGATCGAGGCGGGCAAGTTCGAGCTGCAGGCCGAGCCGTTCCAGGTCGAAAGCCTGATCGAGCCATGCTTCAGCATGGTCGAGCAATTGGCCAAGGAGCGCAGCGTGACGCTGATCGCCGAGGTCGGCAAGGGCCTGCCCATGCTGGTCGCCGATGAGCGCGCCTGCCGGCAGATCGTGCTGAACCTGCTCTCGAATGCGATCAAGTTCAGCAATCGCGGCGGCACCGTCACGGTGACGCTCAAGCGGCAGGGGCAGAGCCTCAACCTGTCGGTGAGCGACAAGGGCATCGGCATGGCGCCCGAATCGCTGCAGCGGATCGGGGAACCCTTCTTCCAGGCGCAGGACGGGCTCTCGCGTCAGTATGAGGGCACGGGGCTGGGGCTTTCCATCGTCAAGGGCCTGGTGGACTTGCATGAAGGCACTTTGCGCGCCATGTCTGAAATTGGCGCGGGGACAACCGTCACTGTTTTGCTGCCCATAAACGGTCCAGCAATAAAGACGGAGGAAACTGCCATCGTAACGCCCCTCCATAAAGAGCCTGCCGCCGCTCCCATCAATTCATGGCCCGACGAAAAAAGAAAAGCGCAATGACGGCAACGACCCTTTCCCGCCTGCCCCTGCTGGCGGGCAGCGCCGCTGCGGCCTATCTCGGTCGCGCTGGTAGCTGGGCAATTTCGCGCTACATGCGCGCGCCCCTGGCTTCCACCGGCCTTCTGGCCATGGTGACGATGACTGCGCTCGCCGCCAGCAATGCGCTGTATTTCCAGACCGGACGCCACCCGGCGCCGCTCTTTACCCCCGCGCTGGCCGTGGCCGATGTCGTGCCCGCCGCCGTGGAAGCCCCGGCTAATGCCCCCACGATTGCACCGACCCCCGTGCGGCAGACCGCCGTCACGACCCCGGTGACCAATGAAACGACCGGCAGTGTCGCGCCGCTGGCCCAGCCCATTCCCGATGCGCCGGTTGGCAATAAAGATGCCTTCGAGGTGCAGAAGAAGCTGACCGAACTGGGCCTCTTCGATGGCGCGGTGGATGGCTATTACGGTCCCCGGACCGCCCGGGCGATTCGGGCTTTCGAAGAACGCAACAATATGGTGCCGACCGGCGCGATGAGTCGGGAAGTGGTGGACGCCATTCTGCGTGCCGATGCGGCTGGCATGGTTCCTGCAGCGCAGCGCCAGGCGGCCGCTCCCGCGCCGCAGCCGGTAATGCCGCCGGCGCCTGTGCCGCAGGTAGCCGTGCAGCAGGCGCCGGTTCAGCCGGCAGCGCAGCCAGACCGTGTCGTCGCGCAATTGCCGCCCCTGTCGCCGATCGATGACGCGGTGGATACGGTGGGCAATGCTGCGGCCCAGACCATCGATTCCATCGTTGCCGCTGCTGATGGCCGCCCGGCCAGTGCGCAAGGTGAACCTATTCCCGCCCTACCGCTGATGCCGGTCACTCAACCCATGCCGGCCCCCGTGCAGGTGGCGTCGCTTGAGCCAATGGCCCCGCGGCCGGTGACGGCGATCCAGCCCGAGGCGGCTCCTGTCCAGGCCGCCGCCGCGGCACGACCGACCACGCCGGTGCAGCCGGCCAATGACAGCCAGCTGATCACCCAGATCCAGCGTGGGCTGGCGAGCCTGGGCTTTTATCACGCGCCGATTGACGGCAAGCCGGGCGACGCGACAGCCAAGGCCATTCGCGAATTCGAGAACTTTCACAGCTATCGCGTGACCGGGCAGGTGAACCCCGACCTCGTCGGGCTGCTGCGGGACGCCGGCGCGACCATCTAGTGGCCTCGCTTCGCAGCGATCTGTGGTGCAGCGCCTTCGTGCGCCGCCACAATGATCTGGGCAATATGTGCGTTGTGTCCCGGCGGGGCGATCCCATAGCCGGGCAGGTGTTCATCGAGGTCGATCATCTCGATGGTACAGTCAGCCTCTTCACGCCTGCGCCGCTGGTGGGGCGGGAGGGCAATGACGCCGCGCTGGTGTTTCAGCGCCGGTTCAGGCGGGTAGAGGCAGCCAAGGTGCGCGAGCGCATTGCGCAGGAAATCGAGTTCGATCCGGACCTTTGGGTGCTGAGCCTCGACTTGCGGGGTGAGGACCCCGGCATCGAGCTGGATGCAGGCTCGCGGCTTTAGCCGGCGCGGCGCAGGCCGATGCGGGCGAGGGCTTCGATGGCCTGATCGACAACCGGATTTTGCGCCTGTGCCAGCGGGGTACGGCGGCTGGCTTCGGTGAAGGGCTTGTATTCGGGCTTGTTCAGCTCAAGCAGGTTCACCTCGCCGCGCCAGGCGCTCATCAGATAGGCCATGGCTTCAGGCGCGACATTGCCGAACAGGGTGGCGAAATCGGCCAGCGCCTGCGAGCGGTCGCTGTCATGGCTGGTGGCGTGGATCAGAACTTTGAGCCCATCATAAGCCGAGCAGCCAAAGGCGCGTAGGATGACGAAGAGCGAGGCGCCGGTGACGTCATGGGCGATCTGGCCGCAACGGACTTCATCGAGCCCGGTGATCTGGCTGAGCAGCCGCGTGACCTCGGGGCGGCGGTTCTCAGAAAAGAGTTTCATCAGCGCCTTGGTGAGGTCGGCACTGGCAACGGTGAGCTGTTCCAGAGTCTTGCTGATCGGGGCGACCGGAGTATCGCGGTCGGCAAAAGCCCTGATGACCTTGACGCGGTCGGTATCCGACAGATCGAAAAAGGCCGGCGCCAAGAGGGCAGCGTCGAAATCGTCGCGCTGCGCCAGGGATTCGGCGACCATGTGGTCCATCTGGGCGGAGCGGGCGAGGGCGCTGAGATAGGCGCCGCGGGGCTGGATCGCCTTGTTGGCGGCCAGGGCTCGGTAGACCTTGCGTGAATTGAGCTGGAACAGCTTGGCCAGCACGACATTGGAGAGGTCTGGCCGGGTGGCGATGATTGCGGCGGCGGGAACATCGTCCCAGCTGATGATCTCGATCGCCGTCTGATCGGACAGCGCGGCGGCCGATTGCAGGAAGCTGTTGAGGTCGTCCCCGATATTGTCGACGACGAGCTTCTCGAGCACGGGTGACAGCACCTCGGCGCGGCCCAGAATGGCGGCGCCTTTGGCCCGGGCATTTGGTGCGGCGGTGGGGAAGAGACGGCTGGCAAGGGCCTCGAACTGTTCCATTTCGGGAGGAGTCGGCTTGCCGCGGCGGGTATAGGCGTCGCAGGCCGCGATCAGCAGCGTATTGGTCCGATCGACCCCACCGGTCTCGATAAGCAGCTGAAATGTCTCATAGGGCTGAAAGCCAAGCATATCGGGGAACCATCGACTCGCATTCGCATCACATTCGATGCGCGTTCACTTTTGCCGCCGATTCGTTAGCAGACTGTTAACCTTGACGATCTCTTAATGCGTAGGCGTGAAAAGATTCACGTACGAATGACAGCGCGAGCGGCGTCGCGTGACTGATTGGTCCTATGAGTGCCGCCTTCGGTAGGAACGAAGGGGCGAACCGGCTGGAGGCAAGCTTGGGAAAGCTCGTCAAATTCGATCTGCGTGAGAAGGCGCCCAGTACCGCGAAGAGGCAAAGCGGTGGTGCGCAGATATTCATCTTTACCGGGGTGCGTTATGAGCGGGGAACTCCGTCCTTGCCAACCAAGCGGCTCGCCCCGTCTCGGCCGAAGCGCAAGCGTGGCTGACAGGTTTGGTGCGGCGCTGCGGGCCGCTTGTTTTGTGGTGCTCGCGGGTCTGGTGGCCGGATGCACCGGCGGCGCGCGGCCGGTCGGCGATTTCGGCCGGGCAGCGCCCAGCTTTACCCATGACACGGCCATGCCGGCGGTGGGTGGCTGGCTGGCGCGGCAACGCAAGGAGCCGTATTCGGATTTCAACCAGACCGACCAGGAAGCCGAGATGCATAACCGCGTCTGGCGGTTCCTGATCGCGGCCCATGCCAAGGACTGGTTCTATGACACGGCGGTGGAGTGGCAGCGCACGCGCATTCTGCCGGAGGTGGATCGCAATTTCTCGGTGGACCGCTATTACACCTGGCTGAAGACGACCCAGTATCAATCCTCCCGGGTGCGCTATGCAACGGTGGGGCGCCATATCGCGGCCGATATCGATACCGTGCCCGGCACGTTCAAATCGATCTGCGAGGTGGTCGAGGTGGATCGGCAGCGGGCGATTGCCCTGTCGAGCCTGAGCGGGCTGGGACCGGACGAAGCGCGCAATGTGGCCAATCGCAAAGCCGAGAACGATATTCACATCGCCTGGTTCGTCCGGGCGCTGAACTATCGCTACCAATCCTACAATTATGCGCTGGACCACCTGCTGGTGGAAACGCCGCATGAGCAATCCCTGGCGGTGGACGAGTCGCTGCGGCGCATGTCGGTATTTGTCGACCGCGCCAATCGCTACGATTTCTGTGGCGATGGCGGCACAGCAGGTCGCCGTAGTGATGTTGTCATACCGTCACGTTACGAGACGCAGGTGATCGACCGGGAGGTCGTGCTGCCGAAATAGTCCGACCAGATGGGAATTCCTTTGACTGAAGCAAGTAGCGCCCGCAAAGGCACGCCCGGCGAGGTTTTTTGGGCCTTTCTCAAACTGGGGCTGACCTCGTTTGGCGGGCCGATCGCCCATCTCGGCTATTTCCGCGACGAATTGGTGACCCGCCGGCGCTGGATCGACGAGCAGGGCTATGCCGATCTGGTGGCGCTCTGCCAGTTCCTGCCGGGGCCGGCTTCGAGCCAGGTCGGCTTTGCCATGGGACTATGGCGCGGCGGGCCGCTGGGGGCGCTGGCGGCCTGGGCAGCTTTCACCCTGCCATCGGCTATTTTGCTGGTGCTGCTTGCCCTGGGGGCAGGGGCGCTGGAGGGGCCGGTGGCGCAGGGCGTGCTGCATGGGCTCAAGATCGTGGCGGTTGCCGTGGTGGCGCAGGCGGTGTGGGGCATGGCGCGGAGCCTGGCGCCGGACCGGCAGCGTTCGGCCATTGCGGTGGCGGC
>DATMSY010000002.1:0-5633 GCA_035565135.1 Devosia sp.
GGTGGTTGTCGAAAGATGCGGACATGGATTCCGGCCTTCGCCGGAATGACACCGTGGGTGGCGTGGATTCAAAGTAAGCCCCCGCAAACTGGATCACCGCGCCCCTACAACCAGCCGCTCAATTCCCGCCGCACCATGGCCTCGATCATATCCATCCCGGCGGGGCTGTCATTCAAACACGGAATATAGGCAAACCGCTCGCCCCCCGCATGCATGAACGTCTCCTTGCCCTGCATGGCGATCTCTTCCAGCGTCTCGATACAGTCCGCCGAAAAGGCCGGCGCCAGGATCGCGACTTTCTTGACGCCCTGCCCCGGCAGCTTCTCCAGCGTATCGGCCGTGGCCGGTTCCAGCCATTTGGTCGGCCCAAATCGCGATTGGAACGTCACCAACAGCTTGCCCTCCGGCCAGCCGAGATATTCGCCCACCAGCCGCGTCGTCTCGCGGCAATCATGCTCATAGGGGTCGCCGCGATCGACATAGCTCTGCGGCAGGCCGTGATAGCTGGTCAGCACCAGATCAGGCTCGAAATCCAGCGCCGCGACGCCATCGCGGATCGAATTGCCCAGCGCCTCGACATATTTGGCGTCGCGATAATAGGCCGGGGCCGTCCGCACGGCCGGCTGCCAGCGCATCTCGGCCAGCGCATCGAACGCCTTGTCATTGGCCGTCGCCGTCGTCGTCGCCGAATATTGCGGATAGAGCGGCACCAGCAAAATCTTCTGGCATCCCGCCTTTTGCAGCTTGTCGAGCACGCTGCGGGTCGATGGATTGCCATAGCGCATGGCAAAATCCACCATCACATTGCTCTCGCCCGCCAGCCGCTGCGCCAGCGCCTCGGTCTGGTTGCGGGTGATCACCCGCAGCGGGCTTTCATTCTTGTCCTTGTCCCAGATCTGGGCATAGGCATGCCCGCTTTTCTGCGGCCGGAAGCTCAGGATGGCCAGGTTGAGAATCGGCCACCACAGCCATTTGGGCGTCTCGATGACGCGCGGATCGCTCAAAAATTCCTTGAGATAGCGGCGCACGCTCCAATAATCCGTCCCATCGGGCGTACCCAGATTGAGCAGCACCACGCCGATTTTCGACGTCTGCGCAGGCGGATGAGCGGCGGAAAAAACTTGGGACATGAAATGGAGCTGTTTGGAAGAATTCTAACGTTGGCGCGCACCATAACGCCTCATACCATAACCGCAAGGCGGCGATGGGTCGCGCTTGCTCCCCACAAACACTGAGCCTTCCCTCGCCCCTTGTGGGACTTCGAGCCGTCCCGTAGGGCAAATCGCTCCAGTGGAGCGATTTGAAGGGAGAAGGCCATGAGAGCTATGCTCGAATGGCCGGGACGGCATTTCTTCGTTCAGAAGAATGATCAGGGTGAGGGGTTCTGCGCCATCCCATGCTTCAATCCCGTTGTCTCCACTGTGTCATCCCCGCGAAAGCGGGGACCTCCGTTTTGGATGCCGAAGCTGGAAAACAGAGGTTCCCGCTTTCGCGGGAATGACCCGGTGTGTTCAACAGAACGCAGTTTGCCCCCTACAGGCTCGCAATCAGCAGCAACACGCCAAACAGCAGCACCAGCACCGCTCCAGCCAGCTCCGCCCACCACAGGATCGCCCCGGTCACCGGGTTGTCTACCCCGCCGATCCGCCGCGCCAACCCCTTGGCCGTCACCGCCAGCGTCGCCAGCGCCGCCACGGTAATCGCCGTCCCCGCCCCCATCAGGAACACGGCGACAATCCCCGCCGCCAACAGCCCCTGCGACAGCGCAAAGACCAGCACCACCAGCGCCCCCGAACAGGGCCGCAGCCCCACCGCCAGCACCACGCCCAATTGCTCCCGCCAGCTCCCGCTCGCCGCCTCCGGCGTCACGATATGCTGGTGATCGTGATGATCATGACCATGATCGTGGCCGTGCTCATCATGATCATGGTGATGGTGATCATGCCCATCGTGATGATGCTGATGCTCATCCTCATGCAGATGCGCATGCGCCTTCCGGGCCATGTCATCGGGCTCATGATGGTGGTGCGAATGCCCCCAGCCAAAAATCTTGCGCGCGATCAGCCACAGCCCCAGCAGCGCCACCAGCCCATAGGAGAGGATGCCGATCCAGTTCGCCGCATCGCCCATGGCAATGCTGGTCATCCCCAGAATGCCCGCGGCCACCAGCACGAACAGCACCGCCACCAGCGATTGGATCATCGCCGAAATGACGCTGAGGATCACCCCGCGCCGCACCTGCGTTTCATTGGCCAGCATGTAGGAGGAGATGACCACCTTGCCATGCCCCGGCCCCGCGGCGTGGAACACGCCATAAAGAAAGCTCAGCCCGCCCAGCAGCCAGAACGCCGTCCAATCCGTGCGCAGCGCGGCGAGCGAAGTATTCATCGCGCCATAGAAATGCCGCTGCTGCTCCTGCAGCCAGCCGAAAAATCCGGTGCGCGGCAGGTTCAGCCCCGGCTCCGGCGGCGGCCCGCCAAACGGCATCGACGGCTTGGCCACCGCCACATCATTGATCGCATCCAACGCCGTGGCCGGCGCCGCCGGCGGCGCATCGCCACAGGTGATGACGATCATCCCCTGCGTACCCCGCATCGCCGCGGCTAGGTCGGGCGGCAATTCCATCACATCGGGCCCCAGCGCATAAAGCCGGCTCTGGACGTCCGGGGCCATTTCCTTGGGCGGGTCCAGCGTCACCGCGCAATTGCCCGGCGCATTCTCCAGCGTCACATCGCTGGGGTCGGCAAAGGTGATCGCCACATAATAATCGGGGTCATAAACCCCCAGCTCGAACCGCGGCCCGGCCGGATGCGGCCGCTCGGTCGCGAGCGAATAGGAGAGCGTCACCCGCCCATTCTCATAGACCATGTGCTGGTCGCCCGCCGGCCGGAAATGCAGCAGATCCTCCTGCGAGCCGGCAAAGGTATAGAACTGAAAATCGGCCAGCCCGGTCATGTTTTCGTCGGCCAGGCCCTGCATTTCTTCCGGGCTCGTCACCCCATCGCCATTGGTGTCCAGCCCCTGGATCACCCAGGCCGAAAAGGCCGCGTCGAACGTCCAGTCATGCTTGAGCCCGACAACAGCCCCGCTGTCGTCGAACACCACCTTCACCTTGGCATCGATGAAAATATGCGGATGCGCCCAGGCCGGCGCCACCAGGGCCAGCAGACCGGCCAAAACCACCGCCAGAAGGCGGCTCACATTCCAGATCGTCACGCCAAGCCCCTAACTGATCGGATGCGTCTGGAACCACTCGACCAGATGGTCGATCAGCGCCCGCACCTTGCCCGCCAGATGCCGCCGATGCGGATACACCGCCTGCAGCGTCTGACCGGTTTGCAGATAGCGGGTAAGCACCGGAACCAGCTCGCCTTTCGCCACTGCCGGGTCAGCCAGGTAAGATGGCAATGCGGCAAAGCCGAGACCGACAATGGCCGCTTGCCGCGCCGCTAACGGAGAATTGACCCGCACCGGCCCGCTCACCGGAATGGAGATGGTCTTGCCCTCTTCATCGATGAACCGCCAGTTCGATTGCCCCTGCAGATTGGTGTCCACGATGCAGGGCATGGTGCGCAGCGCATCGGGGTGGTCAGGCGTCCCCAGCGTCTTGAGCAGCGATGGCGCGCCCCCGATCACGATATGCATATCGGCAATCTTGCGCGCGATCAGCGAGGAATCCTGGAGCGTCGAAATCCGCAGCGCCACATCGATCCCTTCATCGACCAGATCGACATAGCGATCCTCCAGCCGCAGATCGAGCGTCACCTTGGGATATTTGGCGAGATAGGCGAAAATCGCCGGCGCCAGCGTGTCCTCGCCAAAATTGCGCGGCGCCGATACCCGCAGCAGCCCGCGCGGCTCCGCCGTCTGGTCGGTAATGGTCGCGTCGAGATCGTCCAGCTGCTGCAACAGCGCGCTGGCCTCCCGGTAATAAGCCTCCCCCGCCTCGGTCAGGCTCAGCTTGCGCGTCGTGCGGTTCATCAGGCGCACGCCCAGATAATCCTCGAGATCGGTCACATATTTGCTGAGCAACGCCTTGGAGCGCCCATGCTGCCGCGCTGCCGACGAAAAACCACCGGAATCGAACACCTGCACAAAGGCGCGAATGCGGGCGAGGTCCTGTGTCATATCCTACTCCAGCCTGCCGAGATCGAAATCGGCAACCTCATCCACCAATTGCGCAAAGCCGGTCAGCGCATGCTCCGCACTTGCCGCCCCTTTTTCTGCCGTCGCCAGCAGCGCATTGCCCATGGCCCCGTGCGGATTGAGATCGCGGCTCAGCCAGCCCGGCCGCATCCGCCCATGCGTCTTGAGCCAGCGCGTCCCCTCATCCCAATCCACCCCCGCCGAGGCAAAATCGGCCAAAAACTCGCGCCGCACCGCCTCGGGCCGGTAATGCAGCATCAGCGAGGTTTCCACGTCCCCGCCATGAATCCCATGCGCCAACTCGGTCTCGCCAAACAGCCCCTCCGGCTGCCCGAACCGCAACCAGGCCGCACTCACCGCCAGCATATCCCGCTCCGCCCGCAACCGCGTCGCGAGCAGCCCCACAATCTCCGAATTGCCGCCATGGCTGGACACCACGATCAGCTTGCACACCCCCGCCGTGACAGCCGTATCCACCACATCGGTCCAGGCCCGCAGCAGCGTTTCGGCATCATGGGTAAACACCCCGGTAAAGCCGGAATGCTCCAGGCTATGCCCGATCGCCTGCAGCGGCAGCACCAGCACATTCCGCTCGGCCGCCACATAATCGCCCAGCCGCCCCAGATGCCCCCGCGCAATATCGCAATCGGTCGACAGCGGCAGATGCGGCCCATGCGGCTCGATCGCCGCCACCGGCAGCACGGCAATGGTCTGCGGCCCGACGAGACGCGCAAATTCCGGCGCAGTCAGCTCTTCGGCAAAATGAGTGGCCAAGCCGCGCCCCGTTCGATGTTACAATATATCAAACGCATAACTCATCTGCGCCCAGTGAACAATAACGGGCCTTGGTCGTTACCCGATTAACGATAGGATGGATGGCAGATCGACGTGCCCAAGGAGTTCGGACTATTTTCCCGCTCATGTCCAAACCCTCGTCCCGCTCAACGCTCTACCGGCTGATCGAAGCCGGCCAGCTGGCCCACCGGGCCCTGCTGCTGCCCCTGGCAGAGCGCGGCCTTGAGCCCGGCGACGATGCCATCCTATTCGAACTCGGCCGCTCCGGCGCCACCGAGGCCGATCTTGCCAGCCAATTGGGCCTCCCGGTCGAGCACCTGCAGGCTCGCCTCACCCGCCTCATCGAGCGCGAATTGGTCACCCGCCAGGCCGTCGGCCCAGAACTGGCCCCCGGCGTCGCCCTTACCACCCGCGGCATCCGCATCCGCAATGGCCTGGCCGACCACTGGGCCCAGCTCGAAGAAGCCCTGCTGGGGGAGCTCAAACCCAAGCCCCGCAAGAAACTGGCCTCCACCCTCAAGCGCTTCGTGGACTTGCTGAAGCTCTAAGGTCCCTCTGACTGGCCCCAATTCCACCCCACCCACGGCGTCATCCCGGCGAAGGCCGGGATCCATGCTGAAGGCCATCCACACATCCAATGCGGGAAGAGACCACAGCATGGATTCCGGCCTGCGCCGGAATGACACCGTATT
>DATMSY010000003.1:0-49115 GCA_035565135.1 Devosia sp.
GCCGGGCGGGGGCGTGCCGGCGCTGCGCAGGAGCCGGTCCTCGGGCAGGTTATACATGTCGGCGCTGGAGCCGCCGGCGGCGGGCTGATTGGCCTGGGCCTGCTGGCGGGCGAGGGCGGCTTGCTGGCGGGCCTGGCTGAAGGCGCGGGCGTTCTGGATGAGGGCATTGGCATCGGCGGTATTGGCCGACATCCAATCGGGCATGCGGCCATCATAGCCGGCGGCGGCGTGATCGAGCAGGGTTTTGAGCTGGTCCTGCACTTGCTGGGGTGGCGTGCCGTCGCGGGCGGCCTGGGCGAGCTCCTGCAGGGAATTGGCGACGGCCTTGAGATAGTCGCTGTCGCGCCGCTTGGCGTCGTCGGCAATGAGCTTGGCCAGGATATCGATGTCGTCGGCGGCGATGGCGTCTTCGGCCGCGGGCTGGGCGGCTTCTGCTTCGGTGGGCGGCGAAGGCGGGGTTGGGCCGATCAGGCTATAGGCGGCCGAGGCGCCGAAAAGGGCCAGCGTCAGCATGGCCAGGGCCAGGGCGGTGCTGCGGGTGAAGAGGGGAATGGCGCGGCCGATATCGATCCGGCTGGCGACCTTGGAAGCATAGGTCTCGAGGGCGCGGGTGACGGCGTTTTGACCGGTTGGCGCGAGGCCGATGGCGGTGGAGAGGGTTTCGTTGAGACCTAGGCGGATATCGGCGCGGCGGGCAATGCGGCCGAGATTGCCGCTGCGGCGCCAGGACCAGATGGCGATGGCCAGAACCGCCAGCAGGGTGAGGCCGGCCGCGGCGATGAGCAGGCCGGAACTGGCTGCGCGGGTCAGCGCGAGAATGAGGGAGAACCCGGTCAGGCCGCCGGCAATGGCAATCGCGGCGAGGGGCAGGCTGCGCGCAAGGGCTGCGCGTTTTCCTATCGCTCCGACGATGTTCGCAATCTGGGTGGCAGAAGGACTGGGTTGCTCCATGACACTATTGGCCTAGAACCCTTCGACAAACAGCAATGCCGATGGGTCCTACCGGGACAGGCGGCCGGACATCTGCATGCCGGCCCGTCTGTCCCCGTTTCGATGACATTGATTATTGGCCGATCTGTGCGACGAATTCGTCGAACTTGGCTTTGGCCTTGGGCGGAACGCGGGCGGCCTGCAGATCTGCCAGATTGGCGGGATTTTCGCCGACCACGATCAGGCCGACCATGCCCATGGCCAGGTGCGGCGCGCATTTGAAGCCATAGGCGCCTTCGACATCGAAGGTCACGCTGAACTGCTCGTTGATCTTGCCCTTGAACTCATTGCCGCCCTCGGGGAACATGCCCTTGATGGTCTCGGCATTGTGGCCCTTGTCGGTGGGAATGAAGGTCACGGTGTCACCGGGAGCGATCTGCAGGAACGCGGGCTCGAACACCATGGTGTTGCCGGCAGCGTCCTTGTTGAGCATGTGGACTTCGAACTCGGCGGCGGACAGCGACAGCGTCGAAACAGCAGTCGCGGCCGCAAAGGCGAGGATACCGAAAATTTTCACGTTCATTACTCCTTCTCAGCGCCCCAGGGGGCGCAATGTGGTGCAGGCCCATGCAATGCGTGCATTGGCCTGGAAAAGTCATAGGACACGGCATGTTCAAGCGCCAGCAACGCTGGTGTCGCGCCCATCCGATTTCAGCTGTCCTCCAAGTGCTACGATATGGCGCAAGCACAGTTCGATCAATATGGCAGACAAGGAAAAATTGGGTGCGCTCAGTCAGATAGTGTTCGCGGCCCATTACAGCTGGGTGGGGTAAACGGGCCACAAAGCGGGCGGTTCCCGGAGGATGGGGTGGGGCAGGGAAGCGGGGCGATACTAAAGTATTAGGGGGGTGGGCGAGTAGGGCGAACCGTATTGCGGCAACAGAGGTAAGCGGCGGGCGTGCCGTATCGTGATGCTCAAAATCTGTGAGGCGATATCGGCTCATCATGAGCCGTGAATTCTGAAGCCAGCGTGATCTGAAAGCAGCCGGTTGGGAAACGACCCATTGCCTCCATGGCGAGCATTTCGACGCTGCCATACGGATTGCGGGGCGCCGTGCTGCCAATTACCACTGCATGATAGGTGCTATTAGCGCTCAATTGCGAGCAGGCTGGAGGCGGATGTGCCCCGTAGATCTGACCCTGAATATGTAGCTGCAGTAGCAAAGCGTGCTGTCAGAGAGGCTGGGCATGCAGTGCTTGCCGAATGGGCCGCCTATCGCGCTGACATTCGTGATAAAGGTCGAACAGATGTCGTGAGCGCGGCCGATTTCCGATCAGAGCAGGTCATATCATCTTGCTTGGCGAAGGCATTTCCAGGCCACCGAATCCTGTCTGAGGAAGATGGCCGTAGCCATGCCTACGATTATTCTGGTCCTTTGTGGATTGTCGACCCGATCGATGGTACGGCCAATTATGTGCGCGGCCACCCATATTTTGGAATTTCGGTGGCCTTTGCAGTTGATGGCGAGGTTCAGGTCGGCTGCGTGCATGCGCCGGCGTTGGGCGAGACGTTTTGCGCCGTAAAGGGCGGAGGCGCGACGCTTAATGAAGCGCCCATCAAGGCATCCTCGCCAGCGAGCCTCTTGCGGTCGGTGGTCAGCACGGGCTTTCCCCACGAGAAGACCAGTTTCGAAGCCCTCAATCGACGAGTCGACCTACTTCTGCGCCATTGTCAGGACATTCGCAGAAGTGCGTCGCCTGTGCTCGATATCTGTTATGTGGGCATGGGCCGTTTGGACGCGCATACCGAAAGCTTGTTCCCGTGGGACGTGGCCGCAGCAGGGCTAGTGGCCCGTGAAGCAGGTGCAGTTCGAAGCCATTTGGCGCCTGTGAGACCTGAAATTCCCGTCGACTTGTGGGGGGAGCAGGTCATGTTCTCGGCACGTGAAATTCATCAAGAGCTTTTCAAGTTGCTCGGCCAATTGTCGCTCTAGGCGCTGAATATCTGGTGAAGTGGCTGCAGTAGGGGGGCGGGGGGGCAAGCATTCACTGTAGCCGATATCCAACTCGGACATGTTCTCTATCGCTATTTCGAGATCGATATTGCGTGACCCGAGCGACCGCATTTGCAACGCTACTATGATGCCTTGAGAACGCGTCCCGCATTCAACGAGCATGTAGCAGTCTCATATGAGGCGCTTCGCGTTCTCGACTGAGGGGCAATAATTGCGGAAGCGTGGATTGCCCGGACGGGCCGGGCAATGACGGTGGAACTGAGTTTGGGAGAGCCAGTGCCGGTGCAGCAAAACTGCTTGCTCGCCCTTTGCGCGTCAGGGGGCGGAGGTTTTCCGCATTGTTTGTCGGATTCGGATTGGGTCGTTCGTCGTTGCAGTGAAGACGGGACACCCGGCCTCGGCACGACAGGGGAAACGCGATGACTATTACGATTACGGCCTTTGATGAAAGCTCGCCGGATCTCGGCCAGGGACTGGCGCGGGACATGCGCGTGCGCTGGGCGCTGGAGGAAGTGGAGCAGCCTTACGAGGTGCGGCTGGCCCCGTGGCGCACGTTCAGGGAGCCCGCGCATTTGGCGCGCAACCCCTTCGGGCAGATACCGACTTATGAGGAGGGTGACCTCACGCTGTTCGAGTCCGGCGCGATCGTGCTTCATATCGCAGAGCGCTTTCCGGGCCTGCTGCCGGCGGATGCGAATGCGCGGGTGCGGGCGATCGTGTGGATGTTTGCAGCACTCACGACGGTAGAGCCGCCGATCGTCGATCGCGACGTCGTCGAGAACTCCGAGCAAGGCAAGAGCTGGCAGGGCGAGCGCTTCGACATGGTCGATGAGCGCATTCGCGAACGGTTGGATCAGCTTTCCGCGCGCCTGGGCGACAGCGAATGGCTCGACGGCGATTTCAGCGCCGGCGACCTTCTGATGGTGCATGTGCTGCAAAGATTGCAGGGGACGGACATAGTGGAGGAATTTCCGAACCTCTCCGCCTATGTCGCCCGCGCCGAAGCGCGGCCGGCATATAAGCGCGCTTTCGCCGCCCAATTGGCGGTTTTCACCGGCGCGTCGCGATGAAAGCGTGTTGGCGTCGATATGGGGCTAGCTTGTCGTCACAAGCTCCATGCGGGTGGGGAATGCGGCACCCCCACCCTCCATCCCTCCCCTCAAGGGGGAGGGAGGTCAGCTTTTTCGCATATGCGAAAAAGCGGGGATCGGGGCTCGAAATTGATCTCAAGACCTCAATGTCGATTGGTCCCAGGGAGGGCGCCATGCGCATTGCGGAGCTCGGCCGCCTGGCCGATGCTGCCCGCGATTGAAAAGGAGTTGCGGAGATGACTGACGCCGTTGTCAATCTTGATGCGCTGGTGCTCAAGCCGGATGTTGTCGGCACGCGCTTTGCCAATCACTATGCCGAAATCGGGACGGCTCTGGGGCTTCGGGCGCTGGGGGCCAATTATCTTGTCGTGCCGCCGGGCAAGACGTCGATGCCGTTTCATCGCCATCACGTCTCGGACGAGATGTTCTTCATTCTGTCGGGGACGGGCGAATATCGCTTTGGCGATGAGCGCATTCCGGTGCGGCAGGGCGATTGCCTGGGGGCGCCGGCGGGCGGGGCGGCCCATCAGCTGATCAATACCGGCAGCGAGCCGCTGCGCTATCTGGCGCTATCCAACAATACCAATGCCGACGTGATCGAATATCCCGATAGCGGGCGCGTCCGCGTCGATGTGGGGCTCTCCGGGTTTCACCGCTATGACGGCACGTTCAAGCACGGCGGCAGGCTGACGCCGCTGGGCTATTGGGAGGGGGAGAAGATCGACGACGAGGGGGAGGACTGAGCGGCTAGAGCGGTTTGCCGAGGTGGAGGCCGGTGCTGCGTTCGATCTCTTCAAAGCCGAGGTGATGATAGAAGCCGATGGCGCGGGCATTGGTGGGGCTGACGCCGAGATGGACCGCCCTGGCGCCGGCCTGGCGTAAGGAAGCCAGTTCCGCCTCGATCAGTTTGCGGCCCCAGCCACCCGATTGGGCCGGGGGGAGCAGGTTGATGTGGAGGTGGGCGGGATGGGTGGCGACGACGCCGGGATGGCTGTGGGGCGGGGTCGCGAGCCGGTCGAGCACCTTGGCGTCGAAGGGGGCGGTGGCGGTGCGGGTGGCGTAACGCTCGGCCAGTTTGGGCCACCACTCGGCGTCCAGTTTTGCTTCGAAGGCCTTGGTGTCGGGGGTGCCGACGATATAGCCGACGACGGCGCCGTCATCATCGACCACGAAGGCATGGTCGGGCTCGAAATCGAGATAGGGGACCGACCAGACCAGGCCCGGATAATCGGGATCGGAAAAAAGCGCGCTGGCGTCGGTGCCGGAATCGGCGGTGAGCAGGCAGATATTGAAGAGGGCGGCGCGGTCGGCCGGGCGGGCGGGCCTGATGTGCGGGGGCATGGTGGGCTCTGTTTTGTGTTTTGGCGTGAGCCTAGGCGGTCCGGACCACGGTGTCATCCCCGCGAAAGCGGGGACCTCTGTTTCAGGATGCCGGTGAAGAAAACGGAGGTTCCCGCTTTCGCGGGAATGACATTGCGGGGGGATGGGCATTGAAGCGTGGGAGGCGCGAGGCCTTTACTCCGAACTGCCCTGCGCATTGGCGACGAGGGCGGAGATGAGGCCGTTGGCGCTGGCGTGGTGGCGGCCGGGGCCGATGGCGACGAATTCGACTTCGCCCAGGGCCGGGAGGTCGTTGCTGGGGTCGACGACGGCGAGGCCTTCGGGGATGAGGCGCAGGGAATGGGCGGCGATGCCGAGGCCGGCCATGGCGGCGGCGCGCAGGCCATTGAGGCTGCCGCTGGAACAGGCCATGCGCCAGGGGCGGTGGGCCTGTTCGAGGGCAGCGACGGCCAGGGCGCGAGTGATGGAGGGCGGGGCATAGGACACCAGCGGGACGGGTGCGCCGGGTTCGATGCGAAAGCCGGGACGGCCGATCCAGGCCAGCTGCTCGCGCCAGGCAATTTCGCCGCGCTCATCGCCGGCGCGGCGCTTGGCGAAGATGACGTCGAGCTCGCCGGCGTCATAGCGCTGATAGAGAATGGTGCTGAGGCCGACTTCGAGCTCGAGATCGACGGCGGGATAGCGGATACGGAAATTGGCCAGGACGTCGGCGAGCTGGGCCATGGCGAAATCCTCGGAAATGCCGAGGCGCAGGCGTTCGCGCCCGGCGGCGCCGAAGAAATAGCCGGCCATGCGGTCATGCGCGGCCAGCACCGATGCCGCGAAATCGCGCATGGCGTCGCCATCGGCGGTGAGGGCCACGGTGTGGGTATCGCGCAGGAAGAGTTTGCGGCCGGCGGCCTGTTCCAGCTTTTGCACATGCTGGCTGACGGTGGATTGGCGCAGGCCCAGACGCCGGGCGGCGGCGGTGAAGTTGCGGGTTTCGGCAACGGCCGCGAAGGAGCGCAACAGGGCCGGCGCAATGTCAGAAAGCGTAGTCATGGTGCCAATCGCGAATTGTGATGACCGATATCGGTGCCGTCTGTCTTTCTACTATCGCTGGTTTCGATTAGGTCAGCATCAGCAAATATTGGGTGGGAGCCGCGATCCCAGCTTTTTCGCGTACGCGAAAAAGCAGACTTCCCTCCCCCTTGAGGGGAGGGATTGAGGGTGGGGGTGTCGAGTTTTCCACCAGCATGGAGTTCGTGGAGGTCACGACACCCCCACCCTAACCCTCCCCTCAAGGGGGAGGGGATTGGATTGGGGCTCTCCAGGCAAAGGCGATAGATATGTCACTGAGCAACAGACTGAAACGCATTGGCTTTGACAGCTATCTCCTGCTGCTGCTGGGGACGGTGGTGGTGGCGAGTTTGCTGCCGGCGCAGGGCGTGGGGGCGGAGGTGTTGTCGCGGGTCGTTTATTTCGCGGTGGCGCTGCTGTTTTTCCTTTATGGGGCCAAGCTCAATACCTCGGCGATTGTCGCGGGGCTGAGCAATTGGCGGCTGCAGGCGCTGGTGTTTGCCAGCACGTTCATTGCCTTTCCGCTGGTCGGGCTGGCGCTGTCGAGCGCGCTATCGCCGTGGCTGCGGCCGGAAATTGTCATTGGTATGCTCTATCTGGCGGTGCTGCCCTCGACGGTGCAGTCGTCCATCGCCTTTACCTCGATCGCGCATGGCAATGTGCCGGCGGCGGTTTGCGCGGCGTCGATTTCGAACCTTTTGGGCGTGTTCATCACGCCGATCTTTGCGGCGCTGCTGTTGCATACCAGCGGGGAGGGCGGGTTTGACCTGGGCTCTATGGTCGATATCGGGGTGCAGATTTTGCTGCCCTTTATAGTGGGGCAATTGGCGCGGCCGCTGGTGGGCAAGTTCATTCAGCGGCATGCCAGGATCACCCAGATCGTCGATCGCGGGTCGATCCTGCTGATCGTCTATTCGGCGTTCAGCGCGGGCATGGTGGCCGGTATCTGGCAGCAGGTGGATGCTTCGACGCTCGCCATCATGATCGGCGCGGATGCGGTGTTGCTGGCGGTGATTCTGGTCGGGACCAGCTTTATCGGGCGGATATCGGGGCTGGCGCGGGAGGATCGGCTGGTGCTGCTGTTCTGCGGTTCCAAGAAGAGTCTCGCCAGTGGATTGCCCATGGCGAACATCCTCTTTGCCGGGCAGACGGTGAGCCTGATCGTGTTGCCGCTGATGATTTTTCATCAGATTCAGCTGTTTGTCTGCGCGGTGATCGCACAGCGCGAGGGGCACAAGGCCAGCGAGCAGATGGCAGATATCGGCGCGGGCAAGGCGATCATCACGTAAATGTTAACCTCTGGTTAACCATACGGGGTCACCCTGATGGCGTTCTGAGTAACTTGGTTTTGGGGGCTCAGAAAGCGACGACCCATGTATGACTTCGCACCCGATGCCAGCGCCACGGAGGCCCTGGTTGGACTGCCGGTAGCAGATGTCGAGAGAGACCTGATCCTGGCGACGTTGCGGCAGACAGAAGGAAACCGTACCCACGCCGCCAATGTCCTGGGCATTTCGATCAGGACGATGCGGAACAAGCTGAGGGAATATGCCGAAACCGGCGCCGAAATTCCTTCCGCCGGACCCGGCGACAACTAACAAAGAAGCCCCGCATTTGCGGGGCTTTTTGCTGGAATGGCGGGTTATGCACCGTCACGCAAGCTTCATCAAACATACATGGGCTCGTCAATCAGCAGCCCTAGTTGTGCCTCGGTTTCAACGGCGAGGCGCGCTGGATGCTCAAGATCTCTCACGTTTCGCGACGGTTCGGTAACAAGCTTGCCGTCGACGATGTGACGCTCGAGATCCCCCAGGGGCAGATGGTCGGCATTATCGGCCGCTCCGGCGCCGGCAAATCGACCCTGCTGCGCATGATCAACCGGCTCAACGACGTTTCCTCCGGTTCTATCGAATATGACGGCCAGAAGGTGTCGGAGCTGCGCGGGCAGGATCTGCGGGCCTGGCAGCGCGATTGCGCGATGATTTTCCAGCAGTTCAACCTGGTGCCGCGGCTCGATGTCATCACCAATGTGATGTTGGGGCGGCTCAATGGCCGCAATCCGCTGCTCAACCTGCTGCAGGTATTTTCGGCCGACGAGCAATTCGCCGCGCTCAAGGCGCTGGAGCGGCTCGATATCGCCCAGACGGCGACGCAATGGGCACAGACGCTGTCGGGTGGCCAGCAGCAGCGTGTGGCCATTGCCCGGGCGCTGATGCAGGGGCCCAAGGTGATCCTGGCGGATGAGCCGATCGCCAGCCTCGATCCGCGCAATGCGCAGATCGTGATGGACAGCCTGCGCGACATCAATGCCGAGGGCAAGCTGACCGTCATCACCAATCTGCATACGCTCGATACGGCGCGGGCCTATTGCGAGCGCATTATCGGCATGGCGGCGGGCAAGGTGGTGTTCGACGGCACGCCGGATGAGCTGACCACCGATGTGGCCCGCACGATTTATGGTGCCGATGGGCTGAAAGAGGCGTTTTCGGAGGCTTTGACCTCGACCTCGATCACGCCGCTCACCGTTCCCTCCGTCACCAAGACCGCGAGCGCAGGCCGCGCTCCGTAAACCCGAAGTTCCGCTGCCGTAAACCGCCAGCGGGCGGGGCGGCATGCCGACCATCCTCACCTTCAAGGAGATCTACCATGATCCGCAAACTGCTTCTGGCCTCGGTTGCCCTTTCCATGTCGACCGCGGCCTTCGCCCAGGACGTCACCGTGCTGCGCATCGGCCTGGATGGCGGGGAAAACGAGAGCGACCAGCTGCGTCGTTCCGAATGCGTCGCCGAGCCGCTGAAGGCCGCAACGGGCGTGTCCGAAGTGCAGTTCTTCCCCTCGCCGGACTATAATGGCGTGATCCAGGGCCTGCTCGGCGGCACCATCGACATCGCCATCATGGGCGCTTCGTCCTATGCCTCGATCTACCTCAAGGACCCCCAAGCCGTTGACCCGGTGCTGACCACCCAGCAGGAAGACGGCTCGACCGGCTATCACTCGATCATGGTGGCGCGCAAGGATTCGGGCATTACCGACCTGGCCTCGACCAAGGGCAAGAAGCTCGGCTTTGCCGATCCGGATTCGACCTCGGGGTATCTGGTTCCCAATGTGTCGCTGCCGGCCGATATCGGCGCGCCGATCGCTGAATTCTACAGCGAAACCGGCTTTGGCGGCGGCCATGAAAACCTGGTTCTGGGCGTGCTCGACGGCACCTGGGATGTCGGCACCACCTTCGGCTCGGGCCAGGGCGACTTCGCCGACGGCTATACTTCGGGCAATCTGCGCATCATGGTCGACAAGGGCCTGCTCGACATGGACGACCTGGTGGAAGTCTGGCAGTCGCCGATCATCCCGAACGGCCCGCTGATGGTGTCCAACAAGCTGCCGGCTGACCTGAAGGAAAAGGTCACCGCCTTCTTCATGGGCCTGCCGGAAGCCGATTTCGAATGCTTCGACGCCTTCACCGCCGGCGGCTACACCAATTTCGTGCCGGCCAGCCAGGACATGTACCAGACCATTATCGACGCCCGTAAGTCGGTGATTGGCGGCTAAGCTGGCTGAATGCTCACTCACGCTCGGTGTCATTCCGGCCCCCGGGACGCTTCGCGCCCGAGGGCAGGCTCCAGCCGGAATCCATGCTGTGCCCTCCCCCCGCATTGGATGTGTGGATAGCCTTCAGCATGGATCCCGGCCTGCGCCGGGATGACACTGAGAGTTTGGAAAGATCTGTGACATGGCCGACACTGCCAACTCCACCGAAGGCCTCTCGCCCGCGTCGGCCCTGCTGCTGAAGCATTATCGCAGCCAGGTTTTCATCCGGCGCATCTATTCGGTTATCGGCGTCGTGCTGGTGCTGGTGGCGCTGGGGGCGGCGATGAATTTTGCCAATGCCGCCAATTCGGGGAAGTTCTTCGAACGCATTCCCTATATGTTCGACTTCCTGAAGAATTTCGTGCCCAATGATCCGCTCGAGATTTTCCGGGCCATGTTCGATCTGGACTCGCCCTATTACGATGGGTCGCAGAAGTTCGATTATACGTCCGAGCGGCATTATATCGCCGGCGGGTTCTATATTCCCAATTTCATCTACCAGCTGATCATCACGGTCAATATCGCCATCGTCTCGACGATTATCGGGGGCGGGCTGGCGTTTCTGCTGTGCTTTTTCGCGGCCACCAATCTGGTTGGCGCGGGGCCGGTGCGCTGGATCGTGCGGCGCATCATGGAAGTGTTCCGGGCGTTTCCGGAAATCGTCATTGCGGGGCTGCTGACGGCGGTGCTGTCGATCGGGCCGATCGCGGCGATTGCGGCGGTATCGCTGCATACGATTGGCGCGCTGGGGAAGCTCTTCTTCGAAGTGGTGGAAAATGCCGACATGAAGCCCGAGGAAGGGCTGCGCTCGGTGGGCGCCAATTGGCTGGAGCGGGTGCGCTTTGCCATCGTGCCGCAGGTCATGCCCAATTTCGTCAGCTATGCGCTGCTGCGGACCGAAATCAATGTGCGGGCCTCGACGATTATCGGGGCCGTGGGTGGTGGAGGCATTGGCGAAGTGTTTCGCCTCTCCATCGGGCGCGATCATGCGGCCAAGACCTATGCCATCGTCATTCTCTTGCTGGTCACTATCGTTGCCATCGACCAGTTTTCGGGCTGGCTGCGGCGCCGG
Organism: Devosia sp.; assembly: GCA_035565135.1. Classification (GTDB taxonomy): domain Bacteria; phylum Pseudomonadota; class Alphaproteobacteria; order Rhizobiales; family Devosiaceae; genus Devosia. The sequence continues at coordinate 11,097 of DATMSY010000003.1, forward strand.
CTGGTGGGCAATCAATCGTTCGAACTGGGCCGGGGGGCCGCATGATGAGCACCATCAGCCATGCCGAGCGCAGCCGGCTCGAAAAGAAATATCCCGAGGTTTTCCAGCAGAATTTCTTCCAGCGCTGGGGGCTGCTGGCGGGGCTGGGCGTGACGCTGGCCTATCTGGTGTTCTGCTGGTTTTTCTTCAATGTGGGGCCGGCGCTGCAGAGCGGACGGTGGGACCGCGCGGCCATTTATGTGCAGGATTGGTATTCCTGGCGGGCGCAGCCGCGGCTGCGGTTCGAGGATGGCAGGGTGGTGCCGCAATGGTCGAGCCGGGGGCAGTATCCGGCCGATGCGCGTATCGATTGGCTGACGCCGCATGACGATGGCAGCATGACGGCGACCTTCGACAGCGATGACCGGCTGGAGATCACCACCGCGCAGGTCGATGTCTATCTCGATGGCGTGGCCTATCCCGTTGCGATCACGGGTGATGCCGCCTTGGCGCCGGCCGGAGCGCCGGGCGCCATGGTGCAGGATGGGCAGAAGGTGCTGGTCGATTTCGGTTTTGCCGGGCAGGCGGAAATCCGCAGCAACCAGGTCTATGTGCAGCGGCGCTTCCTGGGCTGGGCCAATTTCCTCTACGATCCCAAATCCCCGCTCTGGGGCAATGATGTGTTCAGCACGATCGGGCTGGTGTTCTCAGGCGAGCGGATCAATCCCGACAAGTCCAATGCGCAATTGGTGCTCGACGAATGGCTGGGCAATAGGGCCTGGCAGCATGGCGATATCCTCGCCAAGCTGATGCAGACGCTGGTCATGGCCTTTGTGGGCACGCTGTTTGCAACGCTGGTGGCGTTTCCGCTGGCCTTCATCGCCGCGCGCAACATCACGCTCAATGGTTCGGCGAACTGGCTGATGAAGCGGGCTTTCGACTTCCTCCGCTCGATCGACATGCTGATCTGGGCGCTGTTTTTCACGCGCGGCTTCGGGCCTGGCCCGATCCCCGGTATCGCCGCCATTTTCTTCACCGATACGGGGGCGCTGGGCAAGGTCTATGCCGAGGCGCTGGAAAATGTGGATGACAAGCAGCGCGAGGGGATGAAATCGGTGGGGGCGAGCCCCGCGGCGGTCAACCGCTATGGCGTGGTGCCACAAGTGCTGCCGGTTTTCGTGTCGCAATCGCTGTATTTCTGGGAGAGCAATACGCGCTCGGCCACCATTATCGGCGCGGTCGGGGCAGGGGGTATCGGGCTCAAGCTGCTCGAGGCCATGGGCACCAATTCGGACTGGGACAAGGTGGCCTATATGGTGCTGCTGATCCTGTTCGTGGTGTTCCTGTTCGACAATATTTCGACGGCTATTCGGTCGCGGCTGATCGGGCCGAGGGGGCATTAGACCGGTGGGCTCTGGTCAGGGCTGCCGGTGTTCGAGCATGTGTTCGCGCCAAGCCTTGGTCCGCAATTAGCCCGCAGGCTAGTGCGGCTTGGCCTTATGCTCCGGTTTTCCCTTGCGTTTGGTCGACGCCATTTTTTCCAGTTCGCTCTCGCTCATGGAGAGCATGGATTTCGACGCGCCCTTGAGGTCGCTCTTGGGCGTATCGCCACGCTTGGCCGACAGGGCCGCGCCGGCGGCCTTTTGCTGAGCAGCCGATTTGGCAGGCATGTGAAAGCTCCGATCTTTGTGGATGGGTATCAACATGCAACGCATAAGTCCCCTCGAGGTTCGAGGGGCAAGAGGATCGCTCCACTTGCCCCACGCCTTGCGATTAGCGACCCATGGCGTTGAGATCGTTCACGAGACCGGAGGACAAGCCTTGATCGGAGGCCATGACAAACATATAGCCCTGGTCGCGGCGGGCTTCCCAATCTGAAGCATTGCCCAATATACCGAGATACGCGCCGATGCGTTTGGCCGTCGCACCAGCTTCCTGGATTTTGGCCTCGACTTCCTCGACGCCAGCGAATGAGCCAGGATAGCCCATATCAGCGTGCAAATCGGCTGGGCCGACAAACGCAGCGCCGACGCCGGGCACTGCCATGATTTCTTCGAGATTATCAACTGCCTGGGCGGTTTCGATCTGGACGATCAGTAGCAGTTCGCCATCCGGATCGAGCGGGTAAAGGTCAGCGCTTTTGGCATAGTCGGGTGCTGAAAGGCCCCAAGCGGCAGGAGCGCCGCCAAACCCCCGCTGGCCCCGCGGTTCGGGGGCGGCGTCATCCTTGTATGGCGGATAGCGCATGGCCTGCACAGCGGCCATGGCGTCTTCAACGGAGTTGATCTGCGGCACCATAATGCCCATCGCCCCGGCGTCGAGGATCTGCTTGAACAACCACTGGTTCTGGCTGGCTTCGCGGCCGTTGAGTGGGATGCGCACGATCGGGGTGACAGGGAACGTACCGTTCATCACCCGCATATTGGCTATGAAGTTGCGTAGCGTCTCAGCGTCGAATGGATTGTGCTCCATGTCGATGACGATGAAATCGAGCTTGGACGCACCTAAAATACGCGCATTGATTGGATCGCGCACCGCGGAGAACGGGCCAATGCCGAATTTCTTGGCATCGACCATTTCAATGAGGTGGTTCATGCGACCAGTCGTCCCATCAACTACCGCCGGGTCGGGATACACGGTAGGGGCGTCCGGGGCGGGTGTGGTTTGCTGCGCGATGGCATGGGTCGTGCTGAGTAGGGCCAGGACGAGGCCCAGCGTGGCAAATTTCTGCATTATCTCTCCTCCAGGCGCGCGGAGACGTATCCGGACTACGACCAGAGGTCGTGCGTCAGGTTGCGCCGAGCGCATTGATTATCTTTTCAAGTATCCTCCGCAGCCGTCAGCCGTTGCCGATTTGGATCGGTCTGAAGTGGGCTGCGGTATGAAAGGTTGAACTCGCCCCCAACCGCGGACAAGCCAACTAAAGTCTAAATTGGCAGGATCATACCCATTAGTGGGTATTATGCCTGGTCTTTAGAGGAATATGGTGGGCCCACCAGGACTCGAACCTGGAACCAGACCGTTATGAGCGGTCGGCTCTAACCATTGAGCTATAGGCCCCTGGCAGCCTCATAGCAGGGTCGGGGCTGGTGTCAAAGGGGGAGGGCGTTGTCGCTGTCGCCTTCCACCAGTTCCATGGGGACGATCTTGCGGACCACGCCCAGCGGGTATTGGTCGGCATAGGCGGGCATGGTGGCGAGGAGGGACTCGGCCAGGGTGATGCCGAGATCGCGCAGCGATAGCGAGAAGCTGGTGAGCTTGGGCGTGAGGTAGTGGGCGCTGGTGCTGTCGCGGCCGATGATGGCCATATCGCGCCCCGGTGTCAGGCCCGCCTCGTAGAGGCCGGCATAAAGGCCGACGGAGAGCTTTTCGTTGATCAGCACGAAGCCGGTGGGGCGCTTGTCGGGGGGCATGGCGGCGATGCGCTCGGCAATCTGGTGGCCGCCGCGCTCGTTGGGATGGGTGCGGAACACCATATCCGGATCGAAGGGAATGCCGTGGCGTTGCAGCATCTGGCGGTAGCTGTCGAGGAAGACAATGCCCAGATTGATGTCGTCTATGGGCAGGAAGATGCCGATGCGGCTATGGCCTTTTTCGACAAGGCGGGTGACGCCGGTTTCGGCCATGCCTTCGAAATCCAGATCGAGCCAGGGTTGGCCGGCATCGGTCAGGCTGCGGCCCAGGGCGATGAAGGGAATGCCGTGCTCGGCCAGATAGTCGATGCGGTGATCGTGGCGCTTGGTGGCCGAGATGATCAGGGCATCGGCAAAGCCGCGGGCGACGACGCGCTGCAGATAGGCGTCGGGGTCCTCTTCCGAGGAGCAGAGCAGGGCGACGAGATCGAGCTGGTGGCGGGCAAAGACGGTCTGCACGCCATCGAAGACGCTCATGAAGAAGATATCGCCTTCGCCGGTGATCTCCGAACCGGTCTGCATCATGAAGCCGACAACGCCGGTCGAGCCCTTGCGCAAGGCGCGTCCGGCCTGGTTGGGCACATAGCCAAGCTCGGCCGCGGCCTCCAATACACGCTTGCGAGTGGCTTCATTGACGTCTGGCTTGCCATTGAGGGCGCGCGACACAGTGCCGATCGACACGTTGAGGTGCTCGGCCAAACGCTTGATACCGATCATTTTTCCGGCGGCTCCCCTCATGGCGCGGATGCCGGTTTTGCACGGCCCCGTAAACCCTATTGACATGGATTAGCCTGTTTATATAGCCTCGTAAACGTTTACGGAAACGGCTTGCGGAGGAGGACACCGCGGCCGGGGTTTTCCGTGCGGAGGATATCGATTTGACGAAGACAGCGGTTCTGGCCGGGTGCGGAGCTATGTCCAGAGGGTGGCTGAAGGCCATTCTGGAGGCGCCGGAAGTGGCTGGCCGGATCGACGTGGTCGGGCTGGTCGATCTCGATCGGGCGACGGCGCAGGCGCGGGCCGAGGAGTTCGGGTTGAGCGGGGCCAGGATTGGCACGGACCTCGATGCCATGCTGGCGGAGCTGAAGCCGGACCTGCTGTTTGACGTGGTCGTGCCGGTGGCGCGGCGCGATGTGGTGGCGACGGGGCTGAAGCACGGCTGCCATGTGCTGAGCGAGAAGCCGATGGCGACCTCGCTGGCGGCGGGGCAGGAGCTGGTCAAGCTGGCGCAGCAGGCCGGGCGGGTGCATGCGGTGGTGCAGAACCGGCGGTTCATTTCCGGGGTGCGGCGCATCAGGCGGCTGCTGGAGAGCGGGGCGCTGGGTGAATTGACGGCGCTGCATTGCGATTTCTTCATTGGCGCGCATTTCGGCGGTTTTCGCGAGCAGATGGACAATGTGCTGCTGCTCGACATGGCGATCCATACGCTCGATGCCGCCCGGTTCATGGCGGGCAAGGCGCCGCTGGCGGTCTATTGCCTCGAAACCAATCCGCGGGGCTCCTGGTATGGCCATGGCGCGGCGGCCAATGCGATTTTTGAATTCTCCGACGATGTGGTCTTTACCTATCGCGGCAGCTGGGCGGCCGAAGGGGCCAATACCAGCTGGGAAAGCGCCTGGCGCATTGTGGGCACCAAGGGCACGCTGCTGTGGGACGGCGGCGAGCAGTTCGAGGCCAAGGTGGTGGCGGGCGAGGGCGGGTTCCTGCGCGAACTGGCCGCGATCGAGGTGCCCGAGCCGGCCGATATCGCCCAGACGCATGGCCATGCCAGCGTCATCGCCGAGTTTCTCGGCGCCATCGAAGCGGGCCGGCAGCCCGAGACGGCGAGCAACGACAATATCAAGAGCCTGGCCATGGTCTTTGCGGCGATCGAGAGCGCCAAGACCCGGCAGCGCGTCACCATTGCAGTTTAGGAAGAGACCCAAGTGAGCGATCCAGCCAAGACCATCCGTATCGGCACCATGATCCAGGGCACGGCCGGCAAGGCGGCCGAAAATATCGCGGCCATTGCCGATCTGGGCTTTGAGAGCTTTGAGCCCTTTTTCTGGCAGACCACCAATGGGCAGGACCTGGCCGAGCTGGGCAAGCGCAGCCTCGACGCCATCGGTAATCGCGACATCACCATTTCCACCATCGGCATGTTCGGCAATCCCCTGGAAGACCAGGAGATGGATCGCCAGACGCTACAGGGCTGGAAGGATTGCATCGACAATGCCCATCATTTCGGGGCGACGACGGTGGCAGGGTTTACCGGGCGCATTCGCAACAAGCCGCTGACCGATAGCCTGCCGCAATACAAAAAAGTCTGGTCGGAACTGGCCAAGCGGGCGGCGGACAAGGGCGTCAGAATCGCCTTCGAGAACTGCGCCATGGATGGCAATTGGGCCAGTGGGGACTGGAACATCGCGCATAATCCCGACGCGTGGGAGCTGATGTTCAACGAGACGCCGGACGACAATATCGGGCTTGAATGGGAGCCCTGCCACCAGCTGGTTTATCTGATCGATCCGATCCCGCAGATCCGCAAATGGGCGCCCAAATTCTTCCATGTGCATGGCAAGGACGCGACCGTGCGCTGGGATGTGATCAAGGAGCACGGCATTTTCGGCAAGGAAAAGTTCGTGTTCATGCGCACGCCGGGCTTCGGCGACACCAATTGGACCGATGTGATCTCCGAATTGCGGCTGGCCGGCTATGAAGGCTCGATCGATATCGAGGGCTGGCATGACCCGGTCTATCGCGATGCGCTGGAAATGACCGGCCAGGTGCGCGGGCTCAACTATCTCAAGAATTGCCGCGGCGGCGATTTCGTCGCCTTGGCCAGCTAGATTCCGGGCGGGGCAGGAGGGCCCCTTTCGGTTTGTGCAGCGCGGCGCATCGCCGCCAGGGGAGGAAGACTATGAAGCTGAATACATTCGGCCTTGCGGCCGGTATCGCATTGGGTGCGCTGATGGCGGCCGGGCCCGCCATGGCGCAGGTGACGCTCAAGATCTGGTCGATCGACGGGGTGGACCGGGTGGGCATTGCCGACACGTTCTCCAAGGAGTTTGACGAGCAAAACGAGGATATCGTGGTGGAATACCGCGCCATTCCGTTCGACGACCTGGTGAACGAGACGCTGCGCGCCTTCGCCACCGGCAATGCGCCCGATATCGTGTCGTTCGACAATCCCGATTTCGCGATGTTCTCGGCGCGCGGGGCCATGCTCGACATTACCGATCGCATCGCCAATTCCGAAGTGATCAAGGCCGACAATTATTTCCCCGGCCCGCTCAATTCGGTGACCTGGGACGGCAAGTATTTCGGCATTCCGAAATATACCGACACGATCGGGGTGTTCTACAACAAGGACCTGTTCGCCAAGGCCGGCATTACCGAGCCGCCCAAGACCTGGGAGCAACTGGCCGAATATGCCGAAAAGCTGACCGATCCGGCCAATAACGTCTATGGCGTGACCTTCTCGGCCCGTGCCGGTGAAGAGGGCACGTTCCAGTTCCTGCCGCTGATCCAGATGTCGGGTGGCAGCTATACGGACGTCAACACGGAAGGCGCGGCGGCGGCGCTCGATCTGTGGAAGAAGATCATCGACAATGGCTGGGCGTCCAAGGATGTGCTGAGCCTGGGCCAGTGGGATTCGACCGGCACCTTCAATTCGGGCAATGCGGCCATGGCCATTTCCGGACCATGGGAAGTGGACCGCATGGTGGAAGATGCCAAGTTCGACTGGGGCGTGGCGTTGTTGCCGACGCTGACCGAGGGCGGCGAACGGTCCTCGGCGCTGGGCGGGTTCGACTGGGGCATCATGTCGACCACCAAGCATCCGGATGAGGCGTTCCGGGCGCTGGAATATTTCGCCAGCCAGGATAACCGGATCTTTGAGGAATTCGGCAGCATTCCGGCGCGCAGCGATATTCCGCTGCCTGAGACGGGCATTGCGCTCAAGGATGCCGCGCTCAAGGTGTTCCAGGAACAGCTGCAATATGCCCAGCCGCGTGGTCCGCATCCGGAATGGCAGAAAATCTCCAAGGCCATTTATGACGCCATGCAGCAGGCGCTGACCGGCCAGATGTCGGCCAAGGATGCGCTGGACCAGGCGCAGGCCACCATCAAGGGGATTGTCGGCTAGCCCGACCGATCCAACCCCGGTCGGAGCGATCCGGCCGGGGCATTTCCCCTAGAGGAAGGCTGGATGGCGAAGTTTTTCAATAGTTTGCGGGATGGGGTCGGGTTCGACCTGATCCTGGTGGGCGCGGCAATGGTGTTCCTGCTGGCGCTGGCCGGCCTGCCGCTGGTCTACAATGTGCTGATGAGCTTCCAGCAGGTGGACATGTTCACCCTGGGCCAGCTGTTCCGGCCCTTTGCCGGTTTCACCAATTACGTGGCGGTGGTGGCGCAGCCCGAATTCTGGCTGGTGACGCGCAATACGCTGATCTTCGTCGTCGGCTCGATGACCGGGCAATTCGTGCTGGGTTTCGCGCTGGCACTGTTTTTTGCGCAGAAATTTCCGGGCGCGGCGACTATTCGCGGGCTGTTCCTGGTGTCCTGGGTGATGCCGGGCCTGGTGGTGGGCGCGATCTGGAGCTGGATCCTGGCCGGCGATTTCGGCGTGCTCAATTCGGTGCTGCGCGGGCTGGGCATCATCCAGTCCAATATCTTCTGGAAGTCGGACCCGAGCTTTTCCATCTGGGCGGTGGTCATTGCCAATATCTGGCTGGGGCTGGCCTTCAACATGCTGCTGCTGTCGGTGGGGCTGGCGGCCATTCCGCGCGATCTCTATGAGGCGGCCGAACTTGATGGTGCCAATGCCTGGCAAAGGTTCTGGACCATTACCCTGCCCATGATGCGCTCGACCATCGGGGCGGTGCTGTCGCTGGGGCTGATCGGCACCTTGCAGCAATTCGATCTCTTCCCGGCGCTGACCGAGGGCGGCCCGGCCAATACCTCGAATGTGGCGGGGTATTGGTCCTGGCAGCTCAGCTTCCAGCTTTATGATTTTGCCAAGGGCGCCACCGTGTCCGTGATGATGTTCGTGCTCGTGCTGTTTGCCTCGATCCTTTATGTGCGCTCGACCCGGCATGAGGTGCGCGGATGACCCGGACTTACACGCCCTGGGCGCTGCTCGCCGTGGCGCTGGCATTGGCTGCGGTATATCTCTTTCCGCTCTATTGGATGTATGTGACCAGCCTCAAATCGGGGTCGGAAATCTTTGCCAATCCGCCGACCTTCTGGCCGGTCGCGCCCAATCCCGATATTTACGGGCAGGTCTGGTCGCGGCGGACCATGTCGACATTCCTGTGGAACTCGGTGGTGATTGCCTCCGGCGTTACGGCGATCACGGTGATCCTGGGCACGGGCTGCGCCTATGTGCTGGCGCGCTATCGCAGCGCCTGGATCGATGTGGGGCTGTTCGCCGTGCTGATGCTGCAGGTGTTGCCGGCCTCGGTGATGATCACGCCGCTTTTCGTGGGGTTCAACCAGATCGGGTTGCTGAATTATCCGCGCACGGCGGTGGTACTGGCGGCGGCGGCCAAGTCCATGCCGTTCTTTGTGGTGCTGGTGCGGGCGACCTTCATGAGCGTGCCGCGCGAACTGGAAGAGGCGGCGCTGGTCGATGGCAATTCGCGGGTGGGGGCGTTTTTCCTCATCGTGCTGCCGCTGGCGCGCAACGGCATATTGGTCTGCGCCATCCTCACCTTCATGGGGTCGTTCGGCGAATATATCTATTCCAAGTCGATCATCCAGAGCCCGGCCCTGCAGCCGGCCAGCGTGGGGCTTTCCGGTTTCCTCGGGCCTAATTCGTCTGACTGGAACGGCATCATGGCCTATTCGGCCATCTATGTGACGCCGATCCTGGCTGTCTTCGTCATCCTGCAGCGCCGGATTGTGTCCGGTCTTACCTCGGGAGCCCTCAAATGAGTGCAGAGCCGCAAATCGAACTGGTCGGCATCGACAAGCATTATGGCAGCTTTCATGCGCTCAAGAATATTGACCTGACCATTCCCAAAGGGGCGTTCGTGGCGCTGGTGGGGCCTTCGGGATGCGGGAAATCCACTCTGCTGCGGTCGCTGGCGGGGCTGGAGAGCATTTCGGGCGGCACGATGAAAATTGCCGGCGAGCAGATGAACGGCGTGCCACCGCGCAAGCGGGACGTGGCCATGGTGTTCCAGAGCTACGCGCTTTATCCGCATATGACGGTGGAGCAGAACCTGACCTATTCGCTGCGTCTCAAGCGCGTGCCCAAGGCGGAGGCCGCGCGGGCGGCGGCGGAAGTGGCGGCGACGACGGGGCTGACGCCACTGCTCAAGCGCTATCCGCGCGAGCTTTCGGGCGGACAGCGGCAGCGCGTGGCCATGGGGCGGGCGATCATCCGCAATCCCAAGGCGTTTTTGTTCGACGAGCCGCTATCCAATCTCGATGCGGCGCTGCGCGTGCATATGCGCAAGGAAATCCGCGCGCTGCATGACCGGCTGGGGGCGACTTCGGTTTATGTGACGCATGACCAGATCGAGGCCATGACCATGGCTGACCACGTGGTGGTGATGCGCGATGGGGTGATCGAGCAGCAGGGTAGCCCGCTGGAGCTGTATGACACGCCGGCCAGCAAGTTTGTTGGTGGCTTTATCGGCTCGCCGGCGATGAATTTCGTGCCGGGGACGGTGAGTGCCGATGGGCAATCGGTGTTGCCGGATTTGCCGGGGGCCGGGCCGGCGGCGCTGGGGCGGACGATCGAGGCGGGGCGTTCGGTGGTGATCGGGTTGCGGCCCGAGCATCTGCAATTGGGCGGCGATGGCCCGGCCGTGCTGCGGCTGCCGGTTTCAGCGGTCGAGTCGACGGGGTCGATGACCTATCTGACGCTGGGGGATGATCCGGAGATCATGGTGGTCGATACCGGGCGCAATGCGGTTAGGGCGGGGGATGTTGTCGGGGTCGGTATCGAGCCCGGCAATGTGCATTTGTTTGATCCGGTGACGGAGAAGGCGATTTAGGGGGGGCACGATCTGCTTCCCTCCCCCTTGAGGGGAGGGGTTGAGGGGTGTCGCGCTATCCACGGGTACGGAGTTCGTGGAGGTCACGACACCCCCACCCTAGCCCTCCCCTCAAGGGGGAGGGGACTAGATCGAGGCTCTCCGGCGATGAGAAAAACCTGTCTTAATGCTGCCAAACGACCAGGCCCGCGGCAGTTGCCATCATCACGCCGGCGGTCTTGTTGAGGCGGCCGAGGGCCTTGGTGCTTTTGAACATTTCGCGGGCGGCGGAGGCGAGCCAGGCATAGCCGCAGCCGATGATCAAAAGAACCACGATCACGATGGCGGTCAGTTCGGCGAAGGCTACCGGCGTCATCTGGTCGAGCGGGATCACGGTGGGCAGGATGGCGAGGTAGAAGACGATGGTCTTGGGATTGCCCATGGTGAGGGAGAAGCCGGCGAGGAAGGTCTTCCAGCCATCTTCGTTCTTGGGCTTCATCTGCTCGGCGCCGGGGCGGGCGGTCCAGAATTTATAGGCGATGTAGAGCAGATAGGCGGCGCCGGCCCAGCGGATGATGGTGAAGACCGGGCCGAACCAGGTGGCAACGGCGGCCAGGCCGAAGACGGCGAAGACGAAGTAGACGAGATCGCCGGCCAGAATGCCCAGCACCATGGGGAAAGCACCCTTGAACCCGCCACCGAGGGCGCGGGCGACCACCGCCGCTACGCCGGGGCCGGGGACCAGCACGGCAATGGCGTAAGCGATGGTGAAGGTCAGGAGGGTGAAGGGTTCCATGGGTGGCATCCGGCGATTGGGAGGCGGAGATTACGCTTGTGGGCGGTGGTTGCCAATGGGCATGGTGGCTCCCATCACCCCTCCCTAGGGCCAATCGACATTCAGCTGATGCTGGCCTGCAAATGGCAGTTTTCTGCGCTTCCGGTGCTCACGTACCCAAACGTACGCTGCGCTCCGGTTCTCGAAAACCACCATTTTCGGCTCAGCCTGAGTGAATGTCGATTGGCCCTAGCCCTCCCCATCAAGGGGAGGGTGACATCGCGTTTTTGGCAGCATGTTGCCACTTTCACTGGACGGCACCTCCCCCTTGATGGGGGAGGCTGGGAGGGGGTGGTGAGAGCCCATATCTCCCGGCCAAACCCTCTTTACGGCAGCCGGGCCAGCCGTTCCGTCAGCAGCTTATAGAACCCGTCGGCATTGCCATTGCGCAGATAGGTCGCGTTTTTGGCGCGGCCGGTGACGTGCCAGTAATCGACTACGGTCATGCCGACGGTGAGTTCGCTTGCTGTTTCCACGACGACGTTGCAGTGGCGGCCTTCGAAGAGGTTGGGTTGCAGCAGGTAGGCGATGACGGTGGGGTCGTGCAGGGGCGCGCCGGTCCAGCCGTATTTCTTGAGGTCGAAGGTTTCCGAGAAGGTGAGCATGGCGTGGACCGCCGCGCCGGATGCATTGCCGATGGCCTTGATGGCGGCGAGGCGTTCGGGGGTGGACTGAATCTGGTGCGTCACGTCGAGCGGCAGGATGGATATGGGGGCGCCGCTGCGCAGCACGACATCGGCGGCTTCGGGATCGACATAGATGTTAAATTCGGCGGCGGGGGTGATGTTGCCCACCTCGAAATAGGCGCCGCCCATCATGACGATTTCGGCGATGCGCTCGGCAATGGCGGGCTGCTTGATCAGCGCCATGGCGATATTGGTCAGCGGGCCGAGGGTGCAGAGGGTGATGGTCTTGGGCTCGGCGGCCATCAAGGTATTGATGATGTAATCGACGCCGTGCAGGGTTTGCAGCGGCATTTGCGGCTCGGGCAGATCGGGGCCGTCAAGGCCAGTCTGGCCGTGCACGTGCTCGGCGGTGACCAGATGGCGGCGGAGCGGGCGGGAGCAGCCGGCATAGACCGGGATGTCCGAGCGGCCGGCCAGTTCCACCACCTTGCGGGCATTGATGGCGTTTTGCGCGACGCCGACATTGCCCGCAACGGCGACAATGCCCAGCACATCGAGCTCTTCCGGGGAGGCCAGCGCCAGGAGGATGGCGACGGCATCGTCCTGGCCGGGATCGGTGTCGATGATGATTTTGCGGGACATGGCGGAACCTTGGGCGCGTTGAAAACCGGCGCGATGTTATCGGCGGCCAATGCGGTGGTCGACTGGCGATATGGGCTTGTGCAGAGGAACGTTTGGAGCGGGCCGGACGTTCTGATTGGCAAGTTTCTCCCACCAAATTGGAAGCCATATGGCCCGCATTGCGCGACCCGCGAACGAGATGGATGAAAGCCAGTTCGAGCGGATGCTGACCAACGCCGCCCGGATCGCCATGATACTGATCGGGTTTGCCGTATTGCTCGTGGTGCTGCAGGCCGGGCGGGTCATTCTGGCGCCGGTGACGCTGGCGATTGTTATCGGGCTGATGTTCGGGCCGGTGGCGGACCGGCTGGAAGGGTTCGGCATTCCGCCGGCGCTGTCGGCGGGGGTGGTGGTCTTGCTGCTGCTGGCGGTGATTTTTGGCGGGGTGGCGCTATTTGCCGTGCCGCTGTCGGATTGGGTCGCGCGGGCCCCGGCGATCTGGGACAAGCTGCAGAACGAGATTTCGGCGCTGCGCGAGCCGATGGAATCGGTGGCGGCGTTTCAGGAGCAATTGACCTCGCTGTTCGGCAGCGCCTCGGCCATGGCCGTGACGGTGGAGGATGGCGGGCAGGTGATCGGGCTCGCCATGCTGGCGCCGGCCATCGGGGCGCAGGTGCTGATTTTTCTCGCCAGCCTCTATTTTTTCGTGGCGACGCGCGACCATATCCGCGTGTCGGTGCTGTCGCTTTGCGTAAGCCGGCGGATGCGCTGGCGCACGGCGCATGTGTTTCTCGATGTGGAAACCAAGGTCAGCCGGTTTCTCTTGTCGATCACCTTCATCAATTTCTGTGTTGGCTGCGCGGTGTCGCTGGCCATGTGGGCCATCGGCATGCCGTCGCCGATCCTGTGGGGGGCGATGGCGGCGGTGCTCAATTACATTCCCTATGTGGGGCAGGGCGTGATGATCCTGGTGCTGCTGGCGGTGGGGCTGGGCACGCAGACTGGGCTCGAAAATATCCTGCTGCCGGTGGGATGTTATGTGGCGATCAATTTCGTCGAGGGGCAGATTGTTACGCCCCATTTCATCGGGCGGACGATGACGCTCAATCCGTTCATCATTTTCCTCTCGATCACCTTCTGGCTGTGGGCCTGGGGGCCGGTGGGCGGGCTTATTGCGGTGCCGACGCTGCTGATTGCGCATTCCATTCTGGCCCATGCGGTGCCCAGCAAACCGGTCATGCCCAAGCGGCCGGTGCGGCGGACGCGCAATATGACCGACCGGGAGGAATTGCTGGCCAATGCGGCCGTGGCCATTCGCGAGCAGGCCGAGGCGCAGAAGGTCGACGACAAGCGCAAGGAGGGGCGGATGCAACCGCCCGATGGAACGGCGCCGAGCGGGGTGGAGCCGGCGACGTGACGCTGCCCTGCGCTCGCAGAGCTTGACGCGCGGAGGCGGATCGGAACACTGCCGGTTCTGGTTATTTACGGCAGGAGAGTCAGGTGGCAGGCGAAGCGATTGGACACGCGGCAGAAGCCGCATCGCATGGTGGTGTCGATCTCCTGCCGGTTGTGGCGCTGCTGGGCGCTGCGGTAATCGCCGTGCCGCTGTTCAAGCGGCTGGGGCTGGGCTCGGTGCTGGGGTATTTGGCGGCAGGGCTGTTGCTGGGGCCATCGGGACTTGAGGTGATCAACGACCCTGCCTCGGTGCTGCATCTGGCCGAACTGGGCGTGGTGATGTTCCTCTTCATCATCGGACTTGAAATGGAGCCGTCGCGGCTGTGGTCGCTGCGCAAGCAGATTTTCGGGCTGGGCGTCATCCAGGTCAGCATTTGCGGGCTGTTGCTGACCGGGGTGGGCATAGTGCTGGGCTTTGCGCCGGCGGTGGCCTTCGTCTTCGGCATGGGTTTTGTGCTGACGTCGACGGCTATCGTCATGCAGATTCTGGGGGAGCGGGGGGAGCTGTCGAGCGACAGCGGGCAGCGCATGGTCTCGATCCTGCTGCTCGAAGACCTCGCCATCGTGCCGCTGTTGGCCGTTGTCGCCATTCTGGCGCCGACCGGCGGGGAAGAGACGCTGGTGACAAGGCTCACCGGCATCGCCATTGCGCTGGGCGCCATTGGCCTGCTGATTTTCCTGGGCCGCCGGATCATGAACCCGTTCTTTTCGCTGCTGGCTTCGACCAAGCTGCGCGAGGTGATGACGGCGGCGGCGCTGCTGGTGGTGCTGGGGGCGGCGCTGCTGTTCCAGGTCAGTGGGCTTTCCATGGCCATGGGGGCGTTTCTGGCTGGTGTGCTGCTGTCGACCTCGACCTTCCGGCATCAGCTCGAAGCCGATGTCGAGCCGTTCCGTGGTATTCTGCTGGGGCTGTTTTTCCTCGCGGTGGGCATGTCGCTCGATCTGGGGACGGTGTGGGAGAATTGGGGCATTATCGCCATCAGCGTGGTGGCCTATATGCTGGTCAAGGCGACGGCGATTTATCTCATCGCGCGGGTGCTGAAATCGAGCCATGGCGAGGCGCTGGAGCGGGCCGTGCTGATGGGGCAGGGCGGTGAATTCGCCTTTGTGCTCTACACCACGGCTGCGACGGCCGGGCTGATCGATGCGCCGACCAATGCGATCTTTACCGCTACGGTCATTATTTCGATGGTGTTGACGCCGTTCTTCATTATCGGGCTGCGCTATGTGATGCCCAAGGGCGAGGCGCAGTCGATGGAGGGCGTTGAAAAGGCCGATGGGCTGTCGGGTAAGATCCTCATCATCGGGTTTGGCCGGTTCGGGCAGATTGCCAGCCAGCCGCTGCTCGCCATGCACCATTCGGTGTCGATCATCGACAATGATACCGAGATGGTTCGGGTGGCCGCGCAGATCGGGTTCAAGGTCTATTATGGCGATGGTACGCGGCTCGATATCCTGCATGCCGCGGGCGCCGGCACCGCGGACGTGATCCTGATCTGCACCGACAAGAAGGAGCAGACCACGCGGATCGCCGAGTTGCTGCGCGATGAATTTCCGCTGGTGCGGGTGATGGCGCGGGCCTTCGATCGTGGCCATGCCATCGAGCTGGTCAAGGCCGGGGTGGAGTATCAGCTGCGCGAGATGTTCGAATCCGCGCTGACCTTTGGTGGCGACGTGATCAAGATGCTGGGCGCGAGCGACGAAGAGGCGGCGGACGTGGTGGAGGGCGTGCGCGATCGCGACCGGCAGCGCTTCGAGTTGCAACTGGCCGGCGAGGACTGGACCGGGCAGAATTTGCTGCTCAGCAATGCCCGCGATCAGGCCCGCGAAGGCGGGGTGGTGCTGTCGGAAGAAGCCGTGGAGGACTCCGTCGCCAAGAGCGCCCAGCCTGCGTCCTAGACATGGTAGGGCTGCGCGAGGGGGCTTCCGCATGCCCAAATTAAGTGCAATGCTGACCACAACAGAGGGGAACTGTTCGTCATGAAAACTGGATTGCGATATGCCGCAAAAGCCAATCGTTTACGACGCGCCTACCCCCGAACGCCCGGCAGCAACAGTTGAGGCTATCCAGGGCGAGATCCTCGAAAGACTGATCTATTCCGTCGGCAAGGACCCGATTGTCGCCCGGCCACATGATTGGCTGGCGGCGACGATCCTGGCGGTGCGCGACCGGGTGATGGACCTGTGGATGGAGTCCTCGCGCGAGACGTGGCGGACCTCCAACAAGCGGGTTTATTATCTCAGCCTCGAATTCCTGATTGGCCGTCTCATGCGCGATGCCATGAGCAATGTCGGGCTGATCGAGCCGGTGCGCGATGCGCTGAAAAACCTCAATGTCGATCTGGGCGATCTGATCAATCTGGAGCCCGATGCGGCTTTGGGCAATGGCGGCCTGGGGCGGCTGGCGGCGTGTTTTCTCGAATCCATGTCGTCGGTGAAAATCCCGGCTTATGGCTATGGCATTCGCTATGTGCATGGCCTGTTCCGCCAGGAAATGAGCGAGGGCTGGCAGGTGGAGCTGCCCGAGGAATGGCTGGCGCATGGCAATCCCTGGGAATTCGAGCGGCGCGAAAGCGCCTATGAGATCGGGTTTGGCGGCCATGTCGAGCCGGTGACCGACCCCGATGGCAGCGTGCGGCAGGAATGGCGGCCCAATGACCATCTGCTGGCGGTGGCCTTCGATACCCCGATCGTGGGCTGGCGCGGGGCGCGGGTGAATACGCTGCGGCTATGGAGCGCGCAGCCGATCGACCCCATCCTGCTCGACAAGTTCAATTCGGGCGACCATATCGGCGCGCTGGAAGAAAGTGCGCGGGCAGAAGCGATTACGCGGGTTCTTTACCCTGCTGATTCAACGGCGGCGGGGCAAGAATTGCGGTTGCGGCAGGAGTTTTTCTTCTCCTCGGCCTCGCTGCAGGACATCGTGCGGCGGCATTTGCAGCAATATGGCGATCTGGGTTCGCTGCCCGACAAGGTGGCCATTCAGCTCAACGATACGCATCCGGCGATTTCCATTGCCGAGCTGATGCGCATCCTGGTCGATGACAATGGTCTCAAATGGGCCGATGCCTGGAAGCTGACGCGCGGCACTTTCGGCTATACCAATCATACGCTGCTGCCCGAGGCGCTGGAGAGCTGGCCGGTGGCGCTGCTGGAGCGGCTGCTGCCGCGGCATATGCAGATCATCTACCAGATCAATGCCGATGTGCTGACCGAGGCGCGGCAGCGCGCCAAGTTCAACGATGGCCAGATTGCCAGCGTGTCGCTGATCGACGAGGCCGGCGGGCGCCGGGTGCGCATGGGGCAATTGGCCTTTGTCGGCTCGCATTCGATCAATGGGGTTTCCGCGCTCCATACCGAATTGATGAAGCAGACGGTGTTTTCCGACCTGCACAAGCTCTATCCCGATCGCATCAACAACAAGACCAATGGCATCACGCCGCGCCGCTGGCTGATGCAGTGTAATCCCGGGCTCACCAAGCTGGTGAGCGAGCGGATCGGTCCCGCATTTCTGGACGATATCGACCTGTTGCAGGGGCTCAAGGCGCATGCCGAGGACCCCGGTTTTCAGGCGCAGTTTGCCGCCGTCAAGACGGCCAACAAGCAGCGCCTCGCCAAGCTGATCAAGGACCGGATGAATATCACGGTCTCGCCCGATGCGCTGTTCGACGTGCAGATCAAGCGCATTCACGAATATAAGCGGCAATTGCTCAACATCATCCAAGCTGTTGCAGCCTATGATGAAATTCGCGCGCATCCGGAACGGGAATATGTTCCGCGCGTTAAGATTTTCGCAGGCAAGGCGGCGCCGGGCTATTGGAACGCCAAGCTCATCATCAAGCTGATCAATGACGTGGCCAAGGTCATCAATCATGACCCGGCGGTGCGCGGCCTGCTCAAGGTGGTGTTCCTGCCCAATTACAATGTGAGCCTGGCCGAAGTGATCGTCCCGGCTGCCGATCTATCCGAGCAGATTTCGACCGCGGGCATGGAAGCCTCGGGTACGGGCAATATGAAATTCATGGCCAATGGCGCCATCACCATCGGCACGATGGACGGCGCCAATGTGGAAATGCACAAGGAAGTGGGGGCCGACAATATCGTTATTTTCGGGCTTTCCACCGAAGAGGTGAACGAGACGCGGGCCAAGGGTGACGCGCCGCGCGGGGTCATCGAGGCTTCGCCGCGGCTCAAGGAAGCGCTGGAATCGATCGCTTCGGGCGTGTTCTCGCCGGATGACCCGAACCGCTATCGCGATCTGATCGGCGGGCTTTATGACCATGACTGGTTCATGGTGGCGCGCGATTTCGATGCTTATGTCGCGGCACAGGCCGAGGTGGACGCCTTGTGGAACGACAAGCGCCGGTGGAACGCGATGGCGATCCGCAACACGGCGAGCGTGGGATATTTCTCCTCGGATCGCACGATACGGCAATATGCAAAGGAAATTTGGGGCGTTGCGGCGACCCCGGCGTGAGAGTGAACCGCGAGGCACCCGACAGACAAGATCGGGCTCGCTTGTGATTGAATCTGGAAGCCGCAGGGCCAATGGCCAGCAGGCGGTTCGCGGGGGGACGTGCGTGTGACCAAGGAAATCTGGCAGGCCGATACCGGGGACGTTGACGCCATCGTCAACGGGCGCCATTCCGACCCCTTTGCCTTTCTGGGATTGCAGGAGGTAGAGGGCAATTGGGTGCTGCGCGCCTTCATTCCCCATGCCGAAATGGTGAGCGCCTATACGCTGGACGGCACCGAATTGGGGCATTTGTTCCCGCGCCATCCAAGCGGCTTTTTTGAAGGCAAGGTGACGGTAGACCGTCGCCAGCCGATCCGCTATCGCGCCAAGAATGCGGGTGGGGAATGGGATGTTTTTGACCCCTATTCCTTCGGGCCGGTGCTGGGGCCGATGGACGATTATTATATCGGGGAAGGCAGCCATCTCAGGCTCTTCGACAAGCTGGGCGCCCACGAAATGGAATTCGAGGGCATCCACGGCACCCATTTCGCGGTTTGGGCGCCCAATGCGCAGCGGGTGAGCGTGGTCGGGCCGTTCAACGAATGGGATGGGCGGCGCAATCCGATGCGCAACCGGTTCGAGACCGGCATCTGGGAAGTGTTCATCCCGGTGCTGGGCACCGGCACGATCTATAAATTCGAGATTGTGGGGCCCGATGGCGTCGTCTTGCCGCTCAAGGCGGACCCGTTTGCCCGGCAATCGGAAGTGCGGCCGCGCACGGCCTCGGTGGTGCCCGATCCGACGCCGTTCACCTGGACGGATGCCAAATATATCGAGGAACGGGCGACCCGCGATTGGCGGCGCACACCGATGTCGATCTATGAAGTGCATCTGGGCAGCTGGCGGCGGCGGCCTGATGGCGGCTTTTTGACCTATGATCAATTGGCCGAGCAGCTCGTGCCCTATGCGGCGGATATGGGCTATACCCATATCGAGCTATTGCCGATCAGCGAGCATCCGTTCGACCCAAGCTGGGGCTATCAGCCGACGGGGCTTTATGCGCCCACATCGCGGTTTGGCGATCCGGCGGCTTTCGCGCGTTTCGTCAATGCGGCGCATGAGGCGGGGCTCGGCATAATTCTCGATTGGGTGCCGGCGCATTTCCCCACCGATGCGCATGGGTTGGCTCATTTCGATGGCACCGCGCTCTATGAGCATGCCGATCCACGGCAGGGCTATCACCCCGACTGGAACACCGCGATCTACAATTTCGGGCGCAAGGAAGTGGTGAGCTTCCTGGTCAATAATGCGCTGTTCTGGCTGGAGAAATTCCATATCGACGGGCTGCGCGTCGATGCGGTGGCGTCGATGCTTTACCTCGATTATTCCCGCAAGGCGGGGCAGTGGGTACCCAACAAGCATGGCGGCAATGAGAACCTGGAAGCGGTCGAATTCCTGCGCCGGGTGAATACGGAGGCCTATCGGCTGCATCCGGGCACGTTCATGATCGCCGAGGAGTCCACGGCCTGGCCGGGGGTGAGCCATCCGGCCTATACGGGCGGGCTGGGCTTTGGCTTCAAGTGGAATATGGGCTTCATGAACGACACTTTGCGCTTCATGAGCCGCGAGCCGGTGCATCGCAAATTCCACCATAACGACATGACGTTCGGCGCGGTTTACGCGTTTTCGGAGAACTTCGTGCTGCCGCTCAGCCATGACGAAGTGGTGCATGGCAAGAAGTCGCTGCTGGAAAAGATGCCGGGCGACGACTGGCAGCAATTTGCCAATCTGCGGGCCTATTACGCCTTCATGTGGGGGCATCCGGGCAAGAAGCTGCTGTTCATGGGCCAGGAATTCGCGCAGCGCGAGGAATGGGCCGATGGCAAGGGGCTGGACTGGTATCTGCTCGAAGCAGGCATGCATGAGGGCATGCGGCGGCTGATTGCCGACCTGAACCTGGCCTATCGGCAATTGCCGGCCTTGCACGAGCGCGATTGCGAGCCGGACGGGTTTGAATGGGTGATCGGCAATGATCACGCCAATTCGGTGCTGGCCTGGCTGCGCAAGACGCCGGGCGCCGATCCGGTTCTGGTCATCTCCAATTTCACGCCAGTGCCACGTAGCGGGTACAAAGTGCCCATGCCGCAGGTCGGCAAGTGGATCGAGCGCATCAATACCGATGCCGGTTGGTATTCGGGATCTAACACGGGCAACCAGGGTGCCGTGCAGGCTTACGCCGTTGAGGGGCGGCATTGGCCGGCGGAGGCAGAGCTTTATCTGCCGCCGCTTTCGACGTTGTTCTTGAAATTCGAGCCCGAATGATCGGGCTAGAGGGATACGTCCCGGATCAATCCGGGCGACGCGTGGAGGGTTAGAAATGGCAGACTACAGAATTCCATCACCACTGGCCCGCGAGGCCATGGCCTATGTGCTTGCGGGGGGGCGCGGCACCAGACTCATGGAATTGACGGATCGGCGGGCCAAGCCGGCGGTGTATTTCGGCGGCAAGTCCCGCATCATCGATTTTGCACTATCCAATGCCATCAATTCGGGCATTCGCCGCATTTCGGTGGCGACGCAATATCAGGCCCATAGCCTGATCCGCCACCTGTCGCGCGGCTGGAACTTTCTGCGCCAGGAACGTAATGAAAGTTTTGACGTATTGCCCGCCAGCCAGCGCGTGGCCGAGGACATGTGGTATGCCGGCACGGCCGACGCCGTCTACCAGAACATGGACATTATCGAGGATTACGGCGCCCGCTATATCGTGATCCTGGCCGGCGACCATATCTACAAGATGGACTATGAAATCATGCTGCGCCAGCATGTGGACACCGGGGCCGATGTCACCATCGGGTGCCTCGAAGTGCCGCGCATGGAGGCCACGGGCTTTGGCGTGATGCATGTCGACGGGCGCGATCGCGTGGTCGATTTCATCGAAAAGCCCAAGGATCCGCCCGGCATACCGGACAAGCCGGAAATGGCGCTGGCCTCGATGGGTATCTATGTGTTCGAGACACGGTTCCTGATGGAGCAATTGCGGCGCGACGCGGCGACCGAAGGCTCGAGCCGCGATTTCGGCAAGGACATCATTCCCTATATCGTCAAGAACGGCACGGCCTGGGCGCATCGGTTCACCCGCTCCTGCGTGCGCTCGAGCAAGGAAGAGGTCAGTTATTGGCGCGATGTGGGCACGATCGACGCCTATTGGAAGGCTTCGATCGACCTGACCGATATCGAACCGCAGCTCGATCTCTATGATCGCGACTGGCCGATCTGGACCTATGCCGAGATCACTCCGCCGGCCAAATTCGTGCATGATTTCGACGGGCGGCGCGGATCGGCGGTCAATTCGCTGGTGTCGGGCGATTGCATCATTTCGGGCGGGCACCTGCAGAAGACGCTGCTATCGACGGGGTCGCGGGTGCATTCCTATTCCGAGCTGCATGAGGCGGTGGTGCTGCCCTATTGCGATATCGGGCGCAATGCGCGGCTCAAGAAGGTGGTGATCGACCGCGGTGTCAATATTCCGGAAGGGCTGGTGGTCGGGGACGATCCCGAATTCGACGCCAAATGGTTCCGGCGCACCGATAACGGGGTGACGCTGATCACCCAGGCGATGATCAACAAATATCTGGCGAGCCGATGATCGAAGTTCTCTCGGTCGCGTCCGAGCTCTATCCGCTGATCAAGACCGGGGGCCTTGCCGATGTCACCGGGGCGCTCCCCGGTGCCCTGGCGCAAAGCGGCATTACCATGCGCACGCTGGTGCCGGGCTATCCGGCGGTGATGGGCAAGCTGACCGGCGGGCGGGTGGTGGCCGAGATCGGCGACCTGTTCGGCGTGCCGGCCAAGCTAATCGCCGGGCGTGTGGCGGGGCTCGATATCATCGTCATCGACGCGCCGGCGCTCTATGACCGGCCGGGCAATCCCTATGTCAGCCCCGATGGCTGGGACTGGTCGGACAATTGGAAGCGCTTTGCGGCGCTGAGCTGGGTGGGAGCCGAGCTGGGGCAGGGGCTGGTCGAGGGCTATCAGCCGCAGATCATCCACGCGCATGACTGGCAGGCGGGGCTGGCGCCGGCCTATATCAAATATGGCCCGTCCGACCGCGTCAAAACGGTGATGACGGTCCATAACATGGCGTTCAAGGGGTTTTTCGGCCCCGAGATTTTCTCGCAGTTGCGGTTGCCGCCGCATGCCTATGGGGTCAATGGCGTCGAATATTATGGCGGCATTTCCTATCTCAAATCGGGCATGGAATGCGCCGATTATGTCACCACGGTCAGCCCCAATTATGCCGATGAAATCCGCACACCGGAATTCGGCATGGGGCTGGAAGGGCTGCTCAATGGCCGGGCCGATACGGTGATGGGCATTCTCAACGGCATCGATATCACGGCCTGGGACCCGGCGACGGACAAGGCGCTGGTGCAGCCCTATGGGATCAACAATGTGCATCTGCGGCGTGCCAACAAGCTGGCGGTGGCCGAGCGGTTTGGCCTTGATGGGGTGGATGGGCCGCTGTTCTGCGTGGTCAGCCGGCTGACCGACCAGAAGGGCATGGACCTGCTGCTGCAGATCGTGGACGGTTTGGTCGATCTGGGTGCGCGATTGGCCGTGCTGGGATCGGGCGAGGGGTATCTCGAGGATGGCTTCCGCCAGGCCTGGGCGCGCCACCCCGGCAAGGTTTCGATCATCACCGGCTATGACGAAAATCTCTCCCATCTGATGCAAGGAGGGTGCGACGCCATCCTGATCCCGTCCCGGTTCGAGCCCTGTGGGCTGACCCAGCTTTATGGGTTGCGCTATGGCTGCGTGCCGGTGGTCAGCCGCATTGGCGGGCTGGCCGATACGGTGATCGATGCCAATCCCGCCGCAATTGCCGCGGAGGTTGCCACCGGCGTCATGTTCGACGCCAATAGCGCGCATGCGCTGTACGAAGCCATCCGGCGCACGGCCCGGCTTTATGCCGACGACAAGCTCTGGAAGAAAATCCAACGGCGGGGAATGAAATCGGACGTGTCCTGGGAAACCAGCGCAGCGCGTTATGCCGATCTCTACGCCACCCTAATCGGGCAGAAGACAGATGACAGTTCAGACGATTAAGACCACCCCTTTTGGTGACCAGAAGCCCGGCACATCCGGCCTGCGCAAGCGGGTGACGGTTTGGCAGCAGCCCAATTACGTCGAGAACTATATCCAGGCCATTTTCGATAGCCTCGAAGGGGTTGCGGGGCAGACGCTGGTGATTGGCGGCGACGGGCGATTTTACAATGACGTGGCCATTCAGAAGGCGATCCGCATTGCGGCGGCCAATGGCTTTGGCAAGGTGCTGGTGGGGCAGAATGGTCTGCTGTCGACGCCCGCCGCCAGCCATGTGATCCGCCATCACAAGGCGTTTGGCGGGCTGGTGCTGTCGGCTAGCCACAATCCGGGCGGGCCGGATGGCGATTTCGGTATCAAGTACAATATTTCCAATGGCGGGCCGGCGCCGGAGAAGATCACCGATGCGGTGTTCGAGCGCTCCAAGGTGATCGACAGCTATAAGTCGGTCGATGCGCCCGATATCGCGCTGGGGCAGATCGGCACGCAGCGGGTGGGCGACATGGTGGTCGAGGTCATCGATCCGGTGACCGATTATGCGGCGCTGATGGAGACGCTGTTCGACTTCGACGCGATCCGGGCGCTGTTCGCTTCGGGCTTCACCATGACGTTTGACGCCATGCATGCCATTACCGGACCCTATGCCCATGCCATTCTTGAAGGCAGGCTGGGGGCGGCCAAGGGGACCGTGGTCAATGGTACGCCATCGCCCGATTTCGGCAAGGGGCACCCCGATCCGAACCTGGTCTATTGCAAGGATATGTTCGACCTGCTGATGACCCCCGAGGGCCCCGATTTCGGCGCTGCTTCGGATGGTGATGGGGATCGGAACCTGATTATCGGCAAGAACCGGTTCGTGACGCCGTCGGATTCGCTCGCATTGCTGGCGGCCAATGCGCATCTGGCGCCGGGCTACAAGGGCGGGATTGCCGGCATTGCCCGCTCCATGCCGACCAGCGCCGCCGCTGATCGCGTGGCCGAAAAGCTCGGCATTGAAATGCATGAGACGCCGACCGGCTGGAAGTTCTTCGGCAATTTGCTTGACGCCGGCCGGGTGACGATTTGCGGCGAAGAGAGTGCCGGCACGGGCTCCAACCATGTGCGGGAAAAGGATGGGCTCTGGGCCGTGCTGCTCTGGCTCAATATCATCGCGGCGCGCAAGCAGAGCGTCGATGAGATCGTGCGCGAGCATTGGGCCACCTATGGCCGCAATTATTATACGCGCCACGATTATGAAGAAGTCGATGCTGGTATCGCCAACAAGCTGGTCGAGGACCTGCGCGCGCAATTGCCGGCGCTGCCGGGCAAGGTGTTTGGCGAAGACCTGCAGGTGGCCTATGCCGATGATTTCACCTATCACGACCCGGTGGATGGCTCGACCAGCGCCAAGCAGGGCATTCGCATCGGCTTTACCGATGGGTCGCGCATCGTGCTGCGGCTGAGCGGAACCGGCACGGTCGGCGCGACGTTGCGGCTCTACCTTGAACGTTATGAAGCCGCCGGTGGACGGCATGATCTGGATACCCAGCTCGCTCTTGAGCCGCTGATTGCGCTGGCCGATAGTCTGGCGGGGGTCAAACAGCGCACTGGCCGGCAGGAGCCGAGCGTTATTACCTGAGCCTGGCCGCGTGGCTGGCAGTAGTTGATTTTTGTAATTGCAAATGTCCGCGGGCGTTCCTTTGGAGGCTCGCGGCTTGCCTGATATCGGACGAGTCATGAAACCAGAACTGGTCCCCAATGGCGGGACAACGGACAGGCTTGGCGCAACGCTGACGAGCGAGGGGGTCAACTTCGCCGTCTATTCCGAAAGCGCGTCGGCCATCTGGGTGTCGGTCTATAACGAGCAGGACGAGGAAACCGACCGCTTCGAGCTGGACGTGCATCGCGATCATATCCATGCCGGGCTGGTTGCCGGACTGGGCGCCGGCACGCGCTATGGGTTGCGGGCCGATGGCGAGTACAATCCCGACCAGGGGTTGTTTTTCGATCCGCAGAAGCTGCTGGTCGATCCCTATGCCAAGCGGCTCGACCGGGTTTTTGTCCGCTCGCCCCGGCTGCGGCTGGACCGGGCCGAGGCGGTGGATACGGCGCCGCTGGTGCCCAAGGCCATTGTGGTCACGCCCAATGATGAGCTGATTCTGCCGCGCAAGAAGGCGCCCGGCCTGTTCTACGAAATGAATGTGCGCGGCTATACCATGCGCCATCCCAGCGTGCAGGGGCCGTTGCGCGGCACTGTGGCGGCGCTGACCACTCAAAGGGTGATCGACCATCTCAAATTCATCGGCGTCGATACGCTGCAATTGATGCCGACGGCGGCCTGGATCGATGAGGGGCATCTGCCCGCGCTGGGGCTGACCAATGCCTGGGGTTATAATCCGGTGGTCTATTCCGCGATCGATCCGCGATTGGCGCCGCGGGGGCCGCATGAATTGCGGAACATGACCGATCTCTACCGCAAGAACGGCATCTCGGTGATCCTCGACGTGGTCTATAACCATACCGGGGAAGGGGACGCCGATGGGCCGCTGCTGAGCCTTATGGGGCTCGACGCCAAGACCTATTACCGGTTTGTCGAAGTCGACGGCAAACAGCATCTGGTCAACGATACCGGCACGGGCAATACGCTGCGCTGCGATCATCCGGCGGTGCAGCGGCTGGTGATCGACAGCCTGCGCTATTGGGTCGAGGAGATGGGGGTTTCCGGTTTCCGCTTCGATCTGGCCACTGTGCTGGGACGCGAGCCGGGGTTCAATCCCAATGCCGAAATGCTCAAGAAGATCAAAGCCGATCCGGTGCTGAGCCAGTGCATTCTGGTCGCCGAGCCGTGGGACCCGGGTCCGGGTGGCTATCATCTAGGCCAGTTCGGCAAGGAATTCAAAGAGCACAACGACACGTTTCGCGACGAAATTCGTGGCTTCTGGCGGGGCGAGGACGGCAAGATCGGGGCGCTGGCGGGCAAGGCTGCCGGCTCGGCCGAGATATTCGACAGCGCCGGCCGCAAGCCCAGCAATGGCGTCAACATGCTGGCCGTGCATGACGGGTTCACCCTGCGCGACCTCGTCACCTATAGCGACAAGCACAATGAGGCCAATGGCGAGGGTAATCGCGACGGGCACAATCATAACCAGTCGTGGAATTGCGGCGTCGAGGGCGAGACGGACGATCCGGCCATCAATGCGGCGCGCAAGCGCGATGTGCGGGCGCTGCTGGCGACGCTGTTCCTGTCGCGCGGCACGCCGCTGTTGCAGCAGGGGGACGAAATGTTCCGTACCCAGCAGGGCAATAACAATGCCTATGCGCAGGACAATGAAATCACCTGGCTCGATTGGGAAGCGGCCGATGGCGATCTGGTGGATTTCGTCGCGGCGGTGAGTGGCTTCCGCAAGGCCCATTCGGCGCTGACGCATGACCATTTCCTCACCGGGCAGGACAAGAATGGCGTGCGCGATGTGGTGTGGCTGCATCCCGACGGGCGCGAGATGAATGAAGGCGACTGGCGCGATTCAGCCGCTTCAGTGCTGGGCATGCACCTGACCAACAAGGATGATCAGGTGCTGGTCTGGTTCAACCGCCGAGCCGAGCCAGTGGTGGCGCGCCTGCCCGAGGGTAATTGGGCGGTGGGGGTGCAGTCCGATAACAGCGCCGAGGTCGCTTTTACCGAGGGCACGGCGACGCTGACGCCGCGCTCGGTGGTGGCGCTGGTGAGGGGCTGAGGTAGCATCACCGCAAAGCCGCAATCGCGTCGAAAATTTGCCGTGACG
Source organism: Devosia sp. (assembly GCA_035565135.1). Taxonomy (GTDB): domain Bacteria; phylum Pseudomonadota; class Alphaproteobacteria; order Rhizobiales; family Devosiaceae; genus Devosia. The sequence goes on from DATMSY010000003.1 coordinate 38,314, forward strand.
GGCGCGCAACTTGCCCTCGTCGCCCGCATCGTCCCTTGCGGGCTGATAATGGCGCCGGACCGCTGCGCAGGGTCCGGCGCCGTTCTTATTCGGCGGCCTGAGCGTCGACGAACCCGCCGGCCTTTTCGATGAAACCGATGATCTCATCGAGGCTTTCGCGCCGCAGCAGGTCGGTGAAGACATAGGGCCGGCCTTCGCGCACTTTCTGGGTGTCGCTTTCCATGACTTCTAGGCTGGCGCCGACATACTGGGCCAGGTCAGTATGGGTGATGACCAGCAGGTCCGAGCGCGAAATGGCGGGGCCGCCCTTGCGGGGGATTTTTTCGCCCTGGGCGACCGAGATCACATAGATGGTCAGATCGGCCAGGTCGGGCGAGAAGGTTGCAGCCAGATTGTCGCCGCCGCTTTCGATCAGGATGATGTCGAGATCGGGGAATTTGCGGTTGAGATCGTCGATCGCGGCGAGGTTGAGCGAGGCATCCTCGCGGATGGCGGTGTGGGGGCAGCCTCCGGTTTCGACGCCCACGATGCGGTCTTCGGAAATGGCCTGCACGCGGGCGAGGATCAGCGCGTCCTCGCGGGTATAGATGTCATTGGTGACGACGGCCATGGAATAGCGGTCGCGCAGTGCCTTGAGCAGCATTTCGCACAGCGTCGTCTTGCCCGAGCCGACCGGGCCGCCAATGCCGATGCGCAGGGGGCCATTGAGTGATTTCATAGCAGCCTCATGATTGTGAGTGCGACAAAGCCCGCGCCCAGGAACAGGCAGAGGGGCGAATAGACGCGGCTGTCATTCAGCCGGAAATTGGGTTCGGGCGTCTTGCCGGCCCACCAGGGGGTGTAGCCGATGACGCCGCGGGCGAGGAATATGGCGGCGAGGGGAATGCCGAGCAGGGTCAGCGTGATGCCGCCGCTGTCGTGGTCCGCCATGGCGAGCGCGAGGATGCCGGCGGCCAGGGTTGCCACGGCCACGGCGAAGGAGGCGAGGCGCGGGGGCATGCGTTCGATGTCGCGGAAGCCGACCACGGTCTGGGCCAGCAGCTTTTCGTCGCGGATGGGCCAGGTGCGGCCGAAGGACCAGAGCAAGTGGGCAAGGGACACGGCCAGCAAGGCGATGAACATGAAGGCGGAAATCAGCATGCTCATGAGCGGAAAATTCTCGTGGTCAGAGTTTCATGGGCCATTTGGGCGATATCGGCGGCATAGGCGATGGAGCCGATATCGTCCAGCGATGCATGCTCGCATAGCACAGCCATTTCGGAAATGGGGCGTTCCAGCGCGGCCATGATGGCAAGGCCGTCCGATTGCCCGATGGGAATGAGGCGGACGGCGACGGAGACCTGGCCGTGTACGGCGGCGGTTAGGTAGGCAGTGAGCGCCGCCTGCAGCGCTATGCCGTGGCTGGCAGCGATGGCGCCGACCGCGATGGGATAGGGGCAGGGGCGCGGCAGGATGTTCAACACGGGGGAGGGCCAGGCTTTGGCCGCGGTGGCGAAGGCGTCGCCGGTAATGGTGGTTTCGTCGTGGCGTTCGCGTGCGGGCGTCAGGGCGAGGCAGAGATCGGCGAGGTCTTGCAGGGTTTTGGCGTCAGCGCTGCCGCGATGGGCGTGGGCGAACAGGATGGCGTCGGTGCGCAGGCCGCCATGGGCGAGGATGCCTTCGATCCATTGCTGGGTGGCGGCGCGATCGGTCACCACGGATTTGACGATGGCGGCTTCCAGCCCCGCCGACCAGGCGAAGGCGCCGACCGGGAAGGCCGGCGATAGCCAGGTCAGCAGCTTTTGCAGATCGCTCATCGCGCCAGCAGCGCGTGGCCGGAATCGCCGTGGCTGTGATAGGCGCCATGCTCGGCATAGAAGGGCTCGGTGACATTGCTGATTGTGGCGCCCAGGCCTTCCAGCATGGTCTTGAGCACGTGGTCGCGCTTGATCAGGATGCGGTTTTCCTCGAGCTGGGCCGAGGTGTGGCGATTGCCGATATGCCAGGCGAGCCGGACGAGATGGGCGGTGTCGCGGCCGCGCACTTCGTAGAGCAATTCCTCGGCGGCGATGATTTCCACCAGCCGGCCGTCATCGAGCAGGAGGGCGCTTTTGTGCTCCAGCGTGATGGTCTGGGGGAAGTCCACCATGACCTCGGTGCCGCCGCGCAGGCGCAGCAATTTGCGCCGCAGGCGGCGTTCGTCATGTTCGAGAACGGCGAGATCGAAAGGCGCGCCCTGCCCATGGTCTGGCGGCAGGATGGAGACGGCACGAAGCATGAAGAACTTTCCGACGATACGAGGCTTCCCGGCCCAAAGCACCCTAGCGCGTCAGGTCATGGTGTTGAAGACCTTGATGATCCAATAGAGCTGATAGCCGATGTGCAATGCCGGAATGGCCACATGCAGCCGTCGGTTGGCCGACCAGATGCCCAGGGCGCAGAGCACCAGGCCGAACGGCACCTGCAGGAAATAGTCCGGTCCGAAGCGCTCCCAATGTTCGGCGCCCTTGATCAGCGTATCGATGGAATCGAAGACGAATGTCGCTGCAAGAAGGCCGAAGAACCATTTGCGGCGCTTGAGGAAAAAGTCCTCGTAGCCGGCATATTCGGTGATGTTGTCGGGAAAAAGCAAAGCCGCCAGCAGGAAGAGCGTGATGGCGTAGAAGATGAGGAAGAAGAACAGCCCGAACGACCAGCTGCTGATCTGGAACAGGGCAAATTCCCACCACCAGAACAGCACCAGTTCCACCAGGATCGAGCCGGCCCAGAGCAGGTGGGTTGCCGAGGGCCTGTTGCGATGAGGATGCTGGATCAGTCCGGCAACACCCATCAAGAGACGGGTGATGCCAAGGCCGATGACCATGCCCATGACGATGCGGATATGGGGGAAAAGCTCCGGATGGATGGGCTGCGGGTCCATGCTCAGGGCGCGTTGCTGGCTTCGGAACAGGTGCTGACCGCGGGGGCGTCGTCACCCAGCGTCGTGTCGTAGAGGCTGGCCTCGGAGCCGTCCGTCCACCAGGCCCATTTGCCCGACACGTAACGCACACCAGAGGCGGAAATTGTGGAGGCGAAGACCAGTTTTTCGGTTTCCTCTGGCACGTTGAGCAAGGCGAGGAAATTGGGCGAGGCATTGATGTAATCGGCCGAGATGGGCGCGCCCTCGCCGCAGTCGTAGTTCACGCTGCGCTTCTGGATATCGGCCGAAGCATCGGTGTTGAGGGTGATCGACAATGACGCCTCGACACCATGGGCGGTGCCCATGGCGCCAGCGGAAAGCAGGACGGCGGCGAAAATCGTCTTGATCGTCGGGTGGGTCATGGCGCTGTCTCCTTGTTGGGCGAGCGCAAGCGGTGGCACGCCGCGGCGGCGGAATTTGGATTGGCAGCGCCAGTGTTCCCGCAGAAGGCTTACACGAGGTAAACGATCAGCAGCGCGGCTATGATGGCCACCGCATCCTCGATCAGTGCGGCGGGCCGGTCGCTGCCGAAAGATGCGGCGAGGCGCGAACGGGCCTCGGCGCCGCCCAGGGTACCGATAGCCGCGCCGACTGCACCAAGGACGGCGCCGATGATCCAGCTACCGGTCAGGAGCAGGGCGCCAGCAAGCGCGCCAAGCACGATGCGGGCGCCGAATTGCATCGGCACCTTGCGGCTGGGCGTGTTGGGCAATTGGTCGCTGACCAGTTCGGCAATGGCCACGATGGTCAAGATGATGACGGTGGGCAGCGCGCCGATAAAGCTGAAGGGTGTGCCGGAAAAGTCGAGCCAGCCGAGATAGGCGCCCCAACTGATGGCCGCCAGCGGCGTCATGGCCCGCAGGCCCGCCACCACGCCGATAAGCACTGCGAAAACGTAGATCATTTTGAATGCCCCAAGCGGACCCAGCGCCGCCTGGTGAGACTATTCCCTTCTACGGTAAGCGCAATCGCCCTCAGAACAGGAAGTAACGCTGCGCCATGGGCAGAGTTGTTGCCGGTTCGCAGGTCAGCAAAACGCCGTCGGCGCGCACTTCATAGGTCTCGGGGTCCACCTCGATGACTGGGGTCGCCGAATTGTGGATCATGGCCGACTTGCCAATGCCGCTGCGCGTATTGGAAACGGGCAGCATGTGCTTTTCGACGCCGAGCTTGTTGCGCAGACCATCGTCATAGGCCGCCTGCGATACGAAGGTTACCGACGAGCTGGTGCGCAGCTTGCCGAAAGAGGCGAACATGGGCCGGTAATGCATGGGCTGGGGCGTGGGGATGGAGGCATTGGGGTCGCCCATGGGGGCGGCGGCAATCGAGCCGCCCAGCAACACCATTTCGGGCTTCACGCCGAAAAAGGCGGGGCTCCACATGACCAGGTCCGCGCGCTTGCCCACTTCCACCGAGCCGATATGGCGGCTGAGGCCATGGGCGATGGCCGGGTTGATGGTGTATTTGGCGATGTAGCGCTTGACGCGGAAATTGTCGTTTTCGCCGGTTTCCTCGGCGAGCCGCCCACGCTGCTTCTTCATCTTGTCGGCGGTCTGCCAGGTGCGGATCATCACCTCGCCGACGCGGCCCATGGCCTGGCTGTCGGACGAGATGATCGAGAGCGCGCCGATATCGTGCAGGATATCCTCGGCCGCGATGGTCTCCTTGCGGATGCGGCTTTCGGCAAAGGCCACGTCTTCGGGGATGGAGGGCGAGAGGTGGTGGCAGACCATGAGCATGTCGAGATGCTCGGCAATGGTGTTCTGCGTATAGGGGCGGGTCGGGTTGGTGGAGGAGGGGATGACATTGGGCAGGCCCGCGACCCGCAGGATATCGGGAGCGTGGCCGCCGCCGGCGCCTTCGGTGTGGAAGGCGTGGATGGTGCGGCCCTTGAAGGCGGCGATGGTGTCTTCCACGAACCCGCTCTCGTTGAGCGTATCGGTGTGGATCATCACCTGCACGTCATATTCGTCGGCCACCGAAAGACAATTGTCGATGGTGGCTGGGGTGGTGCCCCAATCCTCGTGCAGCTTGAGCGAGGAGACGCCGGCCAGGATCATTTCGGCCAGCGGGGCGGGCAGGGAGGCATTGCCCTTGCCGGCCAGCGCCAGGTTCATGGGGAAGCCGTCAAAGCTCTCGATCATGCGCTGGGCATGCCAAGCGCCGGTGCAGGTGGTGGCCAGCGTGCCATGGGCGGGGCCCGAGCCGCCGCCGAGCATGGTGGTCACTCCGCTCATCAGGGCTTCCTCGATCTGCTGGGGGCAGATGAAGTGGATATGGGCATCCATGCCGCCCGCCGTGATGATGCGGCCTTCGCTGGCGATGACTTCGGTCGAGGGGCCGATAATGATGGTGACGCCGGGCTGGGTATCGGGATTGCCCGCCTTGCCGATGGCGGCGATCAGCCCGTCCTTGAGGCCGATATCGGCCTTGTAGATGCCCGAATGGTCGATGATCAGCGCATTGGTGATGACGGTATCGACGGCGCCTTCGGCCCGTGTCCGCTGGCTTTGGCCCATGCCGTCGCGGATCACCTTGCCGCCGCCGAATTTGACCTCTTCGCCATAGATGGTGAAGTCCTTTTCCACCTCGACGAAAAGCTCGGTATCGGCCAGGCGCACCCTGTCGCCGGTGGTCGGGCCATACATGTCGGCATAGGTGGCGCGGGAAATGCGGGCGGGCATGATGACTCCGGCTTAATGGGCCTTGGACGGCTTGGCGTGCTTGCGGAAATTGGCGACGGTGGTGTCGATCACGGCGTCGAGCAATTGCTCGCCATCGCGCAGTACCGTGTCGTTCTGCCGGCTGGCAACCAGCGATACGGCGAGCGCCTGCAGCGCATAGGCAGCCTTGTGCTTGCCATCGGCGACCAATTGATTGCCCTCGGTTTCGACCTGCTTGAGCAGGCGGGCGAAATCGGCGGCGGGCAGGCCCCGCTTGAAGCTGGTCCAGTCCTTGGCGCCGCCGCGGTCGATGAGGCCGGTCGTGGCGCCGCCCAACACATACATGGCTTCGCCATCTTCAAGGCCGGCGGCATTGAGGTCGGCCAGGATGGCGCCCAGGCGTTGGCGCAGGTCGAGAATGGCGGCTTCCGAAATAGTCTTGTCGGTCATTGTCTTAGAGTTGTCCCATGATCTGTTGGCGGAAGCCGTAGACGATACGGCTGCCCCCGAGCGGCACAAGCCGGACTTCGCGCGTCTGGCCCGGTTCGAAGCGTACGGCCGTGCCGGCGGCGATATCGAGCCGCATGCCGCGCGCCTGTTCGCGATCGAAGCGCAGGCCGGCATTGGTTTCGTAGAAATGATAGTGCGAGCCGACCTGGATCGGCCGGTCGCCGGTATTGGCGACCTCGATGGTGATTTGCGGCGCGCCGACATTGAGTTCGATGTCGCCGGATTTGGGGATGACTTCACCGGGGATCATGCTGGGCTCCTAGCGAATGGGCTGGTGGACGGTGACAAGCTTGGTGCCGTCGGGGAAGGTGGCTTCCACCTGGATGTCGTGGATCATTTCGGGGATGCCCTCCATGACCTGGGCGCGGGTGATGACATGGGCGCCCGCCTCCATCAATTCGGCCACCGGGCGGCCGTCGCGGGCGCCTTCGACCACGAAATCGGTGATAAGCGCGATGGCTTCGGGATGGTTAAGCTTGACGCCGCGCTCAAGCCGCTTGCGGGCCACGATCGCGGCCATGGCGATCAGCAATTTGTCTTTTTCGCGCGGGGTGAGATTCATCGGGATATCCTAAAGGTGCCAAAGTCGCGGCAGGCTGCCGGCGCGGGAAAGTGCGCCAAGAATTGGAACGATCGCGCGGCGAAGCGCAAGCCCGGAATTTGCCATGGCTCGTATGACGAGACGTTCATCGGTGACGCTGGCGGCGGCATTGGCGCCCTCGGGCAATAGCGCCCGGATCTGTTCGAGGCGGTTCGCCAGATCGGGGCCGAAATGGATTATGGTGGCAAAGGCGCGGGTTCCCGCCAGCAGCGCGGGATTGTCGCGAGCGAGGCCGGAGCCGTCGATATGGGTGGCCTCGGCGTGGACCAGCCGTCCATTGCGGCGGATGCGCCAGGTGTCGCGGAACATGGCGTCACGGGCGTCCTCGCCCATGGCGTCGCGGCCCAGCAGGACGGCCTCGATGGCCGTGAGGCCGGCGCCGGGCGCTAGGTCGATATCGATGCGGCGTGCGAAGCGGCTGGCGGCAAAGAGGATGGTTTCCTGCGGGAGCCAGTCGAGATGGGCGTCGGCGCCGACCTTGAGCTGGGTTTCCGCCTGGGCGGTCGCGCCGGTCGAGCGATAGATGCGCTCGCAGGCCTGCGTGGTGATGGTGGCCCGGCTGCCGGGGGCGATATCGGCCTCCCAGCGCATGTGATCGCCACCGGTCAACCCGCCCGCCGTATTGATCAATACGGCGTCGAGACTGCGGTCATGCGTGTGGGGCAGGCGGATCTTGGCGCAGCCCTCCTGGTAGAGCGTTTGCAGGTGCGTGGCGTCGTCGCGGAGCTTGGTCGTAATTCTACCAAGGCCGCGCGCCCGCTGCATTTTCAACGGGTCAGTGGCAACGATTTGCACGGGACGGCGTTTCTCGAAAGTGCACAGGCTCTGCCTTGGATAATTTTGATAGGAAAAGAAAAATGAACCTCAAAACTACTCTGTCGGCCCTTGCGCTTACCGCTGCCTTCGCTGTGACCGGTCCGGCTTTCGCCCAGACCATGATCAACGGAGCGGCCGTGCCGGAAGCTGACCTTCCTGCCGTGCAGCAACGCTGCGACGAACTCAAGACCGCCGACGATACCGCATCGCTGGCCGATACCAAAGCCGGCGACGAGACCGTGAAAGACGCTGGCGACGCTGCCACGCCGGATGCTCCTGCTCCGAACGAAGCGGCCAATGCTACGACCACGGTCGACCTCGACAATCTCACGCTCGAAGCCTGCGTAGAAGCCGGCTTGGTGACTGCCATGTAGTCAGGGATTCGATATCTCCTGGAAAGGCGTCCGGCATTCGTGCCGGGCGTTTTGCGTTTAGACCATCAAATGGCGGCGCACCTCCAGCAGATCGAGATCGCTGGCCGGGCCGGCATGCTGGATTTCGCCGCGGTCCATCACATAGATGTCGTCGGCAATTTCGCGGCAGAAATCGAGGAATTGCTCGACCAATAGAATGGTCATGCCCTTTTCGTCGCGCAGGAATTGCAGCGCGCGGCCGATATCCTTGATGATCGAGGGCTGGATGCCTTCGGTGGGCTCATCGAGCACCAGGACCTTGGGTCGGGTGACCAGCGCACGGCCGATGGCCAATTGCTGTTGCTGGCCACCCGAGAGGTCGCCGCCCCGCCGGCTCAACATGGATTTGAGCACGGGGAACAGCTCGAAAATGTAATCGGGAATATTGCGGTCGGCCCGCTTGAGGCCGGCATAGCCGGTTTCGAGGTTTTCCTTGACCGTCAGCAGCGGGAAAATCTCGCGCCCCTGCGGCACATAGCCGATGCCCATGCGCGCACGGCGGTAGGGCGGGGATTTTTTGAGCAGTGCATCGCCAAAGGTAATGTCGCCGGCCGAGATAGCATTGATGCCGGTGATGGCCCGTAGCGTCGAGGATTTGCCGACGCCGTTGCGGCCGAGCACCGCGGTGATGCGATTGGGCTTGCATTCGAGCGACACGGCTTTGAGCGCCTGGGCGGCGCCGTAGTGCAGATCTATGGACTGGATGGAGAGGGCGGTCATGTCAGCGTCCCAGATAGCGTTCGATCACCACCGGATTGGCGCTGACCTGTTCGAGGCTGCCTTCGGCCAGGACCGAGCCTTCGGCGAGGCAGGTGACGCGGGAGCCGAGGTCGCGCACGAAGCTCATGTCGTGTTCGACGACCACCACCGAGCGCGTGGTGGCGATCTCCTTGAGCAGCTTGGCGGTTTCTACCGTTTCGCTGTCGGTCATGCCGGCGACGGGCTCGTCGACCAGCAAGAGCTTGGGGTCCTGGGCCAGCAGCATGCCGATTTCGAGCCATTGCTTTTGCCCGTGGCTGAGATTGGCGGCGAAGTCGTTTTTGCGGGATGAGAGGCGCACCGTGTCGAGGATTTCTTCGATCCGGGCGGTGTCGTCGGCGCTGGCGGAGTAGAACAGGGTGGTGAAGACGCTGCGCGGCTTTTTCAGCGCCATTTCCACATTGTCCCAGACCGTCTGGCTTTCGAACACGGTGGGCTTCTGGAATTTGCGGCCGATGCCGAGATTGGCGATGGCGGCTTCATCGAGCTTGGTCAGGTCCGTGCGCCCGTTGAATAGCACTTCGCCCGAGTCAGGGCGCGTCTTGCCGGTGATGATGTCCATCATCGTGGTCTTGCCGGCGCCATTGGGGCCGATGATGGCCAGCATTTCGGCGGGCCGGACGATGATCGAGAGATTGTTGATCGCCTTGAAGCCGTCGAAGGCGACCGAGACGCCGTCGAGGTAGAGCATGGTGTCTGTTGCCTTGGCCATGGTCTACTCCGCGGGCTTGGGTTCGACCAGCATGGTCGAGGGGTCTTCGCCGCGTTCGGCGGCTTGGGAGGTTTCGGGCGAACTTGGTTGCAGCGCGGCATTGGGCGGGGCCTGTTCGCGCTTGGTGGTCATGGTCCGCCATTGGCCGATCAGCCCGACAATGCCCTTGGGCATGAAGAGGGTGACGAAGACGAAGAGCGCGCCCAGGGCAAAGAGCCAGAAATCGGGCAGGGCGCTGGTGAAATAGGACTTGCCCAGATTGACCAGGATGGCGCCGATGATCGGCCCGATAATGGTGCCGCGACCGCCCACTGCGGTCCAGATGACCACTTCGATGGAATTGGAGGGCTCGAATTCGGAGGGGTTGATGATGCCCACCTGCGGCACATAGAGCGCGCCGGCAATGCCCGCCATGATGGCCGAGGCGGTGAAGGCGAAGAGCTTCACATATTCCACGCGATAGCCGAGGAACCTTGTGCGGCTTTCGGCGTCGCGGATGGCGACCATCACCTTGCCCAGCTTGGAATTGACGATCATCGAGCAGATGAAAACCGACAAGGCCAGGGCAATGGCGGTGGCGGCGAAGAGCGCGAGGCGCGTGGTCTGCGCGGCAATCGGCTGGCCCAAAATGTCCTTGAAATCGGTCAGGCCATTATTGCCGCCAAAGCCCATATCGTTGCGGAAGAAGGCGAGCAGCAGGGCAAAGGTCATGGCCTGGGTGATGATGGAGAGGTAGACGCCGGTGACGCGGCTGCGGAAGGCGAGGAAGCCGAAGACGAAGGCCAGAAGGCCCGGCACCAGTACGACCATCAGCATGGCGAACCAGAAATTGTCGAAGCCCAGCCAATACCAGGGCAATTCCTTGTAGTTGAGGAACACCATGAAATCGGGCAGCACGGGATTGCCATAGACGCCGCGCGGGCCGATCTGGCGCATCAGATACATGCCCATGCCATAGCCGCCGATGGCGAAAAAGGCGCCGTGGCCGAGCGAGAGAATGCCGCAATAGCCCCAGACCAGGTCGAGGGCGAGCGCCAGCATGGCGTAGCTCAGATATTTGCCGAACAGCGACACCAGATAGGTCGGCACATAGCCGAACTGGCCGGGCGAGAGCAGGAGATTGCTGGCCGGAACCAGGATGGCAGCGGCAAGCAGAATGCCGATCAGCCACCAGGCTTTGGTGTCGAGCGCGCGGAACAGGGCTTGTGTGATCATTGTATAAAGCTCCTGCTCTGGTGTTTTTGCCCAGGGCTTGGGTCACCTCGCCCCTCAGGGGAGAGGTCGGCGCGCAGCGCCGGATGAGGGGTTCTCAGCGAGCCAGGGAGCAAAACAATGATCACACAAGCCCTGTTCCGCGCCCTCGACACCAAGGCCTGGTGGCTGATCGGCA
>DATMSY010000004.1:0-13506 GCA_035565135.1 Devosia sp.
CGGCCCGCCCGGTATCCGTTGGCGGGTCGTTGCTGTTGCGAGTGACCTGATGCTTGAAAAGACCTATGAGCCCGGCGCCGTCGAGGCGCGCATTTCTGCCGACTGGCTCGAGGCTAATGCCTTTGCGGCCGGGGCAGGGGCCAAGCCCGGCGCCGAGCCCTTCACCATCGTCATCCCGCCGCCCAATGTCACGGGCTCGCTCCATATCGGCCACGCGCTCAACAATACGATTCAGGACATCCTCGTCCGTTTCAATCGCATGCTGAAAAAGGACGTGCTGTGGCAGCCGGGCATGGATCATGCCGGCATCGCCACCCAGATGATCGTCGAGCGCCAGCTGATGGAACGCCAGCAGCCCGGCCGCCGCGAAATGGGCCGCGAGAAATTCGTCGAGCGCGTCTGGGAATGGAAGGGCGAGAGCGGCGGCGCCATCATGAACCAGCTCAAGCGCCTCGGCGCCTCGGCTGATTTCTCCCGCGAACGCTTCACCATGGGCGACAACGGCGCCGCCGATGACCAGATGGTCCGCGCTGTCACCAAGGTCTTTGTCGAGCTGCACAAGCGCGGCCTGATCTATCGCGCCAAGCGCCTGGTCAATTGGCATCCGGGCCTCGAAACCGCCATCTCCGATCTCGAAGTCGAGAACATCGAGATCAAGGGCCATATGTGGCACCTGCGCTATCCGCTGGCCGATGGCGTAACCTATCAGTTCCCGATCGCCCATGACGAAGAGGGCAAGCCCACCGAGTGGGAAACCCGCGACTACATCATCGTCGCCACCACCCGCCCCGAAACCATGCTGGGCGATAGCGGCGTTGCCGTGCATCCCGAAGACCCGCGCTACGCCTCCCTCGTCGGCAAGTTCATCACCCTGCCGCTGGTCGGCCGCCGCATTCCCATCGTCGCCGACGAATATGCCGATCCCACCTTGGGCACCGGCGCGGTCAAGGTCACCCCGGCGCATGATTTCAACGACTTCGAGGTCGGCGTTCGCAACAACCTTGAACAGATCAACGTCTTCACCACCCGCGGCGAAATCATCTCCGACGAATTCATCCCGGCCGCCTATCGCGGCATGGATCGCTTCGTCGCGCGCAAGGCCATCGTCGCCGATCTGACCGCTTTGGCCGAAGCCGAGCCGACACGCGGCCTCGACCATATCGAAGACAAGAAGATCATGGTGCCCCATGACGAGAAGAGCAAACTCGTCGTCATCGAGCCCTTCCTGACCGATCAATGGTGGGTCAAGGCCGATGTGCTGGCTCAGCCCGCACTCGCCTCGGTGCGCGAAGGCCGCATGAAATTCGTGCCCCAGCAATACGAAAACACCTATTTCGCCTGGCTCGAAAACATCAAGCCCTGGTGCATTTCCCGTCAGCTCTGGTGGGGGCACCAGATTCCGGCCTGGTATGGCCCGGACAACCACCCCTTCGTCGCCCCCAGCGAAGCCGAAGCCCAGGCTCAGGCCGACGCCCATTATGGTGCGCCGACCGTCCTCAAGCGCGACGAAGACGTGCTCGATACCTGGTTCTCCTCGGCCCTCTGGCCCTTCTCGACCCTGGGCTGGCCCGACGAAACGCCCGAGCTCAAGCGCTATTATCCCACCAGCGTTCTGGTCACCGGCTTCGACATCATCTTCTTCTGGGTCGCCCGCATGATGATGATGGGCCTCGAATTCCTTGAGGAAGAGCCCTTCCACACGGTCTACATGCATGCCCTGGTCCGCGACGAAAAGGGCCAGAAGATGAGCAAGACCAAGGGCAACGTCATCGACCCGCTCGAGCTCATCGATCAATATGGCGCCGACGCCACCCGTTTCACCCTCGCCGCCATGGCCGCGCAGGGCCGCGATATCCGTCTCGCCATCAATCGCGTCGAGGGCTATCGCAACTTCGTCACCAAGCTCTGGAATGCCGCGCGCTTCCTCGAAATGAACGAGTGCCGCCGCGTCGAGGGCTATGATCCACGCGCCAATAAGCTCCCGCTCAATCGCTGGATCGTCGGCGCCACCGCGCGCGGCGCTGCCGCCGTCACCCAGGGCATTGTCGACTACAAGTTCAACGAAGCCGCCAATGCCGCCTATGACTTCGTCTGGGGCACCTTCTGCGACTGGTATGTCGAATTCGCCAAGCCCGTCTTCAACGGCACCGACGAAGCCGCCAAGGCCGAAACCCGCGCCACCGCCGCCTGGGCGCTCGACCAGATTCTTGCCATCCTCCACCCCTTCATGCCCTTCGTCACCGAAGAGCTGTGGGCGGAAACCGGCAAGTTTGGCCCGGCGCGCGACAGCATGCTGATCCTCTCCGACTGGCCTGATCTCGCCGGCCTCGAAGACCCCGCGGCCGATGCCGAGTTGACCTGGCTGATCGACGTCATCACCAATGTCCGCTCCATCCGCAGCGAAATGAACGTGCCTGCTGGCGCCAGGCTCCCCATGGTGGTGATCGGGGCAGGGGAGACCACGCTCGCCCGCCTCGTCGCCGGCACCTCGCTCATCACCCGCCTGGCCCGCCTCGAGGAAATCTCGCCCCAGGCCAATGTGCCCGGCGGTTCGGCGCAGTTCGTCGTCGGCGAAGCCACCTGGGCTCTGCCTTTGGCTGAGTTCATCGATATCCCCACCGAAAAGGCCCGCCTCGAAAAGGAGATCGGCAAGCTCGATGGCGAGGTCGCCCAGATCGACAAAAAGCTTGGCAATGAGCAATTCGTCGCCAAGGCGCCCGAGGAAGTCATCGAGGAACAAAAGAGCCGTCGCGAAGCTGCCATCGATCGGCGCGATCGTATCGCCGAGGCGCTCAAGCGCCTGAGCTAAGTAGACCTCATGGTGAGCTTGTCGAACCACGAGGTCGTGGCACAATGCCAGCCACGACCTCGCCCTTCGACAAGCTCAGGGTGAGGTCTACTGCGTCACCGCTGTAGGCATGAGAAAACCCATGGATGACATTCCGCGCCAGCCGCCCGCCCGCTCCGTCTTCAACGGCACGGTGGGCATTGGCGCGCTCCTGGTCTTCGACGGCAAGGGCGGCGTCACCCGCCATGAACCCGCGGCCGAAGCGCCGCCGGTTCCGGCGCGCGGCTTCAAGCTCATCGTGGGCAATTCCAAATCGCCCGAATTCAAGGTCTGGCTGCGCGAGGAACTGGGCGCCTTCAACGCCGATCTGCTCACCGCCCCTTCCACCCGCGCCCGCTGCACGGTGATGGAGGACAAGGCCCTGGTCATGCTCCGCGTCGCCCGCCCGGGCGCCGCCCCCGACGATGTGGGCCGCCAGTTGCTCACGCTCTGGATCGAAAAAGGCCGCGTCATCATCGCGACCGAGCTGAACATTCTCGATTTTCTCGGCCTGCCCCGCTGGGAGCAATCCCACCACGCCCCGGTTTCACCCGCCGATCTCGTCGCCCGCCTCGGCCTGCGCGCCGCCGACCGGCTCGAGCCGCTGATCGAAATGCTGGGCGACGGGCTCGACGAAATCGAGGAAGCCCTGATCCTCAAGAATCACACCAAGGCCCAGGACAATCTCGAGCATCTCCGCCGTACGCTGATCAATTTTCGCCGCCTGGTCTGGCCGCAACGCGACGTGCTCAACACGCTCGAAATCGAAGACCTCTCCTTCTTCACCGCCAAGGATCGCCTGCGCCTGCGCGAGGCCTCCGCCCGTTCCGCCCGCATGGGCGACGAGCTGCAGGCCCTCTCCGAGCGCGCCGTTCTCGTCCACGAACAGATGATCGACGACCGCGCCGAGCAGATGAACCGCATCATGCTCGTCCTCGCCGCCGTCACCGTCGTCTTCATGCCCCTGACCCTGATCACCGGCGCCCTGGGCATGAACGTCTCCGGTATTCCCTTTGCCGATCACGACAGCGCCTTCTGGGTCGTTTGCCTCGGCCTCGTCGCTTTCGCCGTGGCCATCATCTGGTGGATGCGCGGCCGCCACTGGCTCTAGCCGCCAAAACACCGCCCCCCCTGCGACAAAATGTGACGATTCAGCAACATTGCCCGCGATTCAATTTGCCGCAGGCCCCCGTCAACACTTTCGCGATGTTTCCCGCCACAATCTCCCCCTAAACGAGACGTCATAGGCATCTGGGGGCGGATGGTCTGTGGAACCGGCGCGCAAGCGCCCGGCAACTCATTCGCCCTTTTGTGCCGGAATCGGCCGCCGCCATTTGTCTTCACGACTTGAAAAGAGTCAGGAATTACAAATGGTTCGAGCCGGTGAGGGGTGATATTTTGGACGTGATTGACCTGGCCACGACTGTTCCCGCCGGTTTTCGGCAAGCCAAGCGCCGACTTGTGATCGGTCCGGCTGGAATCCGGTCACAAACTGGGTTTACCAAAACATTAACGCCCGCTTTCCTCGCCGCCTCGACTGGCAGAAAATGGGTGAAACCAATAAGGGACGCCGCCGGCATGTCTGGCGCGCCCGCCACGAGCCCGGACCTCCGGGCCGCGCAAGAAACGCCCGCCTGCCGACCGGCAGGCGAAAGGAGTATGATGCGGACTATTAGGGATACTTCCCTGATCTCCGTTGCGACGGCACTGACGCTCGCCTTGGCGATGTCGATCACGCCCGCGCACGCGCAGACCGCGGCCGATGCCGCGCTGGATATGGCCAATATGCTCGATGGGGCAGGCGGTGGCGTGTCCGGCGATGATCTCCTCGCCGCCCTTGAAGACGCCGCCGAAGCTGGCCAGCCCATGGCCATGTGGCAGCTCGGCACCATGTATGAAAATGGCGAAGGCGTCGCCAAGGACCCGGCCAAGGCCTTCGGCTATTTCGCCCAGATCGCCAATCAGCACGCCGATGCCGCCCCCAAGGGCGTCGAATCCGACATCGTGGCGCAGTCCTTCGTCAAGGTCGGCGAATATTACCGCGAAGGCCTCCCCGACGCCGGCATTCCCGCCGATGCGGAGCGCTCGCACGCTTTGCTGCTGCACGCCGCCACCTATTTCGGCGATGCCGACGCGCAATATCGCGTGGGTCTGCTCTACCTCAATGCCGACGAACTCGGCGTCAATCCGCTGCAAAGCGCCCGCTGGTTTTCCCTCGCTGCCCGCAAGGGCCATTGCGGGGCCCAGGCCCAGCTCGGCCGCCTGCTGTTCAACGGCGTCGACGGCATTGCCGCCCAGCCCGTCGAGGGCCTGATGTGGCTCAACCTGGCCCAGCAGCGCTGCGCCGGCACAGCTGACGCCGCCTGGATCAATGACCTGATCAACCAGGCCAATTCCATCGCCTCGCCCGACCAGCAAGCCGAAGCCACCAAGCTCGCCACCAGCATAGCCCCGCAATTCGCGGGCTTCTAAGAAGCGCAGCGTCTCCCAGCCACCGTGTCATTCCCGCGAAAGCGGGAACCTCTGTTTCAGGCGGCGGGGCGTCCACCGACGCTCTCCTACCCACCGTTTCTCCCTCGGGCTCGACCCGAGGGCCACTCCCAACACGGCACGAGCGACGACTGATCCTCGGATCAATCCCGAGGAAGCGGCGGTGGTGAGCAAATATCGCCTCACCCACAATGTCATTCCGGCGCAGGCCGGAATCCATGCTGAAGATCATCCCAAAGCTGGATAAATGTGGATGGCCGCTCGGCCGCCTTCACCCCGCCGACCTGATCACCAGCGCCCCGGTCTCTGCCGACAGCGCCTTCACAGCCTTCTCGGTCTCCCCCGGCAAGTCCTCGAAACTACAGCCAAATGGTACCGGCAGTGACAAGCGCTTATCCGCCTCGTCGTCCCACACCAGCTGCACATAGGATTTCTTGCCGCGCAGATCGTGGTTGAGCCCGACAATCGTCGCCGATTTCCCCATCATCGCCTCCTAGAAACTGAACCGCCCCTCGACCGGCACGTGATCGCTCGGCTTGTCCCAGCCGCGCACGTCCTTGTGCACCGTCACCCCATCCAGCCGGTCCGCCGCCTGGGCCGACAGCATCAGATGATCGATGCGAATGCCCGCATTGCGCCGCCACGCCCCCGCCTGGAAATCCCAGAACGTATAGGCCGGCTCCGCCGTCGTGGCGCGCAGCGCATCGGTCAGCCCCAGATTGGTCAGCGTCCGGAACCGCTCAAGACTCTCCGGCCGATACAGCGCATCGCCCCACCATGCGTCGGGGTCATGCGCATCGATCGGCGCCGGAATGAGATTGAAATCGCCCAGCAGCACGAACGGCTCTTCGAGCGCCAGCCGCTCCTCGACAAACGCCGTCAGCCGATCCATCCAGGCCAGCTTGTAAGGAAATTTCTCGCTATCGACCGGATTGCCATTGGGCAGGTAGATATTGCACACCCGCACCGCCCCGGTCTCCACCGAGAACACGCCCTCGATCAGCCGCGCCTGTTCATCCGAATCATCGCCCGGCAGCCCCCGCGTCACCTCGTCAAACGGCAGCAGCGACAGGATGGCCACGCCATTCCAGCTCTTCTGGCCATGCGTCTCCACATTATAGCCCAGCGCCTCGATTTCGGCCCGCGGAAAGCCCTCATCGACCGTCTTGATTTCCTGCAGCACGACAATATCCGGCTTTTCCTGCGCCAGCCACGTCAGCAAAATCTCCAGCCGCGCCTTGATGCCATTGATATTCCAGGTCGCAATCCGCATCGGGCGTCTCCATTCGGCGCCAGACTAGTGGCGGGCAGGGCAGGGCGCAACCACCAGCCGCTTCCAGCCCACAACGTCATTCCCGAAGGCGGAATCCGCACTGAGGCTCCCCCAACACGGTGTCATTCCCGCGAAAGCGGGAACCTCTGTTTGCTGCGCCGAAGCGTGAGGGGCCGAGGTTTATTTGATCGACAGCACCAGAGAGCCCCGATTGGCCTCCCTCCCCCTTGAGGGGAGGGATTGAGGGCGGGGGTGTCGAGGCCCCCTCGAACGCCATGCCCATGAATAGCCGCTACTCTGCTCAAGACGCCGCCTGACAGACTTCGCGGCTCGCTCGATTTCTCCATTCATCGTCATCACCCGGCTCGTCCGGGTGATCCATCTCTCAGCTCCTGCGGAAGCATGGATTGCCCGGACCAGCCGGGCAATGACGGCAGAACTGAATTTGGGAGAGCATGACAAGGGAGCGAACACTCCCCTCAAGAGAGGAGCCCGGCCTACCGCACCCCCGCATAAATCGCATCCCGCACCTCCAGCGGATAGGCCCGGTCACACCCTTCGAGCCCGGTATTGGTCATCGAAACCACGCTCAGCCCCGCCTTGGGATCGATGAACCAGGTATGCCCATAAATCCCGCCCCAGCGCGACGTCCCCGCATTGGCGGGAGATTCCGCCAGCGCCGGATCGGCCAGCCAGGCGCCGAAGAATCCGAACTGCCAGCCCGGCGACACCGATTGCGCCAATTGCGGCGTCTGGTTCGCCAGCCCCAGCGCCAGCGTCTCCGGCTTGAGCACCGCGCCACCATCCGTCCGCAGCGCTTCGAGCAGCTTCATGTAATCCCGTGCCGATCCCGCCATGCCGCCGCCACCGGAATGGTACGCCTTGGCATCCAGAATCCGCCCCGGCGAGTAAACAACATCGCCGCCCCAGGGGCTGGGAACGCTATGCGGATCGCCCATCAGCACCGGCCCATCGGCCCCATCGGCATAGGCCGCCGCCAGCCGCGCCCGATCGGTCACGCGGAATGCGGTGTCGTCCATCTGCAACGGGCCGGTTACGTATTTTGCGACTGCATCGCCCAGCGTTCCGCCCACCAATTTGCCGGCTATCGCGCCCAGCACATCGATGGAGAGCGAATACGCCCAACTGGTCCCCGGCGCGAACAGCAGCGGCATGCTTGCCAGCCGCTCCATGTTCTCATCCAGCGACAAATGCCAGCGATTGAAATCGGGGTCCTGCTTTTCGGCTTCCGACAACGGAATCTCGCCGCCCAGCCCCGCCGTATGCGTCAGCAAATGCCGGATGGTGATTACCGGCGTGCTGCCATCCGCCAGGCGCGGCGTGAAATAGGGCAAATAGTCCGTCACCGGTTTGTCGAGCCCGATCAGCCCGGCATCCACCATGGCCAAAATCGTCGTGGCGACGATGGGCTTGGTCAGCGACGACAGCCGGAAGATTGCGTCCACCGCCATCGCCCGCCCCGCTTCCCGGTCGGCAAGGCCATAGGCCGCCTCGTGAATCAGCTCGCCATGGCGCCGCACCAGCAGCACCGCGCCCACGATGCGCTTTTCCTCCATGGCTTTGCCGACAGTCGCGTCGAGCAGCTTTTCCAAACTCATGGCCAGTCCTTTCAGGCGTATACAGCGCGCAATATGTCGTCGCGGAACGGGCCATTGCAGCCCTCGAAGGTCGTATTGGTGCACACCGTAATGGTAATTCGGTTGATCGGATCGACCACCCAATTGTGCCCCCACGCCCCGCCCCAATCGACCGTGCCGATCGGGCAGGGGTTCCCCGCGGCAACCGGGTCCGCCAATACCGCACCCAGATAGCTGAACCGCTTGCCCGCATCATGCTCGCGCCGCGGCAGATCGCCGATCTGGTTGGCCAGCGCCAGCGCCACGGTTTCTGGCGCCAGCAGCCCCGGCCGGCCATTATAGACCTCGAGCATTTTCATCACGTCGTCGGCCGTGCCCGCCATGCCGGCGCCGCCATTCTGCGCCGCTGCCGGATTGAAAATGCGGGCCGGCGAGAATCCCGTGCCATTGCCTTGCGCATCGCGGATCACATGCGGCTCGCCCATGCGCACCGGCGGCGTGCCATCGGCATAGGCCGTGGTCATCCGGGCCGGGTCGGTGACATAAAAATGGCTGTCATCCATCCCCAGCGGCCCCGTCACATAGCGCCGCAGGGCGTCCTCGACACTGGACCCGTTGATGGCAGCCAGCACCCCACCCAGCACATCCACGCTGGTGCCATAGGCCCAGCCAGTTCCGGGCGCAAAGGCCAGCGGCACGCGCGCAATATTGGTCAGTGTCTCGGTGAGCGAATTGACCGGCCCCGAAAGCCCCGCGCTGGCATCGGCCGGTACGCGCTCATAGGTCAGCCCCGACGTATGGTTCAGCAAATGCCGGATGCGGATATCGGCCGCGCTGCCATCGGGATTGGCCGGCGTGAACCAGGGCAGGTAGCGCGTCACGCGATCATTGAGCCCGATCAGCCCCAGATCGAGCAGCCGCAGCACAGCAGTCGCCACGATCGGCTTGGTCACCGAAGCCAGCCGGAAAATCGCATCCCGCCGCATGGGCACATTGCCCTCGCGGTCGGCAAGACCGGCAGCGCGGGCATAGATTTCCTGCCCATCCTTGTTGATGATGATAACGCAGCCGACAATGCGCTGCACCAGCGCGGCATCGATCGCCGCGTCCACCCGTTCCACCAGTCCCATGAAATCCTCCGCTAGTCGCGGCGGAGACTATGGCCTGATTCTGCCGAGCACAACGGGGTTTAGCTGGAATTCACCTCCCCTTGAGCCGCGGTATGCACTCGAGGCCCAAAGCACCCACGGTGTCATTCCGGCGAAGGCCGAAATCCATGCTGAAGGCATCCAAACACCCCCCTGCGCGGAGAGGGCACACCATGCGTTCCCAACCACCGGCTCTCCGTCGGGCTCGACCCGAGGGCCTCTCCCAGCCCGGCACAAGCGGCGAGCGGCCCCTCGGGTCGAGCCCGAGGGAGAACGGTGGTTATACGGAGATGGTACGAATTGCCGGCGCCGTAGATATGCGTCCGGAGCGGAATTGTGTGCTACCGAAACCCGGCACCCTAAACGGCGAAACTCGTCCCGCAGCCGCAGGAAGCAACCGCATTCGGATTCTTGATCTGGAACGCCTGGCCGATCAGATCGTCCACAAAGTCGATTTCCGAGCCGCCCATGAATTCCAGACTCATCGAATCGATCAGCACCACCGCGTCGCCCTTTTGCAGAACGATATCGTCGCTGGCCGCCTTTTCCTGTACGAGGTTGTATTCATACTGGAATCCGGAGCAACCGCCCCCCGCCACCGAAATGCGCAACACCGTGCCTTCCGGCTCTTTCGCGAGAATGCGCGACACGCGCTTGGCGGCGCGGTCAGTCAGCACAACTTCGGTCGGGGCGAGCACAGCTTCGGTCATTTGCAATCCATGCCGTTCGTAATGTCATAACGGTCAGGCTAAAATAGTAACTCTGCCAGCCGTTGAAAAGGGTCTTGTTATCACCGATGAGCGATACTGCTCCCTACGCCAGTAAACCGGAACACTCGCTCGGCCGCCTCCATGGCACCGGCCCCAGCCCCACGCGCTCCGAATTCCAGCGCGACCGTGACCGCATCATTCATTCCACCGCCTTCCGCCGCCTGCAGCACAAGACCCAGGTTTTCCTGCACCACGAAGGCCGCCACTTCCGCAATCGGCTGACCCACACGCTCGAAGTCAGCCAGATGGCCCGCTCCATCGCCCGCGCCCTGCGGCTCGACGAAGACCTCGCCGAAGCCGTCGCCCTCAGCCACGATCTGGGCCACACCCCGTTCGGCCATGCCGGCGAGCGCGCGCTGCATGCCGCCATGGCCCCCTATGGCGGGTTCGACCACAATATCCAGGCCATCCGCGTCGTCACGCGCCTGGAAAACCGCTATGCCGAGCATGACGGCCTCAACCTCACCTGGGAAACCCTCGAAGGCATCCTCAAGCACAATGGCCCCCTGATCCATCCGGATGGCACCCCCTACGGCCGCTACGCCCACGAAGGCCTCCCCACGGGCCTCTCCGACATCCCCGCCATAGCTGACCTGCGCCTCGCCACCCACGCCTCGCTCGAAGCCCAGGCCGCCGCCATCGCCGACGACATCGCCTACAACGCCCACGACATCGACGACGCCCTGCGCGCCGGTCTCATCGTCCTCGACGACCTGGCGGACGTCCCGCTTGCCGGCCCCGTCATCTGCGAAGTCCTCGCCCGCTACCCCGATATCGCCCCCAAGCGCCAGGCCCACGAAGTCCAGCGCCGGCTCATCACCCGCTCCATCGAAGACGTCATCGCCACCTCCGCCGCCAATATCGCCGCCGCCGGCATCACCAATGTCGAAGACGTCCGCAACGCCGGCAAAACCCTCGTCACCTTCTCCCCCGCCACTACCGAGGCCGAACGCGGCCTCAAGCAATTCCTCTTCGAGCGTGTCTACCGCCATGAATCGGTCATGGTCCCCGTCCGCCAGAGCGAAGCCGTCGTCATCGACCTCTTCGCCCGCTACATGGCCTCCGGCGACATGCCTGGCCGTTGGGGCCTCGCCGCCGCCGCTGCCCCCGACGAGGCCCAGCGCGCCCGCACCGTCGCCGACTTCATCGCCGGCATGACCGATCCCTATGCCCTGGACGAATACCAGCGCTTGTTTGACGCTAAGGTGGAATTCCGCTAACCCCGGCGCTCCTACATTTTCAGGTTTATCATGGACGTTTTCGCCCTTTTCGCTGCGCGCGTTTCCAACGCCCTCTCGGTTCTCTATCCCGAAGCCGGTGCCGATCTCCTGGCCCGCATCGTGGTCGAGCCCCCGCGAGATAGCGCCCATGGCGATCTCTCCACCAATGCGGCCATGATCGTTGCCAAGCCCCTGGGCAAGAACCCGCGCGAAGTCGCCGCGACCCTGGCCGAACATTTCGGCAAAGACCCTGACGTCACCTCCGTCGAGGTCGCCGGCCCCGGCTTCATCAATTTCCGCCTCGCCACGCCCATCTGGCATCAGGTCCTGCGGTCCATCGCCCAGCAGGGCGCCGATTACGGCCGCTCGACGCTAGGGCAGGGGGAAGCGGTCAATATCGAATATGTCTCGGCCAATCCGACCGGCCCCATGCATGTCGGCCACACCCGCGGCGCCGTGTTCGGCGACACGCTGGCCGCGCTCATGGCCTATTCCGGCTACGAGGTCAGCCGCGAATATTACATCAACGACGCCGGCAGCCAGATCGATACGCTCGCCCGCTCCACCTTCCTGCGCTATCGCGAAGCCCTGGGCGAAACCATCGAAATCCCGTCCGGCTTTTACCCCGGCGATTACCTGATCCCGGTCGGCCAAGCCCTCAAGGCCGAGTTCGGCACGAGCCTGCTCGACAAGCCCGAGCCCGAAGCCCTGGCCCTGGTCAAGGAGCGCGTCCTGGCCGCCATGCTTGAGCTGATCAAGGCCGACCTCGCCAAGCTCAATATCCATCACGATGTCTTCTTCTCCGAACGCACCCTGCACGGTCAGGGCGGCGCCATCGACACCACGCTCGATTGGCTGCGCCAGGAAGGCATGATTTATGAAGGTCGCCTCGAGCCCCCCAAGGGCAAGACTCCCGACGAGTGGGAAGATCGCGAGCAGACCCTGTTCCGCGCCACCGATTACGGCGACGATGTCGATCGCCCCCTGATCAAGTCGGACGGCACCTACACCTATTTCGCCGCCGACATCGCCTATCACCGCAACAAATACCTGCGCGGCTTCAAGCACATGATCAACGTGCTGGGCGCCGACCATTCCGGCTACGTCAAGCGCCTCCAGGCCGCCACCAAGGCCGTCTCGCTCAACGCCGCCGATATGGACGTGCGCATCTGCCAGCTCGTCCGCCTGATGAAGAATGGCGAGCCCTTCAAAATGTCCAAGCGCTCCGGCGACTTGGTCACTTTGGCCGATGTGGTGGATGAAGTGGGCGCCGACGCCACCCGTTTCATGCTGCTGTTCCGCCGCAATGACGCGGCCATGGATTTCGACTTCGCCCTGGTCAAGGAACAGACACGGGATAATCCCGTATTCTATGTCCAGTACGCACATGCCCGGGCTTATTCGATCTTCAAGACCGCCAATCGCGATCTGCCCGCCCTCGATCTCTCCCCCGAAGCCCTCGCCCTGGCCGAGATCGAACGCATCCAAACCCCAGAGGAACTGGACCTTGTCCGCGTTCTGGCCGCCTGGCCGCGCACCGTCGCCGCGGCTGCCGTGGCCCACGAGCCGCACCGCATCGCCTTCTACGTGCACGACTTGGCCAGCGCCTTCCATAGCTTCTGGGCAAAAGGCAAGGATGATGTATCTTTGCGGTTTGTTAACGCTGACGATCCAAAGCTGACATTGGCTCGACTCGCGCTCGTCGACGCCGTCCGTCAGGTTCTGGTGAATGGCCTAGCAATTCTAGGCGTCTCCGCCCTGACTGAGCTTTCATAATTCGGGCGCATTACTGTGATGACTCGCGGCAAAATGCCTATACTGGGCGCCGTTGCAGTAACCAAGAAGGCGCTGCTTGATGACAACAGCGAAACCGGAGCCAATGGCCGGACAATCTGACGCCGACGACCTGATCGCCGAACTCGCGAAGCTGATGGCGCAGGATGCGCGCACTGATACGCCCGCGCCGTCCGCCTCCCAGCCAAGTACTACCCAGTCCAGTACTGCCCAGCCAGCGGCTCCTCAGCCCCAGCCACAGCCCACGCCATTCCCGGTTCGCATTCCGGGTGGAGATGCGCCTGCGCCGGCCGCTGCCAGCCCCGCGCCGGTGCCGCGTTTCGATTTCAATCGTCCCGCCCAGGCTTCCGCCCCGCAGCCCGTAGCCACGCCGCGGCGCGAGCCCG
>DATMSY010000005.1:0-30405 GCA_035565135.1 Devosia sp.
AAGCTCCCGAAATCCGCCGGATAGCGCCGCCTTTTCTGGAATGACTCCAATCTGTGACGGCTTATAGACACTAAAGATTGCCCTTGCCAGTCTTGCCTTTGGTTCAATACGAGATGGGGTCATGACGCAAAGGCAAGCCTATCCATCTTTAGTGCTGCGCGCGCAGGGACTTGCCTGCGGCCGCGGCGGCCTGCCACTGGCCGATGACCTGAACTTTGCCGTCAACGCCGGCACCTGTCTTTTGTTGCGTGGCCCCAATGGCACGGGCAAGACGACCCTGCTGCTGACCCTGGCCGGGATCGTCGCGCCGCTGGCCGGTTTTTTTGCCATTGAAGGCATGGACGCTGAGGCCGGGCCGCTGCTGCATTATTGCGGCCATCGCAATGCCGTTAAGCCGCGGCTCAGCGTGGCCGAGAATCTTAGCTTTTGGGCTGCGGTCAATGGCGCAACGGGGGACAGTGTCGATAATGCTCTTGATCGCGTCGGGCTGGGCGATCTTTCCATGCTCGACGCGGGCTATCTCTCGGCCGGGCAGAGCCGGCGGCTGGCGCTGGCGCGGCTATTGGTGACGCAGCGGCCGATCTGGCTGCTGGATGAACCCACCGCGGCGCTTGATATTGAAGGCCATCAATTGGTGACCGGTCTCATCGCCGACCATCTCGACGCCGGCGGCATCGCCATTGCCGCGACGCATGATCCGATCACCCTGCCCGATACCGCCCGCGTGGAAACCCTGGCTTTGGGGAAAGCCGCATGAAGGCTTTTTCCGCCATTGTGACCCGCGAACTGGCGCTGGCCCTGCGCGGTGGCGGCGATGTGCTGACGCTGGTGCTGTTCTTTGTCATCACCGGGGCCATCGTGCCTTTTGCTGTCGGCCCCGACCGCGCGCTGCTGGCGACCATTGCGCCCGGCATTATCTGGATCGCGGCCTTCCTTGCCATGCTGCTGGGGCTCGACCGGCTGTTCCGCCCCGATCATGAGGACGGCACCCTGATCCTGCTGCGCCATGCCGAGCTGCCGCTTGTCGCCATCATTGCCGCAAAAGTGATCGCCCATTGGCTGCTGACGGCTTTGCCGCTGATCCTGGCCAGTCCGATCCTTGCCGTGCTGCTGGCCATGGATTTTTCTGCGTTCTGGCGCATGGTCATTTCGCTATTGCTGGGCACCCCGGCACTGGCCGCTTTCGGGGCCATTGGCGCGGCGGTGACCGTGGCGATACGGCGGGGCGGGCTGATTGCGCCCATCCTTATCGCGCCGCTTTCAGTGCCCGTGCTGATCTTCGGCACCGGGGCGATCAGCGCCAGCCAATCGAATGCCGCCATGCTGTTTCTTGCGGCATTGAGCCTCATGGCCTTGGCATTGGCTCCCTTTGCCGCCGCCCTTGCGATAAGCTCGGCCGAGGATTAGAGCGCTGATATCATGACTATTGAAACCACACCCAAACAGAGCTGGTGGAACCGCATCGCCCATCCCGGGCAATTCGTCGCCTGGACGAAACCCCTGCTCTGGCCGCTCACCATCCTCACCGCCCTGCTCTTCGTCCTCGGCCTGTGGTTCGCCCTTTTCAATTCGCCCGAGGACTATCAAATGGGCGACACCGTGCGCATCATGTATGTGCATGTGCCCAGTGCCTGGCTCAGCCAGTTCGTCTATGCGGTGATGGCGGTTTCGGCGCTCGGGACCCTGGTCTGGCGCCACCCCATGGCCGATGTGTCGATGAAGGCGGCAGCGCCCCTGGGCGCGACCTTTACCGCTCTGGCGCTCTTTACCGGCTCGCTCTGGGGCCGGCCCACCTGGGGCACGTTCTGGGAATGGGACGGGCGCATGACCTCGACCCTGGTGCTGCTGTTCATTTATCTGGGCATTATCGCGCTGTGGCGCGCCTTTGACGATCAGCTCCGCGCTGCCCGTGTCATTGCCGTCTTTACCCTTGTGGGCGCCGTCAACATTCCCATCATCAAATTCTCGGTCGACTGGTGGAGCACCTTGCACCAGCCCGCCAGCGTCTTCCGCGCCGATGGACCGCGCATGCCGGGCTCCATCCTGACGCCGCTTTTCGTGATGTTTTTCGCCTTTACCTTCCTGTTCCTGGTGCTGCATCTCAAAGCCATGCATACCGAGGTAAGCCGCCGCCGGGTCATGGCGCTGGAACGGCAGGCCGCGCAGGGAGCCAAATCGTGATTGATCTCGGGCCGCATGCCGTCTTCATCATCGCCGCCTATGCCGGGGTGACCCTGGCCGTCGCCGCGCTGGTATTCTGGACCCGGTTCGACGCCGGTCGCGTGGCCAAGAAACTGGCCGATCTTGAAGCGCGCGGCATTCGCCGCCGTTCGGCGGGGCCTGCGGCCTGATGCGCTATGTGCTGTTCGCCCTGCCGCTGCTGCTGCTGGTCGCCCTGGTCGCCATCTTTGCCTCGTCCATGGATCGCGATCCCAGCCTGGTGCGGAGCGTCTTGATCGACAAGCCCGCGCCGGTCTTTGCCATGGAGGCGGTGCCCGATCTGGGTGTGCCGGGCTTTGATACGGCCGCGCTCAAGGGCGAAGTCACCGTGGTCAATGTCTTTGCCAGCTGGTGCCTGCCCTGCCGCGCCGAGCATCCGCTGCTCGAAGCGGTCAAGGATGTGGCCAAGGTGCGCATGTTCGGCATCAACCAGTCCGACGCGCCCGAAAATGCCCGCGCCTTCCTCGCCGAACTGGGCAATCCCTATGATGCCGTCGGCGCCGATCGCGACCGGCGGGTCTCGATCGACTGGGGCGTTTATGGCGTGCCCGAGACTTTCGTGGTCGATGCCGATGGCGTCATCACCTTCAAGCATGTCGGCCCCCTGACGCCGCAGGCGGTGGATGACCACCTGCTGCCGGCCATCGAAAAAGCGCGGCTCTAGCTTTCAAAAGTCGCTGGTCAGGCCCTTGATTTCCCAATCGCCATAGCGGCCGGGTTCGAGCCCGCCGCGTCCGCCCTTTTCCTTAGGGGCAAAGGCGGTCTTGCCGTCGATGGCATTGCGCCTGGCTTCTGCCTCGGCCAGCGCCCGTTGGGCGGCGGGGCTCAGGGGCGGGCGAGGGGCCGCCTCCCCCTCAGGCTTGTCTTCTGCATCACTCATCGCCGGCTTCCAAAATGTGCTATGCTCATGCGCCTTGCATGAAACCCCTGTCGGCACAACATAGTTGCGGGAAAGACCAACCCCAAGAGGCTCCGATGTTCAACATGTTTCGCACTGCTGTCCTGATCGCCGGATTGACGGCTTTGTTCATGGTGGTGGGTTATTTCATCGGCGGCACCGGCGGCATGATGATCGCCTTTCTCTTCGCGGCGGGGACCAACCTCTTCAGTTACTGGAATTCGGACAAGATGGTGCTGCGCATGCAGAACGCCGTCCCGGTGGAGCGGTCGCGCGTACCCGAACTCTATGACATGGTCGATACGCTCTCCAGGCGCGCCGGTATTCCGACGCCTGCGGTCTATGTCATCCAGTCCGACCAGCCCAATGCCTTTGCCACCGGGCGCAATCCGCAAAATGCCGCCGTGGCGGTATCGACGGGTCTGCTGCGCACGCTCGAAACGCGCGAAGTGGCCGGTGTGGTCGCCCATGAACTGGCCCATATCCGCAATCGCGACACGCTGACCATGACCATTACCGCCACCTTTGCCGGTGCTATCTCGGCGCTGGCCCAGTTTGGCCTGTTCTTTGGCGGCGGCAATAATCGCGACAATCCGCTGGGCGGCATTGGCGCCTTGCTGATGGTCTTCCTCGCCCCGCTGGCCGCAATGGTGGTGCAGATGGCGGTGAGCCGTACCCGCGAATATGAGGCCGACAAGCACGGCGCCGAGATTTCGGCCGACCCACTGGCCCTGGCCTCGGCCCTGCAAAAGATCGCCGGAGCGGCTCATCGCACGGTCAATGTCGCGGCCGAGCGCAATCCGGCCATGGCCCATATGTACATCATCAATCCCCTGTCGGGGCAGCGGATGGACAATCTCTTTTCCACCCATCCCGATACCGGCAACCGCATCGCGGCCCTGCAGAAGCTTGCAGCCGAGATGCAGGTGAACGATAAGGGCCCCGCGCCCCAGCCCCGTTCGCAACCGGCTTCGACCGCCCGCGGCACGGGCAGCGGCTGGCGCGTGCCGCCCACCGGAAGGTCCGGTGACGGTGGCGGACAAAACGGTCCCTGGGGATAATTCTGAAGCGTGGCACCTAAAACCGAACCGGCGGGGCTCAAGCTCCGCCTCGTTGCCGCCCAGCGGCTCAAATCCGTGCTGGCGGGTGATAATTTCGCGCCGCTGCATGCGGCTGACCTGGCCGATGGGCGCGACCGCGCGCTGGCCAATCGGCTGATCACCACGGCTCTGCGCCGCCAGGGCCAGCTCAATTTCATCATCCATGCTTTGCTCGACAAGGGCATGCCGGGCAAGTCCGGGACGTTCGAAGCCATTCTGCGCCTGTCCCTGGCGCAACTGGTGTTTCTGCCCGATCTGGGCGCGCATAGCGCTTTGTTCCTGGCGGTCGAAGCCACCAAGCGCGACCCCAAGGCGCGGCATCTGTCGGGCCTGATGAATGCCGTTTTGCGCAGCGCCCAGGCCAATTCGGCCAAATTCGGCATGCTGAGCGACGACCTGCTCATCCCCGACACTTTTGGCGATACCTGGCTCGAAGCCTATGGCGAAGCGGCCATTGACGGCTTTTCCGACGCCCTGCTGGCCGGCGCGCCGCTCGATCTGACCCTCAAGGACAATGACCCCGAACTGATCGAGGCGCTGGGCGCCCAGCCGGTCATGGCCGATAGTGTGCGCATCGACCAGCGCGACCGGCCGGTGGAGGCCCTGCCCGGCTATGCCGAAGGCCAATGGTGGGTGCAGGATGCCGCTTCCGCCATTCCCGCGCGCCTGCTGGCGCTTGAGCCGGGTGCTCGCGTGCTCGACCTCTGCGCCGCGCCGGGCGGCAAGACCGCGCAATTGCTCAAGGCTGGCTATGCCGTGACCGCGCTCGATAGCGACGCCAACCGCATGGAGCGGCTGCGCGGCAATCTCGCCCGGCTCGACTATACGGCCGAGACTATTGTGGGGGATGCCGGCACCTTTGCGCCCAATTCGCTCTATTCGGGCGTTTTGCTCGACGCGCCCTGCTCGGCCACCGGCACCTTCCGCCGCCATCCCGAAGTGATCTGGCATCGCTCGGTGGGCGACGTCGCCGGCCGCGTGCGCTTGCAGCGGGCGCTGCTGACCAATGCCTTCCGCTGTCTCGATATCAACGGCACTCTGCTCTATTGCGTCTGTTCGCTCGAACCGGCCGAGGGCGAGGCGCAGGTCGATTGGGCGCTTGATTCGCTGCCCGGGCTCGAACTTTTCCCCGTCACCCCGGCGGAAATGGCCGGGCTCGAGCAGGCCGTGACTGAAAAAGGCCTGGTGCGGACCCATCCCGGCATGAATCCGGGTGGATTGGCTGGGGGCATGGATGGATTCTTCGTGGCGCGATTCCGCCGCCGTCGCTAGAATCGCGATTTGGGGGCGAATGGCAACGGTCGGGGGACGTTGCAGCGCAAAGGATTTGGGTCGTTGAGGTTTCTAAGGTGCAGTAGACTTGTCCTGGGCGCATGCCGCGCGGGGACAGGCTGATGGCCGGACAGCTGGGTTTCACGCTGCGCCGGCTGCTGCTGGGCCTGGCCGATACTGTCGTGACGCTGCCTTTGCTGCGCTGGACCTGGCGCGGCCTGGCCGACGACGCCTTTGCCGGCGAATTGCCCGAATTCCGCCCCGCCGACCGCGACGCGGTGCGCGACATGATGAGCGGCCGCTATCTCCTGGCCTCCAAGCTGGTGGAAACCGGCGGCGCCTCGCCCTTTGGTCTGGATATCGACCATATGGATTGGTGGCTGAACCTGCATGGTTTTTCCTGGCTGCGCCATTTCCGCGACCTGCGCGACCCCGGCGAGCGCAAGTTTGCCCGTATGCTGGTGCTCGACTGGATCAGCCGCGAGGGCCAGTTCGAACGCGACACCTGGGCCCCGGCGCTAACAGCGCAACGCGTGCTCAACTGGCTAAGGCATTTGCCGCTGCTGCTCGACGGGGCCAATCCCGAACAGGCCAAGACCATCCAGCGCGTGCTGGGCGCCCAGATCCAGAGTCTGAAAGTCCGTGCGCCGCTGACCAGCGACCCCAGTGAAACGCTCTATGCCGCCATCGCCCTGCTGGGCGCCGAAATCTGCGACCAGGACGACAAGACCGATGTGCCCGCGCGCCTCGCCAAGCTCAATGCCGTGCTCGCCGGCCAGCTCGATGCCGATGGCATGCATTTGTCGCGCAATCCCAAGCTGCAATTGCAATTATTGGTGGAACTGGCCAGCGTGCGCCGCGCCGCCAGCGCCTGGAAGACCGAAGAAGGCAATGAGCTGGGCGCCCAGATCGACCGCATGCATGAAAGCCTCGATGCGCTGACGCTGTCGAGCGGCGAACCCGCCTATTTCAACGGCTGCGGGCAATTGCCCCATGACGTGCTGATCGCCGTGCAGGCGCTCGCCCCCAGCCGCAAGCGGCGGTCCATGCTGCTGGGCGGCTATGGCATATTGCGCAATGGCGAGGCCGTGGTGATCGCCGATTCCGGCCAGCACCCGCCCAAGGGTTTTGACGCCGACGCCCATGCCGGCGCACTGGCCTTTGAATTTTCCTATGGCAGCGAGCTGATCCTGGGCTCCTGCGGGCCGGCGCCGGCCGATCTGCCCGACAGCCAAGCCCTGTTCCGCCAGACCGTCGCCCATTCGGCGCCCTCGATCGATGCCGAAGATGCCGAGCTTGTGCCGCCCACGCTGGCGCTCGACCCCGCCGATCATCTGCTGACCCTGGGCACCAGCGGCTATGCCAAGCGCTATGGGGTCGATCTCGAACGGCGGCTGACCCTGCTTTCGGAAGGCACGACGCTGGTGGGCCAGGACCGCATGATCGCCAATGGCACGCCATCGGGCCTGCTCTCGGTGCGCTTCCATCTGGCGCCCAATGTGCTGGTGCGGCGCGTGTCGGGCGAGGGCCTGGTGCGCCTGGTGCTGCCCAATGGCGCGGTCTGGAGCTTTTTGTGGGAGGGCGCGGATCTCCACGAAGAGGAAAGCGTGCGCCAATCGGCCTATCTCGGCTTTCACAAGACGCGGCAATTGGTGCTGGAGACCGAAGCTGTCCCCGAACGCGAGATCGCCTGGATCTTTACGCTCGAGCAATAGTGCCTGGTTCCCATCGCGCCCGCTTCGTGCTAGCGAGCGCGCAGAATTTCCATTCTCTCTG
This sequence comes from Devosia sp., assembly GCA_035565135.1. Classification (GTDB taxonomy): domain Bacteria; phylum Pseudomonadota; class Alphaproteobacteria; order Rhizobiales; family Devosiaceae; genus Devosia. The sequence goes on from DATMSY010000005.1 coordinate 7,267, forward strand.
CGGGACATTTTTGATGAGCAAGACGGTCAAGGTCGGGCGCGCACTGCTTTCGGTATTCGACAAATCCGGCATGGCCGATTTTGCACGGGGGCTGAGCGAAGCAGGCGTGGAACTGGTATCGACCGGTGGCACGCATAAGCTCATCAGCGATGCTGGTCTCAAGGTCCGCGAGATTTCCGACCTCACCGGCTTCCCCGAAATGATGGATGGCCGGGTCAAGACGCTGCATCCCAAAGTCCATGGCGGGCTTTTGGCGGTGCGCGACAAGGCCGACCACGCCGCCGCCATGGCCGAGCATGAGATCGGCGCCATCGACCTGGTGGCGGTCAATCTCTACCCCTTCGAAAAGACCGTCGCCTCGGGCGCGTCCTATGACGAGATCATCGAGAATATCGATATCGGCGGCCCGGCCATGGTGCGCTCCGCCGCCAAGAACCATGCCTATGTGACCGTCGTCGTCGATCCCACCGACTATCCCGCCATTCTCGAGGCCATCAAGGCCGGCGGCGTGCCGTTCGAATTGCGCCAGCAGCTGGCGGCCAAGGCCTATGCCCGCACCGCCGCCTATGACAGCGCCATTTCGAGCTGGTTCGCCAAGGCGATCGACTATCCCGAAATTCCCTATCGCAGCTTTGCCGGCACGCTGCGCGAAGTCATGCGCTATGGCGAAAATCCGCATCAATGGGCCGGTTTCTACGCCAATGGCGAGAGCCGCCCCGGCGTCGCCACCGCCAAACAGGTGCAGGGCAAGACGCTCAGCTACAACAATATCAACGACACCGACGCCGCTTTCGAGCTGGTCAGCGAATTCGATCCCGCCCAGGGCGCGGCCGTCGCCATCATCAAGCATGCCAATCCCTGCGGCGTTGCCGTGGCCGGCGATCTGGTGACTGCCTATAGAAATGCCCTGCGCACCGACCCGGTCAGCGCCTTTGGCGGCATTGTCGCCACCAATCGCGAGATCGATGCGGCCACGGCCGAGGAGATCGTCAAGGTCTTTACCGAAGTGATCGTTGCCCCTTCGGCCACGCCGGAAGCGCAAGCCATCATCGCCGCCAAGAAGAACCTGCGCCTGCTGCTGACCGGCGGCATTGCCGACCCCAAGGCCGATGGCCTCACGGTCAAATCCGTGGCGGGTGGGCTCCTGGTCCAGTCGCGCGACAATCGCAATGTCGATGATTGCGATATCAAGGTGGTGACCAAGAAGGCCCCGTCCGACACGGAAATGGCCGACCTGCGCCTTGCCGCCAAGGTGGCCAAGCACGTCAAGTCCAATGCCATTGTCTATGTGAAGGATGGCGCTACGGTCGGCATCGGCGCCGGACAGATGTCGCGGGTCGATTCCGCGCTCACCGGTCACCGCAAGTCGATCGATGCCGCAAAGGCCGCCGGCATTGACGGCGCCCTGACCGAGGATTCGGTCGTCGCCTCGGATGCCTTCTTCCCCTTTGCCGATGGGCTCGAAGCCCTGGTCGCCGCCGGCGCGACCGCCGTGATCCAGCCCGGCGGCTCGATGCGCGACGACGAGGTGATTGCCGCGGCTGACGCCGCCGGCATCGCCATGGTGATGACCGGCATGCGCCATTTCCGGCACTAGAGCGTTTCCAGCATTTTTAGCCCGAAGTCACCACGGCGACCTGCTCTCCCACGGTGTCATTCCCGCGAAAGCGGGAACCTCCGTTTTAGGATACAAGAAAGCAAACAGGGGTTCCCGCTTTCGCGGGAATGACTTTGTGGATGGTCAGCCTTACCGAATTGTAACGGGACCAGTAAGGGCTTCTTGAGATAGAGCTGCCACAATGAAGGCGCCGGTTCTGCCGGCCGCTATGGGGCAGACATGCTGAGGCAAGGGAGCGCTTTAGGGTCGCTGCTGCGAACGGGTTTGACCCGGTCGTTGTCCTCGCTCGTCATCAAGCTGGCCTCGGCGGGCCTGACCTATATCGGCTTCGTCGTGCTGGCGCGCACCATGAGCCCCGATGAATATGGCTATTTCGCCTTTGGCCTGGCGCTGGCGACCGTGCTGGCCATCGGCGCCGGCATGGGGCAACAGACCGCCGTGATGCGGTTCCATGCCGAGGACATGGCCAAAAAGGACAGCGCCGCCGCCCGGACCACGTTACGGGCCGGCAGCATGCTGACCATCCTGGGTAGCCTCCTCGTTGCCGCTGCGCTCTGCCTCTATGCCGCTCTTGCCGATGCCCTGCGCGGCAGCGCGCCGAGCTGGCCGCTTTATGCAGCGGCTCTGCTCATATTGCCCATGGCGCTGGGCGAATTCACCTCGGCGGCCTTGCGCACGCAGGGCTCGATCTGGACCGCGCTGGCGCCGCGCGATGTGGTGTGGCGATTGGCTCTGCCGCTGGCGGCATTGGCGCTGGCAGCGGCGGGCATCATGCTCACCGGCTGGGGGGCATTGCTGCTGGCCGCGGGCCTGCTGCTGGTCGTGGTCGCGGCGCAATATGGCCTGGCGCGAACCGAGCGCTATCAATTGCCGCTGGGCTTTGCCGGGCTCGCCGGCTTCTGGCGTGCCCGCGGCAAGATCAGCCTCTGGCTATTGCTGGGTGGCTTCATCAATGCGGCCGCGCTCAATGCCGATACCATCGTCATCGGCGCCCTATTGGCCCCCGAACAGGCCGGCAGCTATTTCAACGCCTTCCGCACCGGCGGGCTGATGACGCTCTTTGCCTTTGCCATTTCGCTGGTGATCGCGCCTCCGATCGCCCGCCATTTCTATGCCGGCGAGAAACACAAGGCCCAATTGCTGCTGGCGGCGGGCACCTGGGGCGGCTTTGCCTTTTCGCTGCTCGCCTTCATCGCCTTCGTGTTTTTCGGCAATCCCATCATGAGCCTGTTCGGACAAAGCTATGGCGACGCCTCGATATTGTTGATCATCCTTTCAGTGGGTTTCCTGGCCGATGCGGCCACCGGTCCGTCGCGCTCCGTGCTCATGCTGACCGGCCATGAAAAGCGCTATGCGGCCATTTTCGGATTAACCACTCTGATCAGTATCCTGGCCCAGATCGCCGTGCTGCCTAGCTTTGGCGTCATTGGCGTGGCCATAGTAAGTTCACTTACCCGTATGCTGGCCTATGGCCTATTGAGCTGGCAATGCGCGGTTCAAACGGGGTTGGACCCCACTATTTTTAGCATTTTGCGGCTCCGGACCCGTTCGGGGGGACAGGACGGCGCCGCCTATGAAACACCGCTGGTGAAAAACGAGCCATGAGCATGTCGACATCCCCTCGCCCCAAAGGGGCAATCATCCTGGCCGGCTCCCATGGCGCCATTGCGCTGGCCCGCAGCTTTGCCGCCCAGGGGCTCGACGTCTGGTTCGTCACCAATTTCACCCCGCTGCCGCGCTTCTCCAATGCCGTGCATCACTGGGCCGAATGGCCTGGCGCGGAAAATCCCGGCGCCATCGAGGCGCTGGAAGCCCTGGTGCGCCAGCATGGCCTGCAAAATTACCTGCTCGTTCCGGCCGCCGATGCCGATGTCAAACTCGTGGCGCAGGAGCATGCCCGGCTATCGAGCCTGCTGCAGGTCATGCTGCCCGATTGGGCGCAGCTGCAATGGGCCTGCGACAAGGCGCTGACCTATCAGCGCGCCAGCGAATTGGGCATCGCCGTGCCGCGCATCTACGAGATCGGCGACGATCCCGCCGCCATTGCCGCGACCATGCAGTTTCCGGTGGTGCTCAAACCCACCATGCGCATCACGCTCAACCGCTTCACCCGCGCCAAAGCCTGGCGCGCCGATAATGCGGCCCAATTCGTCGAGCTTTATGCCGAGGCGCTGCAACTGCAGGGCAAGGATCACATCGTCGTTCAGGAATATATTCCTGGTGGTGGCGAAACCCAATTCTCCTATGCCGGCCTCTGGTGGCGTGGCAGCCCGCGCGCCAGCTTTTCCGCCCGGCGCAGCCGCCAGTTTCCGCTCGAATTCAGCTATACCTCGACCTTCGTCGAAACCGTCGAGCAGCCCGATGTACTGGAAAAGGGTGAGGCCTTTCTCGCCTCCATCCAGCATCATGGCGTCTGCGAAATCGAGTTCAAGCGCGATCCGCGCAGCGGCGAACTCAAACTGCTCGACGTCAATCCGCGGCCCTGGTCCTGGTTCGGGCTGGCCCAGGCGGCGGGCGTGGATTTCGGCGCCATGCTGACCACGCTCAGCGCCGGTGAAATGATTGCCGCCACCACCGCCGCTCCGGGGATTGGCTGGATGTTCCTGCTGCGCGATGTTGTCGTTGCCGCCCAATTGCTCGGCCTGGGCAAACTGCGCCTTGGCGATTACCTCCATTCGGTCAGCCGCACCCGCACCTTCGCCACCTTCTCGCTGCGCGATCCCAAGCCGGGCCTGGTGGAGCTGCCGCTGACCGCCTGGCGCCTGCTCAAGCGGCGGGTCTGGCCCTCCCGACCCAGTGCTCCGGCGCCCGGCACCGTAACAAGCGGCATTTCAGAATAAGAGCCGTACCCGGCGGTACGGTTGTGCTTGACCCTTGCCCCGTCCCGGCTTAGAACGGCTCCAAACTTCGCATTCCCCTGCCGGAACCTAAACGATGACCAAGGCGCGCACGCTCTACGACAAGATCTGGGACGACCATCTGGTGCAGAACAACGAGGACGGGACCTCGCTGCTCTATATCGACCGCCATCTCGTGCATGAAGTCACGAGCCCCCAGGCCTTTGAAGGGCTGCGCATGAACAATCGCAAGGTGCGCCACCCCGAGCGCACCCTGGCCGTGGTCGATCACAACGTGCCCACCACCGACCGTTCCCTGCCCAATCCGGACCCGGAAAGCGCGATCCAGATCGCCGCTCTGGCTGAAAATACCAAGGATTTCGGCATCGAATATTTCGATCCCTTCGACAAGCGTCAGGGCATCGTCCACATCGTCGGCCCCGAGCAGGGCTTTACCCTGCCCGGCATGACCATTGTCTGTGGCGATAGCCACACTTCCACGCACGGCGCTTTCGGCGCATTGGCGCACGGCATCGGCACCTCCGAAGTCGAACACGTGCTGGCGACGCAGACGCTGATCCAGCAAAAAGCCAAAAACATGCTGGTGCGCGTGGATGGGCAGCTGCCGCCCCATGTCACCGCCAAGGACATCATCCTGGCCATCATCGGGGAAATCGGCACGGCCGGCGGCAATGGCCATGTCATCGAATTTGCCGGTGAAGCCATCCGCTCGCTGTCCATGGAAGGCCGCATGACGGTCTGCAACATGACCATTGAAGGCGGCGCCCGCGCCGGCCTGATCGCCCCCGACGAGACCACCTTCAACTATGTGAAGGGCCGCAATCGCGCACCGACCGGCAAGGCCTGGGACATGGCGCTCGACTATTGGAAGACGCTCAAATCCGATGAAGGCGCCCACTACGACAAGGTGGTGATCCTCGACGCCGCCAAGCTGCCGCCGATCGTGAGCTGGGGCTCATCGCCCGAGGACGTCATCTCGGTGACGGGCGCCGTACCCAATCCCGACGATATCCAGGACGAAAACAAGCGCGCCTCCAAATGGCGGGCCCTCGACTATATGGGGCTGAAGCCCGGCACCCCGATCACCGACATCACGGTGGAACGCGTGTTCATCGGCTCCTGCACCAATGGGCGCATCGAGGATTTGCGCGCCGCCGCCGCCGTGATCGGCGATCGCAAGGTGGCCGAAGGCGTCAACGCCATGGTCGTGCCCGGCTCGGGCCTGGTCAAGGATCAGGCCGAGGCCGAGGGTCTCGACAAGATCTTCAAGGATGCCGGTTTTGAATGGCGCGAGCCCGGCTGCTCCATGTGCCTGGCCATGAACCCGGACAAGCTCAAGCCGCAGGAACGCTGCGCCTCGACCAGTAACCGCAATTTCGAAGGCCGCCAGGGCTTTAAGGGCCGCACGCATCTGGTGTCGCCTGCCATGGCAGCCGCAGCGGCGATTGCCGGCCACTTCGTCGATATCCGCGAGTGGCAGTAAGCCAGCCCGATTGGGGGGCGCGCTTCGCGCCAACCCTGGACGATATCGAAGCCCTGGCGACGGCGGCTCTCAAGGAGCTGCCGGAGCCCTTTAGGTCGCTGGCATCCGATGTCACCTGTTCGGTCGCCGAATTCGCCGAGGATGACGTGCTCGAAGGTTTTGGCATGGAAAGCCCCTTCGAGCTGATGGGGCTGTTCACCGGCATCGGCATGACCGAGGACGGCGCCATGCCCCAGACCGGGCAAATGCCCAATACGGTCTTTCTCTATCGCCGCGCCATTCTCGATTACTGGGCCGAGAATGACGACAACACTTTGGGCGAAATCGTCACCCATGTGCTGATCCATGAGCTGGGCCACCATTTCGGCTTTTCCGACGAGGACATGGAAGCCATCGAAGCGGCGGCGGAGCGGGGCGAATAGCGCTTCGCCCTATGGCTTTTCGACAAATTCGAACTCGGCCTCATTGCCGCCGGCCGGATCGTCGGACACCCGCAGGGCCAGCTTGGCGGCTTCGAGCGCGGCAAACCAGTCTTCCCAGCTGACGAGCTGAAAGCCGCCCAACCGGTCCGGCCCCTCATTGCCATCGGTATTGATGGCGTGCTGGCCAAAGGTCAGTTGCAGCAGCGTCCGGCTGCCGGTGCCGTCGGGCGTTTCCATCAGCATCGGATTGCCGCCGCGCGCCTCGGCCCATTGCCGGATATCGTCGTGGGAAGTCAGGGTCTTGGCCATGGCGGCGCTCCTTTTGTTTCCTGCACAATCGCCATGACCATGGCACGGTTCCCGGGCCACGAGAATTCCCATTCCCGCCGCCGCCTGCTAGGAACAGCCAGCAAAGCCGGAAACCACAATGACCGAGACCAGCAATCGTATCCTGATGGGCCAGATCGGGGCCGCCCATGGCATCAAGGGCGAGGTGCGCATCACGCCCTTCACCCAGCACCCCGAGGCCATTGCCGATTACGGCCCGCTCGATACCGACCGGCCGGGCCTGGTCATCACCATAACCAAAGCGCGCGTGCAGAAGAATGTTATCGTCGCCAACATAAAGGGCGTCGCCGATCGCAATGCTGCCGAGGCGTTGAACGGGGTCTCGCTCTATATCGATCGATCGCGCCTGCCCGAGCCCGACGACGAGGACGATTTCTATCATGCCGACTTGCTGGGGCTGGAAGCGCGCCTCGACAATGGCGTGGTGCTCGGCAAGGTCTCGGCCCTGCCCAATTTCGGCGCCGGCGATCTCATCGAAATCCGCGACACCCAATCGGGCGACACCTTCCTTTATCCCTTCACCAAGGCTGTAGTGCCGACCATCCGCATTGCCGAGGGCTATCTGACCATTGTCGTGCCGCTCGATGCCGAAGAGGGCGAGGAAGAACCCGATTGAGTTTTTCCGCCGAGATCATCACCCTCTTTCCCGAACTCTTTCCGGGCCCCCTTGGCGCTTCCGTGCTGGGGCGCGGGCTGGCGGACGAGCTGTGGTCGCTCAAGGCCACCCAATTGCGCGACTTCGCCACCGACCGCCACCGCACCGTCGACGACACCCCTTCCGGGGGCGGCGCGGGTATGGTGCTCAAGCCCGATATCCTGGCCAGCGCCATTGACGCGATATCGCCCGCCGATGATCCGCGCCCCCGTATCCTGATGTCGCCGCGCGGCAGGCCATTGACCCAGCAGCGGGCCCGGCAGCTGGCGCTGGGCCCCGGCGCCGTCATTATCTGCGGGCGCTTCGAGGGCGTCGACCAACGCGTTATCGACGCCCGTAAACTCGAGGAAATCTCGATCGGCGACTACGTGCTGGCCGGCGGCGAGGTTGCCGCCATGGTGCTGCTCGAAGCGGTGGTGCGGCTTATCCCGGGCGTGCTGGGCAAGGCCGAAAGCCATGCCGACGAGAGCTTTGAAAATGGCCTTTTGGAATATCCGCACTATACGCGACCCCAGCAGTTCGAGGGCGTCGATATCCCGGCCGTGCTCACCTCCGGCGATCATGGCCGCATTGCCAGATGGCGGGCCGAACAAAGCCGGCTGCTGACCGAAATGCGGCGCCCGGACCTGCTGGAACCGGACAAGTCATAAAACTGTCCGAAACCCTAGACTCCCGGCCATTTTTCCCCTATAGCCGCGCCACGACTGCGGCAATGGGCTGATCGGACCCGTTGCTGCGCGAATAAAAAGACGAAAACCCTCCGTTACCAACCAAGACCGGGCGATCGGAATCCTCAAAAAGTTCCGAGCAATCGCTCCATTGAAAAGATCAGAACGGATCGACACATGGCCAATATCATCGAACAGCTCGAGGCCGAGCAGCTTGCCAGCCTCGCCGCCAAGCGCGAACTTCCCGAATTCACCCACGGCGATACCATCAAGGTGTGGGTCAAGATCAAGGAAGGCAACAAGGAACGCCTGCAGGCCTATGAAGGCGTGGTGATCGCCCGCACCGGCGGCGGCATCATGGAAAGCTTCACCGTGCGCAAGATTTCGTACGGCGAAGGCGTGGAACGCGTGTTCCCGCTCTATTCCCCCAATGTTGCCTCCATCGAAGTGCTCAAGCGCGGCAAGGTGCGTCGCGCCAAGCTCTACTACCTGCGTGACCGTCGCGGTAAGTCGGCTCGTATTTTCGAATCGACCAATTCGCGCACCAAGAAGATCGAAGCCAACGAACGCGAAGCCGCCCAGGCTGCCCGCGACGCTCGTGAAGCCGAAAAGATCGCCGCAGCAGAGGCTTTCGCCGCTGAACAGGCCGCCAAGGACGCAGAAGCCGCAGCAGCGGCCGCCGCTGCCGAACAGGCTGCCGCCGCCGAAGGCGAAGCCAAGAGCGAATAAGCTCTCCGCCATTGCGCTGAATCTGAAACCCGGTCGCAAGGCCGGGTTTTTTATTGGGTACTGACGCCCTGTGTCAGCAATGGACGCCACATGGCCATTTCCGGCTTGTCCTCGGCTCCCCCCTCCGCGATAAGAAAGCCCGTCAATCAAGGGCCACAAGAATGACCGTCGCCGTCGTCACCTGGAACATCAATTCGGTTCGCCTGCGCCTGCCCATGGTGCTCGATTTTCTCAAGCAATATCAGCCCGACGTGCTGATGCTGCAGGAAATCAAATGTACCAATGACCAGTTTCCTTCCATGGCCTTCATCGAGGCCGGCTATCCCCATCATGCGGTGCATGGCCAGAAGGGCTATCACGGCGTCGCCATCGTTTCGAAATTCCCCCTGACCGATATTTCGAGCCGGGTCTTCTGCGAGATTCCCGAATCGCGCCACGTCTCGGCGCGGCTCGATCTGGGCCATGGCCCGCTGACGGTGCATAATTTCTATATCCCGGCCGGGGGCGACGAACCCGATCCCGAGATCAATCCCAAATTCAAGCACAAGCTGGGCTTTTTGAGCGAATTGACCAGCTGGTTCGCCGAACCGGGCTTCCAGCGCGGCCATCTGATCGCCGGCGACTTCAACATCGCGCCGCACGAAAACGACGTCTGGAGCCACAAGCAGCTGCTCAAGGTGGTGAGCCACACCCCCGTCGAGACCGAAGCCCTCAATGCCATTCTCAATGGCGGCCATGGCTGGACCGACCTGGTGCGCAAGCATGTGCCGTTCGACCAGAAACTCTATTCCTGGTGGAGCTATCGCAGCGCCGATTGGCAGAATGCCGATAAGGGCCGCCGGCTCGACCATATCTGGGCCACGGCCGACGTGGCCGAGCATTGCGTCGCCGCCGAAATCGCCAAGCCCTTCCGCGGCTGGGCCGACAAGCCCAGCGACCACGTACCGGTCATCGTGCGATTTGCCGGGGTCTAGCGCTCACCGATTCACGTGAAACAGGTGGCTACTCGCCCTTCATCCGGGCCCGGACCGGCTCGAGCGCGCCCAGATAATTGCCGAGGTCGCGCTGCACGCGCTCGACTGCGCGCTGCGCCAGGTCGGGCGATTGCTGCACCAGCTTGAGAAAGGCCTGGCGCGGCACGAACAGGGCCTGGCAGTCGGTAACGGCGGTGATGGTGATGGGGCGGGGCTTGGAGAGGATCAGCGCCATGGCCGAGACCACGCTGCCGGGCTCGGACATGGCATAGGGCTTGCCCGCCGCCGGGCCCTCGGGCTTGGCCCGCAGCGTCCCCGAAATCAGCACAAAAGCGCCCAGCGGCACGTCGCCGGCCTTGTAGAGCACGGCATCGGCCTCGAAATAGCGGGTGTCGCCGGCAAAGGCCAGCATCCGCCTCTGCTCGTCATCGCAGATATCGAAGAATTCGGCCCTGGCCAGCACCTCAGCCGCGTCGTCCCTGATCATAAGCCCCAAGTCCAGATGCAAGACTGTCCGCACCTCACGGCACGGACAGGCATCATCCTATAAGGCATTTTGCTTTGATTTGTACCCGGTTTCCGAATCGGCACCCTTTCTAGGGCACCAGGCGATAGCCGCCCTCTTCGGTAACCAGCAGCCTGGCATTGGACGGATCGCGTTCGATCTTCTGGCGCAACCGGTAGATATGGGTTTCCAGCGTATGCGTGGTGACCCGGTTATTATAGCCCCAGACCTCCTTGAGCAGCACATCGCGGGTAATGGTCTTGGGGCCCTGCCGGTACAAGAACTTCAGAATGGACGTTTCCTTGTCGGTCAGCCGCACCTTGCCGCCATCATTGGCCTCGAGGAGCTTGGCCGAGGGCTGGAAACTATAGGGCCCGATGGTGAAAACCACGTCCTCGCTCTGGTCGTGCTGGCGCAGCGCGGCGTTGATTCGCGCCAGCAGCACAGGAAAGCGGAAGGGCTTGGTGAGATAGTCATTGGCGCCCGATTCGAGCCCCTGGATCTGGTCGGCATCGCTATCGTGCCCGGTCAGCATCAGGATCGGGCTTTTATAGCCCTCCGTGCGCAGAACCTTGACCGCGTCACGTCCATCCATGTCGGGCAGGCCGACATCGAGGATCATCAGATCGATATTGTTTTCCCGCGTCGCCTTGAGCGCGTCATTGGCAGTGCCCGCCTGGAGAATGTCGAACTCGTTATGCGTTTCGAGCTGTTCGACCAGGGTCTGCCGCAGATCGGTGTCATCATCCACCAGCAGAATGCGTCGCTTGTTCATTGTTTTCTCCGGGTTTTTGGCGCTTTGCCCGATCAAGGGTCACACTATTGCGACCGGTTTTTGTTCAACCAATCACAACGGCGTTACGTGAGGGCAGGAACGACCGAACAGCGGTAAAAGTTGCAGCGATCTCCGCCTTTTACACAGTTCGGCGCCCGTTCTATTGCGCGTTTGATTTGGGCCGATAGCCAAACAGCGCCGACCCGACCCGGATATGGGTAGCGCCCATGGCAATGCCAAGCTCGAAATCCCCGCTCATCCCCATCGAGAGGCCAGCCACGCCGGACAAGCGGGCCAGCTCGGCCAGATGGGCAAAATAGGGCCCCGCCGGCACCCCATCGGGCGGAATGCACATGAGCCCCATGACATCGAGCCCATATTCGTTCCGGCAACGGGCGACGAAAGCGGCCGTCTCGGCCGGAGCAATGCCGCTCTTCTGCGCTTCCCCGCCAATATTGACCTGCACGAAACAGGGCAGACGCTTGCCGGCCCGCGCCATTTCCTCGGCGAGCACTTTTGCCAGCTTGTCCCGATCGAGGGTCTCGATGACATCGAACAAGGCCACGGCCTCACGCGCCTTATTGGTCTGCAGCGGGCCGATCAGATGCAGCCGCACGTCCGGATAGAGCTCGCGCAGAGCGGGCCACTTGTCCTTGGCCTCCTGCACCCGGTTTTCCCCGAACACACGCTGCCCGGCCTTGAGAAACGGCAGGACCTGTTCGGCTGCAAATGTCTTGGAGACCGCGACCAGCTCGACCTGGTCATCGGCTGATCCGAACCGCTTTTGCGCGGCCACCATCCGGCCCCTTATGTCAGCCAGGCTGTGCGCGGCAAGGATATCGCTGTCGTCCATGCTTTTGCCCTGTTCCTGTTGACCTTAGGGGGGTTTTCTGTTGATGGTCCGGTAGCCAAAATCCCCTTACAACGCAAGCAGCGCCGCAATTTTTAGCCGCTTGCGCAAAAGCATATTCGAGGACGAAATCGTGAGCGTCGAACGCTACAATCCGCGCGAAGCAGAGCCCCGCTGGCAGCAGGTCTGGGACGATGCCAAGAGCTTCGTGACCAATACCGACGATCCGCGCGAGCCCTATTACGTCCTCGAGATGTTCCCCTACCCGTCCGGCCGCATCCATATGGGCCATGTGCGCAATTATACGCTGGGTGACGTGGTCGCCCGCTTCCAGCGCGCCAAGGGCAAGAATGTGCTCCATCCCATGGGCTGGGACGCCTTTGGCCTGCCGGCGGAAAACGCCGCCATGGAACGCGGGCTGAACCCCGGCACCTGGACGCGCCAGAACATCACCGCCATGAAGGCCCAGCTCAAATCCATGGGCCTGTCCATCGACTGGACCCGCGAGATTGCCACCTGCGAGCCCGAATATTATTCCCACCAGCAATCGATGTTCATCGACATGCTGGAGGCGGGGCTGATCACCCGCAAGAAATCCAAGGTCAATTGGGACCCGGTGGACATGACCGTTCTCGCCAATGAACAGGTCATCGACGGCAAGGGCTGGCGTTCCGGCGCCGCGGTCGAGCAGCGTGAGCTGACCCAATGGTTCTTCAAGATTTCCGACTATGCCGAGGAATTGCTGAGCGCGCTGGACGGCCTGACCGACTGGCCCGAAAAAGTGCGCACCATGCAGCGCAATTGGATCGGCAAGTCCGAGGGCCTGCGCCTGCGTTTCGAGCTGGTTGATGGCGCCGAGGCCGGTGCCAGCAGCATCGAAGTCTTCACCACGCGGCCCGACACCATTTTCGGCGCCTCCTTTATCGCGCTCTCGCCCGATCACCCCCTCACCACTGTGTTGGCGGCCAATAATGCGGAACTGAGCGAGTTCGTCGCCGAATGCCATCGCATGGGCACCGCGACCGAGGCCATCGAAACCGCCGAAAAGCGTGGCTACCGCACTGCCCTCACGGTGAAACATCCCGCCATCGATGGCGCGACCCTGCCCGTTTATGTCGCCAATTTTGTGCTGATGGACTATGGCACCGGCGCCATTTTCGGCTGCCCGGCGCATGATCAGCGCGATCTGGACTTCGCGCGCAAATATGACCTGCCGGTCAAGCCCGTCGTGCTGCCGCCCGGCGGCGATGCCGCCACCTTCGCCGTGGCCAATGACGCCTATACCGATGCCGGCTCGATCTTCAATTCCGGTTTCCTGGACGGCCTCTCCATCGAGGAAGCCAAGAAGGCGGCCGCGGCCCATTTCGCCGCGCGCCTGGTCGACGGCCAGCCCCAGGGGCAGGTGGAAGTCAATTACCGCCTGCGCGACTGGGGCCTGTCACGCCAGCGCTATTGGGGCGCGCCCATCCCCATCATTCACTGCGAAGTCTGCGGCACCCTGCCCGTCCCCAAAAAGGACCTGCCGGTTGTCCTGCCGGACGACGTGACCTTCGACAAGCCCGGCAATGCGCTCGATCACCATCCGACCTGGAAGCATGTGAACTGCCCGCAATGCGGCGGCGCGGCACGGCGCGAAACCGACACCATGGACACTTTCGTCGATTCGTCCTGGTATTTCGCCCGCTTCACGGCGCCCCATGCCGATACGCCCACCATTCCCGCCGTGGCCAATCGCTGGCTGCCGGTCGATCAATATATCGGCGGCATCGAGCATGCGATCCTGCACCTGCTCTATTCGCGCTTCTTCACCCGCGCCATGAAGGCGACGGGTCACCTCGGCCTCGACGAGCCCTTCAAGGGCATGTTCACCCAGGGCATGGTGACCCACGAAACCTATAAATCCGAGGACGGCCGTTGGCTCTCGCCGGAGGAAGTGCGGTTTGAAACCGTCGATGGCGAAAGGCGCGCAACCGAAATCGCGAATGGTCGCCCGGCCCGCATCGGCGCGATCGAAAAAATCTCGAAATCCAAGCGCAACGGCACCGATCCCGACGATATTCTCAAGGTCTATGGGGCTGACGCCGCGCGCTGGTTCATTCTGTCCGACTCCCCGCCCGAGCGGGATGTCGAATGGACCGAGGCCGGCGTCGAAGGCGCCAGCCGCTTCCAGCAGCGCATCTGGCGGCTGGTCGGCGAAACGATCGAGATTGCCAAACAGTCTGCCGGTATTGTTCGCGCGTCGGACGATGACGAAGCGCTCGCCTTGCGGAAATCCGTCCATCGTGCCGTGCACAATGTCGGTGGCGATATCGAAGGCCTGCGCTTCAATCGCGCCGTGGCCCAGATTTACGAGCTGACCAATGCCCTGGTCCGCTCGGCCGGTCTGGTCGCCGTGGCCCCCGCTGCGCGCCTCTCAGCGCTGGAAGAAGGCGTTGCCCGCCTGATCCAGCTGATCGCGCCGATGATGCCGCATCTGGCCGAAACCTGCTGGGAAGCCCTGGGCAAGGATGGCCTCGTGGCCGACGCCGCCTGGCCGGCGGTCGACGCAGCCATGCTTGTCGACGACACCGTGACCATGCCGATCCAGCTCAATGGCAAGCGCCGCGGCGAGATCGTGGTCGCCAAGGGTCTGCCGGCCGCCGAGGTCGAAAAACGCGTCTTGTCACTGGACGAGATTGTCCGCATGCTGGATGGCAAGGCACCCAAAAAGATCGTCATCGTGCCGGACAGGATCGTCAATGTCGTTGTCTAGAGCCCTGCGCCCCCTCGCTATTGCCGGCATGCTGACGCTGTCGGCGGCCCTGGCGGCATGCAGCTTTGCCCCGGTTTATTCGAGCGGCTCGCTGGCCAGCCAACCACTGTTGAACCTGGCTTTTGCCAAGCCCAATACCAGGCTGGAGCAGGTGGTTTATCAGGAACTGGCCTTGCGTTTCGGCCATTCCGAGGCGGCAACGGCCCCGCTGGCACAGGTTTCTGTCAGTGCCCCGACCAGTGACAGCGTTTTCTCGCAGACCAGAAATCCGGCAAAACCCATGGAAGTGACGGCCACGGCCACGCTGACCATTACCTACCGGGACGGCAGCGGCAAGCCGCCGGTCAAGCTGACCCGCTTCGCGACCGCCAGCTATTCCCGCTCGGGCCAGGTTCTGGCTGACAAGGAAGCCGAACGCGAGGCGGCGGAACGCGCGGCCAAGGCCGCCGCCGAATCGCTGCGCCTGGGCCTGTTGGCAACGCTGAGCCGCTGATGAGCGCGCTCAAGGCGCATGAGGTCGCCCGTTTTCTGGCGCGGCCGGACCTGAGCGAGGGCATTTTTCTGGCCTATGGGCCAGATACCGGCCTGGTGCGGGAAACCGCGCAGCGGCTGATTCGCGCTCTAACCAATGACGATCCCGAATCGGCCAGCGTGACCGTACTCGATGGCGCCGAAGTCGATGCCGATCCCTCGATCCTCGCGGTCGAGGCCAAGACCATTTCGCTGTTTGGCGGCAAGCGCATCGTGCGGGTGCGCGGCGCGAGCAAGTCCCTCGTCATGACACTCACCGAATTGCGGGACGATCCCGGCGGCGCAGCGATCGTGCTCGAGGCCGGCAATCTGACGCCCAAGGATGCCTTACGGGCCCTGGTGGAAGCGGCAAAGCTCGGCCGCGCCCTACCCTGCTATCCCGACAATGACGAGACCCTGACCGCGCTGATCCGCGAAACCTTCAATCAGCACGGTATTCGCGCCGATGGCGACGTCATCGCCACCCTGCGGGAAATTCTGGGCAATGACCGCGAAATCACCCGCCGCGAGCTGGAAAAGCTGACGCTTTATGCTGCGGCGAGCAAAATTCTAACCCGCGAAGATGTCTTGCTGCTCTGCGCCGACAATGGCGCGCTGGTGATCGACGCCATTCTCGATGCCACGGCGGGCGGGCATCCGGAGAAGCTGGAACTGGCCCTCAATCGGGCCCTGTCATCGGCCGTCGATCCGCAGCGCCTTCTCGCCATGGCAACGATCCATTTTGCCAATCTGCGGCGCTGGCGCATCGACGTCGATGCCGGAAAATCGCCGCGCGCGGTTCTCGATGGACTGCGACCAAAACCCCATTTTTCGCGTGTTTCAGCCCTGGAACAGCAATTGCGCCTTTGGACGGATTCTGCTTTGGCTGCCGCCGCCGAACGCATCCTGCAGGCAACCGCCGATAGCCGCAGGCGGCCGGCTCTGGCGGAAACCAGCCTGCGCCGCGCCCTGCTTGCCCTCTGCCTGATGGCTGCAGCGCATTAGCGTCACATTGCACGTTTCACGTGAAACGCCGCGGCTATTCCATCAATTGGGGTAGCCGGTGAGCCGTGCGCAAATTCCGTCCAGCTGCTCGAGCGTCTTGTAGCGGATTTCGAGTTTTCCGCCGCGCTCGCTATGCGCCAGGGAGACCGACAGGCCCAGCGCGTCCGACAACCGCCGCTCCAACGCCACCGTATCGGCATCGCGGCTCGCGACCGGTTCCGCCGGCTTGCGCTTGCCTGCCACGTCGCGCTGCTGGCTGAGCGCCTCGGCTTCACGCACCGAAAGGCCACCCGAGACGATCTGGCGCGCCAGATGGGCCGGGTCGTCCGCGGTGATCAGGGTGCGGGCATGGCCGGCCGTCAGTGTGCCGCTGGCCACCATGCCCCGTACATCCTCAGGCAATTTCAGCAAACGCAGCGTATTGGCGACATGCGAGCGGCTCTTGCCGATCACCTGCGCCAGGTCCTGCTGGGTATACTCGAACTGCTCGATGAGCTGGCCATAGCCCTGGGCTTCTTCCAGCGGATTGAGATCGGCGCGCTGCACATTCTCGATAATGGCGAGTTCAAGCGCTTCCTTATCACCAACATCGCGGACGATGACCGGAACATCATGCAATCCAGCCTTCTGCGACGCTCGCCAGCGGCGCTCGCCGGCAATTAGCTCGAAAATATTGGGGTCTTCGCTGGGACGCACCAGCAATGGCTGCATCACGCCCTTTTCGCGAATCGAATTGGTCAGCTCCTCGAGCTGATCGGGATCGAACGTCCGGCGCGGATTGGCGCGGTTGGCAATGATCATCTCGACCGGAAGGCGCTTGACGCCACCGGTTTCGGTCACCCTTGCGCCTTCGATCGTCGCCATATCGCCGATCAGCGCGGCCAGCCCGCGGCCCAGTCGTGTCGGTTTTTCGTTCATATCGGGCTCCTATGCCGCGTTGAGCTGCCGCTCGCGGCGGATCACTTCGGTCGCCAGCCGCAGATAGGCCTGGCTGCCGGCACATTTCAAATCATAAAGCAGAGCGGGCTTGCCGTAGGACGGCGCCTCCGAAAGCCGCACATTGCGCGGAATCACCGTGTCATAGACGAGATCGCCCATTTCACTGCGCACATCGGCCAAAACCTGTTCGGAGAGATTGTTGCGCTTGTCGAACATGGTCATCACCACGCCCTGGATCGAAAGGCGTGGGTTGAGCGTAGAGCGGATCTGTTCAATCGTCTGCAGCAGCTGGCTCAAACCTTCCAGCGCGAAAAATTCGCATTGCAGCGGCACCAGCACGGCATCGGCCGCCACCAGCGAATTCACCGTGAGCAGATTGAGCGAGGGCGGGCAGTCGATGAGGATATAGCTGACCGGACGATCATTGATCGTCAGATCGCCCAACTGCTTGAAAGCATTGCGCAATTTGAAGGCACGGTCAGCTTGCCCAGCAATGGTCAGCTCGACGCCGAGCAGGTCCATGGTCGAGGGCACGATCGCCACATTGGGCACGCTGGTCATGATAGCTGATTGCGCAACCGTCGCCTCGCCGACCAGCAGGTCATAGGACGAGACTTCGCGATCATTGCGGGAAATGCCCAGGCCCGTCGAGGCATTGCCCTGCGGGTCGAGATCGACAATCAAGACGCGCTCGCCAATGGCCGCCAGGGCCGTGGCAAGGTTGATCGCCGTCGTGGTTTTGCCCACGCCGCCTTTCTGATTGGCCAGTGTCAGAATTCGGGGCGTCAAATCAGCCTCCAGGGTCGTTCCGCTAACGCGCTGAAATCCGTCGCAGATTCGTAATCTCGAGGATTACGCCGCTCGGATCGGTGTCACTGGGAACCATTACCACGTCATGATGCCAATGCGCACCCGATTCCGCCAGCTCTTCAACATATTCCCTGCCCTTATGCAGCAAGGCTCTGGTTTTGCTGGCGAAAAAGGGCTCCATCCACGCGCAGAGCAGCGGCATTGCGGCCAGGGCGCGGGAGGTCATGACGTCTGGAACCGGTGTTTCACGTGAATCAATTTCATCGCTGCGCCGGGCCAGAACGGTCACCGCCAGGCCCAATTCCCGCGCCACGGTGCGCAAAAAGCTGACCTTGCGGCCATTGGGCTCGACCAGGACGAAGCGCTGCGGCCCGCCCTTCAGGGCGATGGCCAATGGGAGTGCGGGAAAGCCACCGCCACTGCCAAGATCCATGAAATGTGCATCGCCGTCGCGCAGGAGCGGCAAGAGTTGCAGGCTATCGGCAAAATGCCGAGACCAGACCTCATTCAGTGTTTCACGTGAAACAAGATTCTGTACCGCCTGCCACTTCCGCAACAGCTGAGCATAAGATTCCAGATCGGCGCCAACCGCGTCCAAGGGACGCGTAAAGTGCGGCGCATACGTGCCAACAACTGTGAAGTCGGCCATCAACTCGCCTTGCGCAATTCGCCGCGGCGAATAACCGAGAGGAGCAGGGTGATCGCCGCCGGTGTCATGCCATCCATGACCTGCGCCTGGGCAATTGTCTGGGGCCTATGCTGTTGCAGCTTTTGGCGAATCTCGATGGAGAGGCCAGGAATCGCAGCATAATCGAGGCCTTCGGGAATGATGCGCTGCTCGTCGCGGCGAACAGCGGCAATGTCTTCGCGCTGCCGTTCCAGGTAGACGGCATATTGCGCATCGACCACCAATTGCTCGACAGTCGCGGGCTCCAGAGCCGCAATTTCGGGCCATAGCCGGATGACGTCCTCGGGACCAATATCGGGATAGGACAGCAGGTCAAATGCCGACCGGGCCTTGCCGTCCTCGTTGACGGCAATCCCGGCCTTGCGCGCCGCGCTTGGCGACGTGCTCAGTGTTTCCAACAGATCGCGGCCCTGGCGTAGTGCCGCCGACTTGTGCGCAAAGATGGATTCACGTTGCTCGCCAACCAGTCCGATATCGATACCGGTCTGGGTCAGGCGCTGATCGGCATTGTCGGCCCTCAAATACAGCCGGAACTCGGCGCGTGAGGTGAACATGCGATAGGGCTCGGACACACCGCGCGTCACCAGATCGTCGACCATCACGCCCAGATAGCTTTCCGTGCGCGACAGGGTCAGCGCTTCGGCGCCACGGGCCGCCAGGGCGGCATTGGCACCGGCCAACAGGCCCTGTGCCCCAGCCTCTTCATAACCCGTCGTGCCATTGATCTGCCCGGCCAGATAGAGCCCCGGCTGCTTCTTGACCTCGAGCGTCAGCCGCAACTCGCGCGGGTCGACATAGTCATATTCGATCGCATAGCCCGGACGAACGATCCGTACGTTTTCGAGGCCCGGCATGGACTTCAAAAAAGCTTCCTGCACCTCGGCCGGCAACGAGGTGGAGAGCCCATTGGGATAGATCGTGCTGTCATCGAGCCCTTCGGGCTCGAGAAAGATCTGGTGACTGTCCCGATCGGCAAAGCGCACCACCTTGTCCTCGATCGATGGACAATAGCGCGGGCCGCGGCTCTGGATGCGGCCGGAATACATGGCCGAGCGATGCAGATTATCCGAGATGATTTTGTGGGTCTCGGCCGTGGTGCGGGTAATGTGGCAGCTGACCTGTGGCGTGGTGATGGCCGTGGTCAGTGCGGAAAAGGCTTCAGGGGGATTATCGCCCGGCTGTTCCTCCAGGACGGAAAAGTCGATCGAGGTACCATCGAGGCGCGCCGGTGTGCCGGTCTTGAGACGGCCGAGAGCGAGACCAAGGGCTTCGAGCCGCGTGGACAAGCCCAGCACCGGCTTTTCGCCAACCCGGCCGGCGGGCACGGTTTCTTCGCCGCGATGGATCAGGCCGCGCAGGAAAGTGCCGGTGGTCAGCACCACGGTCTTGGTGGAGATCTGGCGACCATCCAGCAGCACGACACCACTCACCACGCCGTCACTGACGACGATGTCGTCAACCTCGCCTTCGATGACATCGAGATTGGGTTGCGCGGTAATGGCGGCCTGCATGGCCTGGCGATAGAGCTTACGGTCGGCTTGGGCGCGGGGACCGCGCACGGCGGGTCCCTTGCGGCGATTAAGCACGCGGAACTGGATTCCGGCCTGGTCGGCGACGCGACCCATCAGCCCATCCAACGCATCGATTTCGCGCACCAGATGGCCCTTGCCCAGGCCACCAATAGCCGGATTGCAGCTCATTTCGCCGATCGTCGCGAATTTATGCGTCACCAGGGCCGTGGGCACACCCAGACGTGCCGAGGCCGCGGCAGCTTCACAGCCCGCATGACCGCCTCCGACAACAATGACTGCATAATCGCGCATGATAATTTCTCCGGCGCGCCCTCTTAGGCCAATGTTTCACGTGAATCAATTCATGGCGCCGCAGGGCCGTGTTTCACGTGAATCACTTGCCGATGCAAAAGCTCATGAATAGACGGTCCAGCACTCGTTCGGCGTCGAGGCGGCCAACTAGCCGCTCCAATGCCGCAGATGCCTGCCGCAGGTTTTCAGCGGCCAGCTCCATATCATCCAAGCGAGTCGCGGCGGCATCCAGGGCGCCGCTCGCCTCCTGTAAGGCCAGGCGGTCGCGCTCCCGGCTCAGCAGGGCTGGTTCACCCGTGCCCATGCTCTCGCCAATGGTGCGGAGTCGAGCAAAGAGCTGCTCGAGGCCAGCGCCCGTTTGAGCAGAGACAGCAATGTCGGCCGTGGCACCCCCAGCGCCAAGGTCGGACTTGGTGGCAATGCGCAGCATGGGGACCGACACTGAAGGCGGCGCCATACCGGGTGTGTCGGGCGCTGTCAGCCACAGCACAATATCGGCAAGCTCGATGGCGTGCCAGGCCCGGCGCACCCCTTCGGCCTCGGCCTTGCTGTCAGTTTCGCGCAGCCCAGCGAGGTCCAGCAGCACAAAAAGCTGGCCGGCAATATCGAGGGGTACTTCACGCACATCGCGCGTCGTTCCCGCTTCGTCCGTCACAATGGCGATGTCGGAACGCGCCAAGGCATTGAGCAAGCTGGATTTTCCGGCATTCGGCACACCGGCCAGCGCCACGCGGATGCCCTCGCGCACGATGCGGCCATGGTCGATGGAGGCCAATGCCGTGCCAATGCTGGATTTCAGCGCAGCGATATCGTCGCCGAACTGGGCCGGGAGACCATCGGCCACATCGCCTTCGTCGGAGAAATCGAGCCGCGCCTCGATCTCGGCGCGCAGGTCAAGCAGGCGATTGCGCCAATCATCGATCTGCCGCGATAGGCCACCCTCGAAACGAGCAAGGGCCTGGCGCCGCTGGTTTTCCGTTTCGGCTTCGAGCAGATCGCCCAGGCCCTCGATTTCGACCAGATCGAGCTTGCCATTCTCGAAGGCACGGCGGGTAAACTCTCCAGCCTCGGCCAGGCGGGCGCCCTGCCCGATCAGCAATTTAAGAATGGCGCGCACGCCGGCGGGCGAACCGTGCACCTGCAGTTCGGCGCAGTCTTCGCCGGTAAAGCTATGGGGAGCAGGAAAGAAGGCGACAAGGCCGCGGTCAAGGACGGAGTCCAAGCCAATCGGCCGAAGCACCATGCGACGGGGCTCGGGGACGCTGCCAGCCACCTGGGCGAGAATTTCGGGCACGGCAGGACCGGAGAGCCGGATTACTGCAACGCCCGAGGGCGGTGCCCCGGAGGACAGCGCCACGATTGTATCGCCTGACCGCATGGGATCAGGCGGCAAGAGGCGCGGAGAAAGCTCGCACCGCGCCCATCGCCATCAGGTATTCATCGAATCGAAGAAGTCGGAATTCGTCTTGGTCTGACGGATCTTGTCCATCAGGAATTCCATGGCGTCGATCGTGCCCATGGGGGTCAGGATACGGCGCAGCACATACATCTTCTTGAGGATATCGGGCTCGACCAGCAGCTCTTCCTTGCGGGTGCCGGACTTGGTGATATCCAGCGCCGGGAAGACGCGCTTGTCGGCGACCTTGCGGTCGAGAATGATTTCCGAATTGCCCGTGCCCTTGAATTCTTCAAAGATCACTTCGTCCATGCGCGAACCGGTATCGATCAGCGCCGTGGAGATGATGGTCAGCGAGCCGCCATCTTCGATATTGCGGGCGGCGCCGAAGAAACGCTTGGGGCGCTGCAGGGCATTGGCGTCCACACCACCGGTCAGCACCTTACCCGAGCTTGGCACGACAGTGTTATAGGCGCGGCCGAGGCGGGTGATGGAATCGAGCAGGATCACCACGTCACGCTTGTGTTCGACCAGGCGCTTGGCCTTTTCGATCACCATTTCGGCAACCTGAACGTGGCGGCTGGCCGGCTCATCGAAGGTCGAGGAAATGACTTCGCCGCGCACCGAGCGCTGCATGTCGGTCACTTCTTCGGGGCGCTCGTCGATGAGCAGCACGATGAGATAGCATTCGGGGTGATTGGTGGCGATCGATTGTGCAATATTCTGCAACAATACCGTCTTACCGGTACGCGGCGGCGCAACAATCAAGGCACGCTGGCCTTTGCCGAGCGGCGCGACGAGATCGAGAATGCGGGCCGAACGATCCTTCAAGGTCGGATCGGGCAGCTCCATGCGGAGCCGTTCTTCGGGATATAGTGGGGTGAGGTTGTCGAAGTTGACCTTGTGGCGAACCGCCTCGGGATCTTCGAAATTGATGGTCGAAACCTTGAGCAGCGCGAAATAGCGCTCGCCTTCCTTGGGAGAGCGGATTTCGCCCTCGACCGTATCGCCGGTCCGCAAGCCGAAGCGGCGGATCTGGCTGGGGCTGACATAGATATCGTCGGGACCGGGGAGGTAATTGGCGTCGGGAGAGCGCAGGAAGCCGAAGCCATCCGGCAGCACCTCGACCACGCCTTCCCCGGTGATGTCGATATCCCGAGCCGCCAGCTCCTTGAGAATGGCAAACATCAATTCCTGTTTGCGCATGGTCGAGGCATTCTCGACCTCGTGTTCTTCGGCGAACACCAGCAATTCGGCCGGAGATTTGGCCTTGAGCTCGCTGAGCTTCATATTCTGCATGTAGCGGATGGACCCTTGAGGGAAATCGAAAA
>DATMSY010000006.1:0-15654 GCA_035565135.1 Devosia sp.
GCATCGCACCCCTCACCCGGCGCTTCGCGCCGACCTCTCCCCGGAGGGGCGAGGTGAGACAGCCGGTGGTTTGGGGCGCCCGGGCCAACCCTCCCCTCCACGCAAGGGGAGGGTGTTCGTCGGGGCTAGCTTTCAGCGTTCTTGCGGCTCTGGCTGGACAATACGCTTGATCCCAACACCACGCTTGCCAGGACCAAAAATGTGCCGGTGATGCCGGTGGCGAGTGCTACGAGGCCGATGCCGAAGGGGACGGCGAAGAGGCCAAGGCGGTTGCCCATCTGGCGCATGGACATGGCGGTGCCGCGGGCGCCGCGGGGGGCGAGGAAGAGCAGGATGGCGAGGGTTGCCGTGCCGGCGCTGCCGAGGCCAAAGCCGATCAGGGGGAGGCTGAGGAAGCTCAATTGCGCGGGCAGGGGGATGGCGAGGGTGGCGAGGCCCAGGGCGGCGATGAGCGTTGCGGCGACGGCGAGCCGGTTGCGGCCGAAGCGGCGGGACAGCATGCCATAGCTGGCGCGGGACAGCACCGAGGAGAGCGAGATGGCGGTGAGCATGAGGCCCACTGTCGCTGCCGGGATGCCGCGTTCGAGGCCGAGCACCGGGATATAGGTGATCATCAAGTCCTGTGCCGTGGCGCAGAGGCTGCCGGCGACCAGGATGGCGATCATGCCGGGGGTGCGGATGATGCTGCCGATTGGTGGGAGCGCGTGGCCGCCAAGGCTATGCGGCTTGAGGCGGAGGCAGAGGGCCAGGGCGACGACGAGCAGGGCGGTGCCGCTTGCCGTGCCGACGCCATAGAGGTGGGCGGCGATGGCGCCGGGATTGTTGCTGCCGGTGGTGCCGATAATCAGCGGGGCCAGGGCATCGCCCAGCGAGGTGGCAAGCAGGTAATTGCCCAGAATGGCGTCGCGATGGGTGCGGGTGGAGACCAGGGGGACCACCATTTGGAGGCCGGAATAGTGGAGGGTCTGGCCGACGCCGAGAATGGCGATGCCGATCAGCAAGGTGGCGAGCGATGGTGGGGCGAGCCAGAGGATGAGCACGGCACCGAGGATGATGGCGGCGCCGGTCAGCGTGGCGGGCTTGACGCCGTAACGGTCGGTGATGCGGCCGAACCAGACGACGAGGAATAGCGGCAGGATGGCGAAAGCGGCGGCGAGCACGCCGGCGAGATTGGGATCGAGGCCGAGGGCCAGCGCTTTGTACGTGGTGGCGACGCGGGTGAGCGGCACGGTGAACTGAATCAGGAAGGCAGCCGCCAACATGAGGGCCAGCGGGGTCTTGATCAGCATGCGGCGGGGCATTCTTTTTGTCACCTGGTGGCTGGGAGAGCCACGATGCCGAGGCTCCATCGTCCCCTCTCCCCTCAGGGGAGAGGGTTAGGGTGAGGGGTGCGATGCTGAGACAATAGCGAATGTGGAAGCATCGCACCCCTCACCCGCCGGCTTCGCCGTCGACCTCTCCCCTGAGGGGCGAGGTGAGGCCGGGCACATGTATAGTCCTCCCAGATCGCGTTTGCCGGTTACGCCGCCGAAATCCAGGAGCGGGGGAAGCGGACGAATTTTATGGCGCGGCGGTAGAAGGTGTAGGCGACCCCGATGCGGCCGTCGGCGAGTTCGGTGACGGTGGGGTAGGAGAGTTCGCGGTTGCGATGTTCCTTGCCCGAGGTGTCGTTGCTGAGGGCCGAGCCGGAGCTAACCTCGATGTTGCGGCGGATGGGCCAGGTTTTGCCGCCGTCGCTGGAGAGGGCAATGGTCATGGGCGAACGGGGCGTGCCCCAGACGGCGCGGCGCAGGTTTTGGGTTTCGGCTGATTTTTCGCCGACCGGCGGCTTGCCGTCGTCGATGCCGTCATAAAGGCCGGCGCGGCGGTCGGTGGAATCCTTGGCGCTGATCTCGTTATAGACCAGGGCCAGAGTGCCATCGGCCAGGGCGCGGGCCTGGATGGAGGAATTGTTGTTGGGCAAGTCGGTGGGTTCCGGCTTGCTCCAGGTGCGGCCGTTGTCGGTGGAATGACTGGCATAGATGGCGTCGGCATAGCGGCTGCGATAGAGCGCGATCAGGCTGCCGTTCTTGAGGTCGACAATGTTCATATGCACGGCGCCCACGCTGTCGGGCACGGCATATTCGGTCCAGGTCTGGCCCTGGTCGGTCGAAATCTTGACGCCGCTCGTGTCGTTGTGGCCATGCCATTTTTCGCCCGGCACCGGATTGCAATGGAAGACGGGCAGGAGCCAATCGCCATTGGCGAGGACGACGACCGGATTGCGGATGAAGAGGCCGGTTTCATCGAACGGGGTTTCGATGGGCCCCCAGCTCTTGCCGCCATCTTTCGAGATGCGGCGGCGGACGATGGAGGTGTCCTGATTGCCGAAATCCTGGGAGGTGTAGAGCAGCCAGAGATTGCCATTGGGGGCTTCGAACAGGACCGGATTCTGCTCGCTGCGAGTGGGGTCGTCGGAGAGCTTTTCCTCTGATGTCCATTGATCGGACCCCTTGGGCAGGCGCGAGAAATAGATCGAGACGTCGGGCTTGCCTTCCTCGGTGCCGGCGAACCAGACGCAGCCCAAATCGCCATTGGTCAGCTGCAGCAGGAAGGAGGCATGGGTCTGCTGCACATGGGAGGGCAGGAAGCCTTCCTGTCGCACGGCGTCGCCCGCAACATTGCGCAGGGCGCCATCGGTGGTGAGCGTGACGGTCTCGGACATGTCTCTTTCCTTCATGATCCCTAGCTTTGGCGGCAAACTGGCCCACATAAGACGAGTTGTAAAGTAGTTATTTTGGCGTAGTTTTGCCGGCGGTATTTTGTTATCTTATTGATAATACAACGAAATTATTGCCTAGAAGCATATCTCCTGCGGCGCCTTCGGAAAGATTTTTAGTCTCAGTTGACATGTTGTCAATTTGTGACATGATCCGGCCAGCTCATAACAAGAGATGCCAGGGAGGGTATCAATGTCCCGTGAGAAACTGCCGCTGGGCGGCATGAATCGTCGTGCCGTGCTGAAGGGAGGGGCGGGCCTGGTGGCAGGCGTTGGCATAGCGAGCCTCTTGTCCAATCCGGCCTTTGCGCAGGAGCAGGTGCTCAGAATTGCCAATGGCGGGTTCGACATGGATTGGTCGCCGCTGCGCGGTGGCGGGCGCGTGCTGCGCTGGCAATCGTTCTGGTGGGCGACGCCGATGTATTTCGACTCCGAAGGCGCGCTGCATCCCTATGTGGTGACCAGCTGGGAGCCCAATGCGGATATGACGGTATGGACCTTCAAGGTCGATCCGGCTGCGACTTTCTCGGATGGCTCCAAGATCACCGCGAGCGATCTCAAGGGCAGCTGGGAAGTGGCCGCCATGCCCTCGAGCCGGCATGTGCGGATCAATCAGGTGCTGGCGGGCGTTGTCGGCTATGACGAGGTCACTGGCGGCACGGCCAAGGACATGCCGGGCATTGTCGCGCAGGATGACGAGACGCTGGTAGTGACGCTCAAAGCGGCCGATCCGATCTTTTTCATGCGCATCGCCAATGAACTGGTGCCGGTGCTGAAACCCTCCGAAGCGCGCGACGAGAATGGCGAGGAAGTGCTGGAATGGTTCGCGCCCGATATGGGCGGGGTCACGTCCGGGCCGTTCAAGCTGGTCGAGATGAACCTTGATGACGGGTTCCTGGCCTTCGAGCCCAATGAGAATTTCTTCGGCAAGGCGCCCAAGCTGACCCGCGTCGAAATCCGCTCGGTGGAAGACCCGGTGACCGCCACGACGCTGCTGCGCCAGGGCGAATTCCAGGCGCATACCGAATTGGTGACCTCGACGGTGATCGATGATCTGGGCACCGAATTTTCCTCTGGCCCCTCGATCCCGACCGGGCAGCATTTCTGGTTCAACGTCAATTCCGAGCCGTTCAACGACGCCAATGTGCGCCAGGCCTTCATCATGGCGGTCGATCGCAATGGCATGATGCAGGCTTCGTTCCCCAATGGCCCGCACAAGCAGGCCGAACAGCTGCTGGTGGCGGTGCCGGGCGTCGATCCCGATTTCGAGCCCTATCCCTATGATCCGGCCAAGGCCAAGGAATTGCTGGCGGCGTCCAGCTATGGCGGGGCAGAGAGTCTGCCGCGGCTGGTGATGGTAGGTATCGGTTCGCCCGCCCAGAAGGCGGCGGCGCAGTTCATCGTCGAGCAATGGCGGCAGAATCTGGGGGTTTCGGCCGTGGAATTGCTGGAACGCCAGGACAATTTCGCCCCGGCCGATGTGCATATCTTCCGCGACGATATCGGCACCCGCGTGCCGGACGCCGTGGCGTTTCTCGCCGGTGGCATCAAGACCGGCGGCGGCATCGCCTCGGGTAAGATGAATGGCTATTCCAACCCCGAAATCGACAAGCTGCTCGACGAGGCAGCGCTGCTGCCGGTCGATGATCCGCAGCGTGACGAGAAGGCGCGGGCGGCCCAGAAACTGTTCCGCGACGATTGGGGGTATCTGCCCTGGTATTACGAGACCATGTCGCGTTGGGCGCTGCCCAGCGTCACCAATATGGACAAGAACCTTGATTGGCAGGTGGTCAATCCATGGGACGTGACCATCGTCTGATCTGAACGATCCTGGCTGCGGGACAGTTTCTGTTCCGCAGCCGAACCCTTCATGAGGCTGGCCATGCTCGTCTATATTCTGCGGCGCCTGCTGCTCTGGATTCCCGCCGTTTTCCTGGTGTTGCTGGGCGTCTATGCGCTGGCGTTCTTCGGGGCCGGAGATCCGATCAAGCTGATCTTCCTGCGCCAGCCGGGCGATGTGGCGTTCGACCCCGCCCGCATCGAGGCGATCCGCGAACAGGCAGGCCTCAACCAGCCCTTCCTCATGCAGTTCTGGAATTATATCTGGAACGTGCTGCACGGCAATTTCGGCAATTCGCTGCTGTCGGGCCGTTCGGTCTGGCGCTCGATTTCGGCGGCGGCGCCGGTCTCGATGCAGATCGGGCTTACGGCCATCATCATTACCGCCATTGTCGCCATTCCGCTCGGCGTGCTGGCGGCTTTGCGGCAGAACACGACGCTCGATTACATCATCCTGGGCGCGGCGCTGTTTTTCTGGGCCATTCCGGCCTATGTGGCGGGGCCGCTGCTCATGGTGCTGCTGCTGGTGCTGTTTCCGCAGGCCAATATTTCCTATGGCTGGGGCGGGCTGTTCGATGCGCGCATCATCTTGCCGCTCATCGTCATTTCCTTCCAGCCCATTGCGCTGATCATCCGGCAGACGCGTGCCGCGGTGATCGATGTGCTGAGCGAGGATTTCGTGCGGACCGCCCGGGCCAAGGGCCTGCCGGCGCACAGAATTATCTTCCGCCATATCCTGCGCCCGGTGCTGACGCCGGTGGTGACCCAATTGGGCCTGATCATGATCACGCTGATCAATGGCGCGGTGTTTGTCGAACTGGTGTTCGGCTTGCCGGGATTGGGACGGCTGACCATCCAGTCGCTGCTGAATTCCGATTACCCCATCATTCTCGCCGTGACCCTGATCGCCTCGATCATGGTGATGGTGTCCAATCTGCTCGTCGATCTGGCCTATCCGCTGCTCGATCCGCGCGCCGCCGCCAAGAGGTCGTGATGAGCACCGAACCCCTTTCCGCCGCAACGAACAGCGCCGTATTGCCCGCCGAGGAACAGGCGAGCCTTTGGGGCGATGCCTGGGCGCGGCTGCGCGCTAACAAGATCGCCATGGCGGGCCTGGTCATTATTGGCCTCTTTCTGGTGATGGCGATCGCCGGGCCGTATCTCACGCCCTATGATTTTCTGAGCCAGGACCTGCAGGTGCGCAATGCGCCGCCCTCCTGGGCGCATTGGCTGGGCACGGACGAGCTGGGCCGCGATGTGTTCAGCCGCATCATCTTCGGCTCGCGCACGGCGTTGATCGTCGCCATTGTGGTGACGGCCATTTCGGTGGTGATCGGGGCGCTGCTGGGGGCACTGGCCGGCTATTTCGGCGGACTGGTCGATAGCGCGATCATGTGGGTCACCGACCTCTTCATGTCGGTGCCCAATCTGCTGCTGGTCATCGTGGTCAATACCTCGCTCAAGCCGCCTTTGGCGCGCTGGCTCGATGGGATGTATGCGGCGACGGGGAATTCGTTTTTCCGCTCGACCTCGATCATCGATTTTACCCTGGTGTTCGGCTCCATTGCTCTGGTCATGTGGCCGCCTTATGCGCGGCTGGTGCGGGCGCAGGTCATGTCGATCCGCCAGCGGCCCTATGTGCTGGCGGCGCGCGCCCTGGGCCTGCCCAATAGCCGCATCATCTCGCGTTATGTCATTCCCAATGCCATCGGGCCGCTGATCGTGGCGGTGAGCGCGGGACTGGGTGGCGCCATGACCATGGAAAGCGCTTTCTCGTTCCTGGGCATCGGTGTGCAGCCGCCGACCCCGAGCTGGGGCCTGATGATTTCGGATGGCCTGCGTACCTGGCAGCAATATCCGCATCTGCTGGCGGCGCCGGCGGCGACGCTGGCCATCATCACCGTCGCCTTCAGTTTCGTGGGCGATGGGCTCAATGACGCACTCAACCCCAAGGGAGCCAAGTGATGGCCGCGCCTTTATCTTCTATCGCGGCATCGCATGCGGCGCCTGCTGCCGCGCTGTCCTGGTCGCGGCCGCTGACCATTACGCGGCCCAGCCGCATCGAATTCGGCGCCGGCAAGGCGGGATTCGTCGGGGAATGGGCAGCGAGCCATGGCGTGACGCGCACGCTGGTCGTGTCCGATGCGTTCAATGCGGCGCGGGTGGAGCTGCTGGGGCTGCCGGGTGAGGTATCGGTGTTTGCCGAGGTCAAGCCCGAGCCGGATCTGCCCAATTTGCTGAAGCTCGTGGCCGTGGCGCGCGAGGTTGGTGCGCAGCTGATCGTCGGGTTTGGTGGCGGTAGCGCCATGGACATTGCCAAGCTGGCCGCCGTGATGGCCAACGATACACGCTCGTTCCACGAGCTGGTGGGGCCAAACAAGGCGGCGCCGCGCTCGGCGTTATTGGTGCAGATTCCCACCACGGCCGGAACGGGCAGCGAGGCGGGCACGCGGGCGCTGGTGACTGATCCCCAAACGCTCAACAAGCTGGCGGTGGAATCGCTGCATATGCTGGCGGACCTCGCCATTATCGATCCGGACCTGACCATGTCGGTACCCCCGGCGGTGACGGCGGCGACGGGGGTGGATGCGCTGGCCCATTGCGTTGAGGCCTATACGTCCAAGCGCGCCCATCCGATCATCGATATGTATGCGCGCGAGGGCATTGCGCTGGTCGGCAAGTTTTTGCCGCGGGCGGTGGCCGATGGCAGCGACGGCGAGGCGCGGTCCGGGCTGGCCTTGGCCTCGCTCTATGGCGGGTTTTGCCTGGGGCCGGTCAATACGACGGCGGGGCATGCCGTGTCCTATCCGCTGGGAACGCGGCACGGAATTGCCCATGGCCTGGCCAATGCGGTGATCTTTCCGCATACGCTGGCCTTCAATGCGCCGGCCGATCCGGTCAAGGCGGGCGATATTGCCAGCCGGTTGGGACTGGATGGGGGTGATCTCAGGGCCAGTGCCTATGGCTGGTGTGCGGATCTGGGCGTGGAAATGCGGCTGGGTGCGCTGGGCGTTGGCGAGGGCGATCTGGCGGCGATGGCCGACGAGGCTTTTGCGATCCGGCGGCTGCTGGATTTTAATCCGCGCGAGATTTCGCGTGAGGAGATTCTGGGGATTTATCGGGCGGCGCTTTAGGAGGCTGTATCCCCAGCCTCCAGCCGTTCGGCTGCCCGCGTAAAGCCTTCCGTAATCACCGCCTTCATCGCATCGCGTGCCTCTTGCGGCCTGCCCGCTTCGATGGCCTCGGCAATGCGGCGATGCGAGAGCACGGCGGCCTCGAGCGCGCCGGGCACCATGATGGGCGAGCTGATGGTGAAGGAAGCGGTGAGCGCCAGTTCCACCAAAGCCGAGATCGAGGCCATGAAGGGATTGGCCGAGACCAAAGCCACGGCGCGGTGGAAAGCCAGGTCGTAGCGGGCAAATTCCTCGGGCGTTTCGGCCGTGCCCAGTTGGTCGGCCAGATCGAGCAATTCGGCGGCCTGGGCCGGGCTGCGGCGCTCGGCGGCGAGGGCGGCCGCCTCGATCTCGATGCCGATGCGCACTTCGGCAAGGCTGCGCAGGAAGGTGACATCGGGGCCCAGCTCGAAATGCCAGGCGAGCACGTCGCTATCGAACAGGTTCCAGCGGCCGCGCGGCAAGACGCGGGTGCCGATGCGGGCACGGGCCTCGATCATGCCCTTGGCGGCCAGGCTCTTGAGTGCTTCGCGCAAAACCGTACGGGAGACACCGAATTCGGCCAGCAGCTCGCTATCGGCGGGCAGGATAGTACCTTCGGGATAGCGGCCCGAAACGATGGCCAGACCCAGCCGCCACATTACATCGGAATGCAGATTGCGCGATGGCCGGCGGCCGGAGAGCGCGGCGATCAGTTCGCCCGAATGCCTTGCCACTGTTGCATTGCTGTCTGTCACGCCATTGCTCTCCCAACCAGGCTCCCAAACTAGTCGGCGCTCATTAGTAGTACAATAGCGGGGGCTGCGATGAGGGTGGACAGCGGCGGGGCGGCTGCGCCATGGTCGGCGCCGAATCTGTTCCATTGGAAAATCGCCATGACCACCGCCAATCTCGATGCCGTTCTCGCCCAGGTCGATGCCGGGCTCGATGCGAGCCTGGAACGGCTCAAGGCGCTGCTGCGCATCAAATCGATCTCGACCGATCCCGCCTTCGCCGCCGAATGCCAGCGGGCGGCCGACTGGATCGTGGCGGAATTGAGCGGGCTGGGCTTTGACGCGGCGGCGCGGACGACGCCGGGGCATCCGGTGGTGGTGGCGCACGGGCCGGCGACGGAGGGCCCGCATGTGCTGTTTTACGCCCATTACGACGTGCAGCCGGTCGATCCGCTGAACCTCTGGCATACCGATCCGTTCGAGCCGGTGCTCAAGGACGATGCGCAGGGCCGCAAGATCATCGTGGCGCGCGGCGCTTCGGACGACAAGGGCCAGATGATGACCTTTATCGAAGCCTGCCGCGCCTGGAAGGCGGTGACGGGGAGCCTGCCGGTGCGGGTTTCGCTGATGCTGGAAGGCGAGGAGGAAAGCGGCGGCAAGAACCTGCCGCCCTTCATGGAAGCCAACAAAGCCGAGCTGGGCGCGGCCGATATCGCGCTGGTCTGCGACACCGATATGTGGGACCGCCAGACGCCCTCGATCACCACCATGCTGCGGGGGCTGGTGGCCGACGAGGTGGAAATCACCTGCGCCAACAAGGACCTGCATTCGGGCATGTTCGGCAATGCGGCGCGCAATCCCAATCAGGTGCTGGCCGAAATCATCGCGAGCCTGCGCGCCCCCGACGGCAGCGTGACGCTGCCGGGCTTTTATGACGATGTGGCCGAGATTTCCCCCGAGCTACGGGCGCAATGGGACGGGCTGGGCTTTGACGAAAAGGCCTTTCTTGGGGAGGCGGGCCTCTCGCTCAAGGCGGGCGAACAGAACCGCAGCGTGCTCGAAATGCTGTGGTCGCGCCCGACCTGCGAAATCAACGGCATGATCGGGGGCTATACCGGGGACGGCTTCAAGACCGTCATCCCCGCCAAGGCCAGCGCCAAGATTTCGTTCCGCCTGGTCTCGGGCATGGACCCGGCCAAAATCCGCGCCGCCTTCCGCAAGCATGTAGAAGAGCGCGCGCCCGCCGATTGCTCGGTCAAGTTCACCCCCCATGGCGGCTCGCCCGCCATCACCGTGCCGGCCGATGGCGTCTATCTGCAGCAGGCGCTGACGGCCCTCTCGGACGAATGGAACAAGCCGGCCGTGATCACCGGCTCAGGCGGCTCGATCCCGGTGGCGGGCGATTTCAAGAAGATTTTGGGCCTGGACACCCTGCTCATCGGCTTCGCCCAGGTGGACGACGCGATCCATTCACCCAATGAGAAATATGATCTGGAGAGCTTTCACCGGGGGATACGGGCCTGGGTGCGGGTGCTGGCGGGGTTTGCGGCGGGGAAGGGGGCGAAGCTTTCTTAGCCTAAGACGGGGCGGCTTCGGGCGCAGAAGCCAGAGGCGATGCCACTCACAACGGCGTTGCCCATCCCCACGGACTAAGCTCATTGTTTGTTCTTGATCCGAAGGCGATCCCTGGCGCTTTGAGGGGCGTTAGTTTTGCGGTTTCTTTTCTCTAGTACACTATTGGGCATATTGAACGATTTGGGGGCGTCGTGGATAATCTCTCGCAGGTGGAGGCGGATGAGCTTCTTAGTGTCGAAAAGCATTCGGCGTCCGACGAAGTACACGCTTTTCCAGCTACGGGCGAACACCTGACGCTCAAGCTGGTTACCGCGGATGAGCGAGAGTTCTTCAATGTGGATATCAATCGTCGAAGCATTGCCTTGAACAAATGCACGTTCAACGGACGGGCGCGATCAGCTGTAATCCTTGCGAGGCTCGATCTGAACGGCGCCCCTCATCGAAATCCCGACGGTGAAGAGTTGCCATGCCCACACCTGCATCTATACCGTGAAGGTTATGCGGATAAATGGGCATTTCCAGTGCCCCCTGGTGCCTTTAGCGACCTTTCCGACCTCCGGACAACTTGTTCAGATTTTTTGGCGTATTTCAACGTAACTCGGCCGCCCGTCATCCAGAAAGACCTGTTGACGCCATGAAGCTTATTCCAGATCTTGTCAGTGACTATGTTTCGTGGCTTCGCGACAAAACGCAGGTTCGCGAGCTCACTCATGGTTGGCACGAGATCACGACGCCTTTCATCGATCACCACAATGATATGATCCAGATATATGCACGGCGTACTGATGATGGGATCACGATTACTGACGATGGATATGCAATCAGCGATCTAGCCGATGCCGGATGTGACGTTGATGGTAGTCCCAAGCGCAAGGCGCTGTTAGGCTCCACTCTGGCCGGCTTTGGTGTTCAACGCGTCGGTAACTCGTTGCAGGTAACTGCTAGTGACGCGGATTTTGCGTCGAAGAAACATGCTCTGCTTCAATCGATGTTGGCAGTCAGCGATATGTTCATGCTCGCGCAAGCCAACGTGGTCAGCATGTTTGTGGAGGACGTGTATGGTTGGCTTGATGCAAACGACATCCGATATACACCGCAGGCGAAGTTTTCGGGCATGACCGGTTTTGATCACGTGTTTGAAGCCGTGATCCCGAAGTCCAGGAACGCACCTGAGCGGCTATTGAAAACGATTGCCAACCCAACCAAAGATCGGGTCCAATCTGCGATCTTCGCTTGGACAGACACGAGAAACGCCAGGCCCGAAGGCGCGCAGCTCTATGCGGTGGTCAATGACGAGCGCAAAGTGGTACCCAACATGCTTGACGCTTTCACGGCGTATAACATCAAGCCCATGTTCTGGTCAGCGAGAGACCAGTACATCGAGGCGCTAGCTGCCTAACGTGCAGTTGTAGCATATAGGTTGTCGGAATGGTGGAGCTGAGCGGGATCGAACCGCTGACCTCGTCATTGCGAACGACGCGCTCTCCCAACTGAGCTACAGCCCCGTTCCGACCCTCGTTGATATGGACAATATTGGCGCGAAGGGCAAGGGGGCATGGCTAAACCAGGCCGTGTTCCACGAGGCTTTTGCCGGTGGCGATGGCGGCTTCTCTTGTGGGGATCAGGGGGCGGCCGAGGCGAGTGAGGGCGCGGTGGGCGTTGAAGCGTTTGGGGGTGCCCAGTTCGACGGCATTGTCGCCGATGTCGCGGTTGAAGAGGCCGACAATGCGCACCAGCCAATCGGGCAGGGTGCGGGTGGGGATGCGGCGGCCGGGGAAGGCGGGTTTGAGGAATTGGCCGAGCTGGGCCATGGAGACGGTGTCGACGGCGGCGATGCAGCGCTGGCCGCCGGCGGCGGGATCGGTCATGGCGGCGAGGTGGAGGGCGGCGACGTCGCGCACATCGACAATGGCGATGGAAATGGCTGGCACGGCGGGTAATTTGCCGTCGAGCAGGAGCCGCACCATGGTGGCTGAGGTGCCGGGGTCTTCGTCGAGCAGGGGGCCCAGGATGGCGGCGGGGTTGATGACGGCCAGGTCATCGTGGCGGCCGGCGGCATCGACCAGGGCCCAGGCCTTGCGCTCGGCCAGGGTTTTGGAGCGGGGATAGGCGGGGGTATTGGGGCTGTCGAGATTGGTCCAATCGGCTTCGGTCAGCAGGCGCTCGTAATTGTCGTGGCCATATTGCATGGCGGCGATGGAGGAGGTGAGCACGATGCGCTCGACATTGGCGGCGAGCGCTGCCGAGATGGCGCGGCGCGTGCCCTCGACGGCGGGGCGGATCAGCTCGTTGGGGTCTTTCGGCGTGCGCAGCACGAAGGGGGAGGCGGTGTGCAGCAGGTAGCGGCAATCTTCCATGGCCGCGTCCCAGCCATCGTCCTTGAGCAGGTCGAGCGCGACGAATTCGAGATTGGTGATATCGGCGCCGGCCTTGGACAGCGTCTGGCGCACCTTGTCGGCCTTGGCTAGACTGCGCACGCTGCCGCGCACTCTGTAGCCGGCGGCGAGCAATTGCAGGGCGATATGGCCGCCCAGAAATCCGGATATGCCAGTCAGAAGGACGCGGTCGGACATTGATCTTCTCCAGTAGAATTGAACGATATATATGATAATCGTTCAATTCGTTCAAGTGCAGGCCGTCAAATGAGCGTTTCCTCCCCTGATCGCAGCGCCGAAAAGCGGCAGCGCATGCTGGCGGCGGCGCGGGATTTGTTTCTGCGCAATGGGTTGCGGGGCACCACGATGGAGGCCATTGCGCGAGAGGCGCATGTGGCCAAGCCGACGCTTTATGCCCAGTTTGCCGACAAGGATGCGGTGTTCAACGCCCTTGTCGAGACCATGGTGGGCGATATCCATCGCGCCATCGATGGGGGCCTGTCGAGCGAGGGGCCGGTGGCAGCACGGATCGGGCGGGCGCTGGCGGATAAATATGGGCTGATGCTGGGTCTGCTGGATGGTTCGCCCCATGCCGACGAGATTTATACCGAGCAGGCGCGGCAGCCGGCGCATTACCGGGCGCTGGACCAGGCGGTGGAGGACAAGATTACCGCCGCGCTGGACGCGGCGGGGATCGAGGGGCCGCGCGAGCTGGCGCGGCTGGTGATTGCGGCGGCGTCGGGGATCGGGCGGAGCTATCGCGATGAGGCGGCGCTGCGGGCGGCGATCATGGTGCTGTGTGAGCGGGTGATTTTGTAGCGGCGGCCTCAAGGGGCAGTGTTCACTCGGACCTCACACCACCCACAGCGTCATTCCGGCGAAGGCCGGAATCCATGTCCGTATCTGCCCACAACCACTGGCTTCACAGCATGGATCCCGGCCTTCGCCGGGATGACACCGCATTCTTGAAGGCGTCCAGAGTAAACATTGCCGCCTCAATGCGGTTCGTGGGCGTCGGCGGTGCCGAGCAGCCAATAGCCGGCGGCTTTGACCCATTCGGGGTTGAAGTGGCGGTGTTCGGTAAGATGGGCGCGGACGGCTTTGCTCATGGCACTTTCGCCGGCGATATAGGTATAGGCGTCGCCGGGCGGGAATTCGATGTCAGCGATGGTGTCGAAGATGAGGCTCGTGGTGCCGGCGGGCTGGCCGTTGCGGTGCACGTAATGCAGGACGAGGTCGGCTTCGGTTTCGAAATGCTGTTCCTCGGCGGCGTTGTCGACCTCGATGACAGCGACGATTTTGGCGCCGGCGGGCAGTTCCTCGATACGGCGGCCCAGGGCAGGGAGGGCGGTTTCGTCGCCGGCCAGCAGGTACCAGTCGAAGGCGTCGGGGACGACCAGCGAGCCGCGCGGGCCGCCGATGACCAGCTTGTCGCCGATAGCGACGCGGGCGGCCCAGCCGGAGGCAGGGCCATCGCCATGCAGTACGAAATCGAGAACCAGCGTGCCGGCGGCGGTGTCGAAAGAACGCGGGGTATAGTCGCGCATTTCTGGTTTCTGGCCGGCGGGGAATTGCAGGCCATCGGGACCGATCGGCACCAGCATGGGCTCGACGCCGGTGGGAAAGAAGAAGGCCTTGATGTGATCGGCATGGCCAAGCGAGGCGAAGCCTTCGAGATCGCCCTTGAGGGTGATGCGGCGCATCAGCGGGGTGATGTCGGTGATCCCGATCACGTCGAGCAGGCGCATGCGGGTTTCGTGCCGCACGCGGAGCGGAGTGCGGGCATCGGTGAGGCTGGACATGGTGGGTCCTCGTATATCTTGAATTTCTTGGTCAGGATTTAGGCCATGTGCGGGCGGCGATCAAGTCGCGTGGCGCGATGTGTTGCTCTGTGCCAATGTCGCTTCAGTTTGGCGGCCTATCTTGAGGCCTTCAATGAGAGACGAGGTTTTGCCGATGCGTAGCGTGGTGTTCGAGAAATATGGTGTGCCCGAGCAGGTGCTCAAACTTGGGCAGCGGGACAAGCCGGTGCCGGGCGCCGGACAGGCGCTGGTGCGCATGAGCCTGTCGCCGATCCATAATCACGATCTGATGACCGTGGCGGGGCTTTATGGCGTCAAGCCGCCGCTGCCCTGGGTGGGCGGCACCGAAGCTGTCGGCGTGGTCGAGGCGCTGGGCGAGGGCGTCAGCAATCTTACGGTCGGGCAGCGCGTGGCTGGCGGGGCGAGCCAGACCTGGGCGGACTATTATCTGGTCGAGGCGGCGCGGGTCGTGCCGGTGCCCGATGGGGTGAGCGACGAAACGGCGTGCCAACTGGTGTCGATGCCGCTCAGTGCCAAGATGATCATTGCCGATCTGGGCATCCAGCCCGGGCAATGGATGGTGCAGAATGCGGGCAATGGCGCGGTGGGCAAGCTTGTGGCGCGGTTTGCGGCTGAGCAGGGCGTGCATGTGGTGAGCCTGGTGCGGCGCGAGGAGACGGTGGCGGAGCTGGCGGCTCTGGGGATCGGCAATGTGGTGTCGACCTCGGAAGGCTGGCAGGCGCGGGTCAAGGCGGTGACGGGCGGGGCTGATATCGTGCGCGGGCTGGATTCGCTGGGTGGCGATGGTCCCGAGCACCTGTTCGAGGTGATGGCGGATGGCAGCGAGCTGGTCAATTTCGGCGCCATGACGGGGCGGCCGCTACGGATCACGCCGGGCTCGCTCCTGTTCCGGCAGATGAAGGTGCGTGGTTTCTGGGGCATGAAACCCAATCTGCCGGCGGCCGATATCGGGCGCATGCTGGGCGAGCTGGTGACGCTGGCGGCCAAGGGGGAATTGGACCTGCCGGTCGATGGCGTGTTTGATCTCGAGCAGATTGCCGAGGCGGTGAAGGCCAGTGATGAGCCGGGCCGCAAGGGTAAGGTGGTGTTGCGGGGGTAGGGGAGAGCCGCGATCCAATCCCTCCCCCTTGAGGGGCAGCGTTTTACTCCACACGCATTCAAGAACGCGGTGTCATTCCGGCGAAGGCCGGAATCCATGCTGAAGGCCATCCTGGCGCTGGACGTATGCGGATTGCCACGGACCTGGATTCCGGCCTTCGTGTAGTAGTTCGCCGGATTGGCAAGACAGTTCCGGTGTTGAGACTGGAGTTCGCTATCTCAGGGAGCGGACGCCATGGATGTGAAGCTGCATGCCAATGCGACAACGACGCCCAAGACGCGGGCCTATATCCAGCAATC
>DATMSY010000007.1:0-7265 GCA_035565135.1 Devosia sp.
GCCCCAGCCGCCACCAAAGCCGCCGCCGCCCTTGCTCTTGCCGCTATTGCTATTGCCGCCGCCAAAGCTGTTATCCGGCCACTGAAAACCGCCGCCACCCTGCGGCCAGGGCGTGCTGGCGCGTTGCCGGCCATTATCGGGCAGGCCCAAGCCCCCACCCCAATCGGCCGACCCGCTCCAGTTCTGGCTGCGCCGCCACTGGTCCCAATAGGATGCGGCCGAAATCCCGCCGCGCAAGAAGTCGTTGAGCAGGTCCCCCACCAGCCGGTCTTCGCGGAAAGTCGAGCGCGGATCGTCGAACCGCTGCTTCTTGAATTCCCACTGGATGTCTTCCAGCTCCCGCCGCCGCGCCGCCAGCGTCTTGAGCCGCTCCTTCTGGTCGCGGGTTTCGTCTTCCTCGTCCTTGGCCCGCGCCCTTGCATCGTCGATCTGGGCGACGATCGTATCGTCCTGGCCCGTGCGGGTGCGCCGCGCCTCGGCCAGCAGCGTCTGGATATCCTCGCGCGCCAGGGCATTGGCCAGCTCTGCCAGGGCACTGGCAAAGGCCGGATTATTCCCCTCGGCCAGAACGCCCAGCGTCTGGGTGGTCTGGTCGCGCTGGTCTTCGGTGGCGACGATTTCGGCGTCCAGCGCATCGATGCGCTGCTGCGCTGCGGTCAGCGCCGCGCGGATCGGCTTGCCGCCGGCAGCGTCGATCGCCTCGGTCTGCAGCGTTTCCAGTTCCGCCTCGGCCGCCTTGGCGCCCTCGATCTGCCGCTCGGCATGCTCGCGCAGCCGCAGCGGAATTTCGTTCAGCATGGCAAAATTCGGCCGTGCCTTGGCAAAGCCCACCAGATTGGCGACCAGGCTATCGAAATAGCGGATGAGATTGTTGGCGCGGTAATTGGCCGTGCCGTAACCCGCCTCCCACAGATACATGAACAGCGGATCGTCGCGATAGGGCTTGCCCTTTTCCTCGCGGTCGGTCTCGGCCTGCTCGGTCTTGCGCATGGATTGGTTGGCGATATCGGTCAGTTCCTGCGCCGCCTGCCGCTTGGCCGCGAAGGAGGGCTCCTTGGCAATGGTCGAGGCTAGCCTGTCGCCCAGCGCCTTGAGCTCGGCCTGGTGGCCTTCCAGCTCCTTGAGCGCCCCGGCGCGTTCGCTCGTCAGCCGGGCCAGCGCCGCATCGATATCGGCCGCCGCCTGTTCGGCCTTGCTCAAATCCTGCGCATGGCTCTTGAGCATGTCGCGGGCCTTGGCCTCGGCCGCCGAAATCCGGCCGTCGAGTTGGCCCTGCACGTCGGGGTCGAGCCGGAGCTGGGCAAGCTGGCGGAAGAGTTCCGCCTCGCTTTCGCGGATTTTGCTCATTCGCTCGCCCGAGCGGGCCAGGCGTTTGGAAATCTCGTCCTCTTCGCGACGGATGTCGCGCATTGCCTCGTCCAGCGAGGCCAGGGCTTCGGGTCCGCGCAGGCTCATTGCGTCACCACTGGGTCACCGCGCCGCCGAGAACGGGCATGTTATATTCCACCTCGAGAAAACCATCTGCCTTGCGGCCAACTTCATTGGCCTGGATGATGCCGTCGTCGCGCTTGTCGGCGGCCACCGCATTGTAGACAACCTCCGGCACGCGCACGCCCCAGATATTGACCGTCTCGGTCTGCCCGGTTTCCTCGTTGAGAACGGGCAGGCTCAGCACATTGCCGGATGGGTCGATCGCTTCCACCACGACATAGTAATTGGTCGCGTCGGTATTGACCTCGGGAAAGGTCCAGAAGCCCGATTGCACATCGGGCCGGTTGACGATGCGCAGCGTATATTGCTGGCGCAGCTTGTCGCGCAGCGCGGTGAGATCGGTCACCGCCTGCTCGGCGCCAGCCCGATTGCCTTCGGCCGCAAAGGCCTTGCCCCGGCTGCGCAGCGCCTCGGCCTGCACCACGGCGGTCTGCACCTTGGTTTCTTCGAAAATCGTCTGGTAGAGGCCGTCCATCTGCGCCGGCAGGCCTTCGGCCAGTTCCACCCGGGCCTGCTCGACCTGCCCGGCCTGATAGGGCCGCCACACGCCGAAATAACCGATCCCCAGCACCACCAGGGCCAGCAGCACGGCCATGGCCGGCTTGCCCCATTTCTTGCGGCTCACATAGAGCTTGGCCAGCGTGGTGCCGAAGCCGGGCTTGGGCGGGTCATAGGCGAACCGGCTCTCGGCCAGCGCCGCCACACCTTCTTTCAGGATATGGTCGGGCACTTCGATGCCCTGCTGGTGATAGATTTCACGCAGCTTGTCGATCAGCTGCGCCTCGCGCGCGACCCCGTCGAGCTCGCGCGTGGCCAGGTCCTGGCGATGGCGCAGTGTATCCACCACATCCATCGCCAGCATGACTTCATCGAGGGGCGCAGCGGGCTTCGCTGTCACGTCACTCATGGTTTGCGCTCACCTATGCGAGTGCCCTCGTCAGTTCTTGGTTTCGAGCAGCAGGGCATTGCCGTCGGCGGCCAAAGCCGCCAGGCGCCGCTTGCCATCCTCGACGGCATCGCGGATTTCGGCCGAATTCTTGGTCGAGGCCACCCGCATCTCGTTGATGATGGTGCGGCTCTTTTCCTGGAAATTGACCACCGAATCCACCAGCTTCTTGACCGCATCGGCACGCACCGTGGGGCCATAGCCGGCCTTGACGGCTTCTTCCTGCACCTTGTCGCCGATTTCGCTGAGGGTCTCGAGGCTCTTGCTCATCCCCTCCTTCATGGCATTGAGCGTTTCGGTCGATTCATGCAGGCCGAACATGCCGGTAAACGAAGCGCTGAGCGCGGTCAGCACGGTCTCATTGGTCGAGAAGAACGAAATCGACTGCTGATAGACGCGCTCCTTGGCATTGGTGGTCTGCATCAGCCGCGCCATCACCACTTCCGAGGTATTGTAGGAAATGGTCAGGTTGTCCGAGAGGTCCTTGGCGATCTGGTAGCGCTTTTCCTCGTTCTGCATCTCGCGCAACTTTTCGTCGCGGTCCATTTCGAGTCGCGCCCGGTCGGCCGGCGCATTGCCGGCATAGGCGGCGACGGCGGCCGAGGAGGTCTGCAGGATATTCTTCTTCTCCTCGAGCCGCTTTTCGGCCGTGCCCAGCACTTCGAGCGCCATCACTTCGGCCTGCTTCAGCGCGCCGCGGAAATCGCGATAGGCTTCCAGGATCGTCTGCTCGCGCTCGATCTGGTCCTTGGTGTCGCGGGTGACATCGAGATAGGTGTCGCGGATCTTGTTGAAGCGGGTGGCGATATCGCCCCGGCTGACCTTCATCCACACATTGGAGGCGCGCTCGAGCAGGTCGAGCTTGTTGTCGGCCAGCTGGTCGACCATGCCCTTGGCATCGTCGCGGATGGAGTCGAACCCCTTGGTGATTTCCTCGTAGCGCTCGCCGATCTTCATGGCGGAGATCTGCTCACGCACCACTTCGTTGAAGGCGCTGGCCTGGCTCAGCGTGCGGCCGATCAGCACCACGCGCGTTTCGTCCAGCTCGGTGATCTGGCTGAGCAGGCCCGTGATCGGCTGCTCGCCCTGCTGTTCGGGCCAGATGCCAAGGTTGCGGATCGCTCCGACCGCCTTGTCCAGATATTGCAACGGCTTTTCGGCAATGGCCGATACGGTTGCGGCTGCCGGTGCGGTGGTGACTTCGTTGGCCATTTATGTGCTCCCCGTGATCTGACGCCGATGCGGCGGAATGCGTGCCTTGCCGTCATAGATTGACCCTGCGCAGCATCATGACAATTGCCACACGCATGCGACACAACTATTTAGGCCATATTGGTGCGAAAAAGCCGCACGTAAAGAGTGGACCCGCGATGCCAGCAAGCATTTGTTTCCATGGCTATTCGGGCCACATTGGGGCGGCCCGTCCATCTCGTCCAGCAGGAGTGCATTAATGGATTTCGGCGGCCACTATATCATTGCTGCGCCGCGTCACGAAGTCTGGGCCGCACTCAACGATACGGCCATGCTCAAGGCCGCCATTCCGGGCTGTCACAAGATCGAATGGTCCGGCGAAAAAACCCTCGATCTCGAGATCAAGGTCAATCTGGGCGTCATCCATCCCGTCTTTAAGGGCGGGCTGACCCTCTCCAATATCATGCCGTCCAAAAGCTATACCCTCTCCGGCAAGGGCAAGGGCGGGCTATTAGGCCTTGCCGAAGGCGCCGCCGATATCGTTCTGAGCGATGCCGACGAGCAGAAAACCGACCTGATCTTCACCGCCAAAGGCGGCGCCTCCGGGCAGATCATGAAACTGGGCAAGGCCATTATCGGCAATTCCGCCCAGAAGGTCATCGATGGCTTCTTCGAACGCTTCGGCGCCGCCATGGGGGCAGAGGTTACGCCCCTGCCGCTGGATTAACCCATCCCTAACCACGCCCCGATCCGCCGCAAAACCATCACAATCACAGCCGCGTTTTCAGGTTACTGGGAGGCTAACACAGCCCCTCAAATGCCAGCCAAATTGCAGCCATGACCGCCCCCACCCGTGATACGCTCGCTCTGTTCGCCATTGCCGCGCTCGCG
Organism: Devosia sp.; assembly: GCA_035565135.1. Taxonomy (GTDB): domain Bacteria; phylum Pseudomonadota; class Alphaproteobacteria; order Rhizobiales; family Devosiaceae; genus Devosia. The sequence continues at coordinate 4,520 of DATMSY010000007.1, forward strand.
GTGCTGGCGGTCCTTTATGCCGATCTCAACCTGGCCGACCTCTTCGCCTCCCTGCTCAATCCCGGCTAGGGCGCGCGGTCCGGCAGGCGGAATCACCCGCGCCGCCTAGCCTGTGGACTATGCGCCCAAATTTTGACCAATCGGAAAAAATTGCCTTTTTCCCTCTTGCGGGCAGGTCATTTGCACGATTGTATCCCTTTTAGCGCACAGGGATTGTCCGTCGGCTGCAAGCGCCTTCGCTCATGTGCGATACAGGGAGACTATTCATGAAATTCAACATGTTCACCAAGGCCCTTGCAGGCGGTGTCGCGCTGAGCGCCATGCTGACCGGTGCGGCACTGGCCGATCCGGCCGTGATCTACGATCTGGGCGGCAAGTTCGACAAGTCCTTCAACGAAGCTGCCTATAACGGCGCCGAGGCCTGGAAGGCCGAAACCGGCGGCTCCTTCCTCGATCTCGAATTGCAGAATGATGCCCAGCGCGAACAGGCCCTGCGCCGCTTCGCTGGCCAGGGTGCCAATCCCATCGTCATGGCCGGCTTCTCCTGGACCGCCGCGCTCACCGCCGTCGCCTCTGAATTTCCCGACACCAATTTCGTCGTGATCGACACCGTCGTCGACGCGCCCAATGTGCAGTCGATCATTTTCGACGAACATACCGGCTCCTACCTGGTCGGCGTCCTCGCCGCCATGAAGTCGGAAACCGGCACCGTTGGCTTCGTCGGCGGCATGGATGTGCCCCTGATCCACAAATTCTATTGCGGCTATGCCCAGGGCGCCAAGGCGGCCAATCCCGACATTAAGTTGATCGAAAACTATACCGGCACCACCCCCGCCGCCTGGAACGATCCGGTCACCGCTGGTGAATTGGCCAAGGCCGGCGTCGATGCCGGCGCCGACGTGATCTTCGCCGCCGCTGGCGGTTCGGGTCTGGGCGTGCTGCAGGCCATGAAGGATGCCGGCAAGTTCTCCATCGGCGTCGACAGCAACCAGAACTACCTGCAGCCCGGCTCGGTCCTGACCTCCATGGTCAAGCGCGTCGACAATGCGGTCAAGAATGCCCTCACCGAAGCGGCTGACGATGCCACCTTCAAGCCCGGCCTCACCATTATGGGCCTGGCCGAGGACGGCGTCGGCTATTCGGTCGACGACAATAACAAGGCCCTGCTGACCCCCGAAATGATCGCCGCCGCCGAAGACTACAAGGCCAAGATCATCGCCGGCGAGATCGAGGTCCACGACTACACCACCGACTCGACCTGCCCGCTCTAAGCGCCGCTGGATGAAGAAGGACCACATGAACCCGCAGCGGCCGGAAACGGCCGCTGCATCGGCACCAGCCAATGGCTGGGCGATCGAGCTTGAACAGATCAACAAGCGATTTGGCGCGGTTCACGCCAATAAGGACATCGATCTATCCGTCGCCCGCGGCACCATCCACGGCATCGTGGGGGAAAACGGCGCCGGCAAGTCGACGCTCATGTCCATCCTCTATGGCTTCTACACCGCCGATAGCGGCACCATCCGCGTCAATGGCCAGGTACAGGCCATCACCGACAGCCGCCATGCTTTGTCGCTCGGCATCGGCATGGTGCACCAGCATTTCATGCTGGTCGACAATTTCTCCGTGCTGGAAAACATCGTGCTCGGCGCCGAGGATTCCGGTTTCCTCAAGCCAAGCCTCGATCGTGCCCGCAAGGAGCTCAACCGGCTCGAGCAGGAATACGACCTCGAGGTCGATCCCGACGCCATCATCGAGGATATCTCGGTGGGCCAGCAGCAGCGCGTCGAAATCCTCAAGGCCCTTTATCGCGGCGCCGAAACGCTGATCCTCGACGAACCCACGGGCGTGCTCACCCCCAAGGAAGCCGACGATCTCTTCCGCGTGCTCGAAACCCTGCGCAACCAGGGCAAGACGGTGATCCTGATCACCCACAAGCTGCGCGAAATCATGGCTATCACCGACAATGTCTCGGTCATGCGCTTGGAACACCCGCTATGCCTCCCCACCCACCGCGTCTCCCTCGGGCCTGACCCGAGGGCCTGCCTCAACCCGGTGCGAGTGACGAGTGGCCCTCGGGTCGAGCCCGAGGGAGACCGGTGGATGTGTGGAGATCACGCAAATTGCCGGCATCGCTGGTGGATGCGTCCGGAGTACTCCCCTCAAGGGGAGGGAGACGAAGGTGCCGCCGATCGCTGTGACACCGAGCTTGGACTACCACGCTGCCCAAAATGCCGAATCAGCGCCGCTGCGGCCGGTTGGGGGGCTCGATCAGGTCGTCCTCGACCTCGGTCTGCGGCCGGTCGTCGCCGCGCGCCAGCTCTTCGTGCCAGCGGCCTTGCTCGTCCTGATAGCCGATCGCCTGGGTCTGCCCGGCGGCCTGTTGCCGGTCGGCCGCCGCTATGGCCGCGTCCAGCGCCGCCCGATGTGTCCGGAATGTTTCGGAGAACACATCCCCCACCTTATAGGCAAAGCCGCCATCGTGTTCGACGACCTCATATCGCACCTGCACCATTTGCCATTCTCCCGTCCTGCCGGCAGGAAGAACTATCGACGCCGATTTCGGTTGCCGGAAAAGTACTGAACGCGGAAAAACAAAAAGGGCCCCGAAGGACCCTTTGTCACCAAAGCCATGCCGGACTTTGGTATTTGGAGCGGGCGATGGGATTCGAACCCACGACCCTAACCTTGGCAAGGTTATGCTCTACCCCTGAGCTACACCCGCACTCCATATCGTCGTCACCGC
>DATMSY010000008.1:0-5345 GCA_035565135.1 Devosia sp.
AGTGCAAGATATGTTTGTACGTTCGCTTTCTCTCGGTGTGGCTGCTGCCGCGCTGCTCGTTGGTGGTGCTCAGGCCGCCGACCTCATCATCCCGACCACCCCTGCTCCGATCTATGAAGCAGCCGGTTTCTCTTGGGATGGTCTCTACGCCGGTGTTCAGGGCGGCGGTGAGTTCTGGGGTGACGACAACAACTACGGCGTCATCGGTGCTCACGTCGGCGTGAACTTCATCGTTGCTGACCCGATCCTGCTCGGCCTCGAAGGCACTGCAGAATACGTCTGGGGTGAGAACGCTGCCGGTGCTGACATCAACAGCGGTGAGTTCTTCATCAACGGTCGTGTTGGCGCCATCGTGACCGACTCGGTCCTGGTGTACGCACTGGCTGGTGTTGGTGTTGAAACCCTCGAAAACCGCGCTGTCGGCGACGACAACCAGGGCGTCTATCAGCTCGGCGCTGGTGTTGAACTGGCTGTGACCGACTCGGTCACCGTTCGTGGTCAGCTGGTTGGTTACGGCTACTTCGACGACGCCGTTGGCAACGACTTCTTCGACGCTGCCAAGGCAACCGTCGGCGTTTCCTACCACTTCTAAGATTTGTAAGGTGGGCGGGGCGTTCGCGTCCCGTCTTCCGAAATCTTGTAAGCCCAATTCGGCGAACCACTTCGTGTGGTTCGCCGTTTTGCTTTTCCGGCATCGATTCGTGTGACTATCGGTTAGCGTTCAGGCCGGTTTGGTTTCGTCGATGTGCACAGTCTGTTGTCATTTGGCGGGCATGTGCGAACCGCGTGTGAACGTATTTTCGCGCAAAAGTTTTCTGCGGTTTTCGCCCATTGCGGCGGCAAATTAGCGCCATCGCGAAATACCGATATATGATTATTCTGCTCATATTTTCTTTCCCTTGAAACGCGCTAGCCAAAGGTCTAATCCCAAGCCCATCAACTTTCGCGTTGGTTCGCTTGCCCCAATTGCTCGTGGAACTCTCGCGTCTCCGACCCTCCTGTCGGTCTTGAGTGTTAGGCTGCCGCATGACTGATTTGCTCAGCGACTATCTGCCCATTGTCATTTTCATCGGCATTGCCGGTCTTATCGGACTGTCCCTGCTGGTGGCGCCATTCATCGTCGCCGTGAAGCGCCCAGACCCCGAAAAGGTCTCCGCCTTCGAAGCCGGCTTCGAGGCGTTCGATGATGCGCGCATGAAGTTCGACGTTCGCTTCTACCTGGTGTCGATCCTCTTCATCATCTTCGATCTGGAAGTGGCTTTCCTCTTCCCCTGGGCCGTGGCCTTCCGCGATGTCGGCTGGTTCGGCTTCTGGTCGATGATGATCTTCCTCGGCGTTCTGACCGTCGGGTTTATCTATGAGTGGCGGAAGGGGGCTCTCGAATGGGATTGAGCGAACAGAACGCAACGCTGGTTGCGCCGCGCCCCACCGGGCTTATCGACCCGCGCACCAATAAGCCTGCCGGCGCCAATGATCCGTTCTTCACCGATGTGACGGACGAATTGGCGGACAAGGGATTCCTGGTCTCGACCGTTTCCCAGCTCGTCAATTGGGCTCGCACGGGCTCGCTGATGTGGATGCAGACAGGCCTGGCATGCTGCGCCGTCGAGATGATGCAGATGTCGATGCCGCGCTACGATATCGAGCGTTTCGGCACCGCGCCGCGCGCCTCTCCGCGCCAGTCTGACGTCCTGATCGTTGCCGGTACGTTGACCAACAAGATGGCTCCGGCCCTGCGCAAGGTCTACGACCAGATGCCCGAGCCGCGCTACGTCATCTCCATGGGCAGCTGTGCCAATGGAGGCGGCTATTACCACTATTCCTATTCGGTGGTGCGTGGCTGCGATCGTGTGCTGCCGGTGGACGTCTATGTTCCCGGCTGCCCCCCGACCGCCGAAGCGCTTCTTTACGGCATCCTCTTGCTGCAAAAGAAGATTCGTCGCACCGGCACCATTGAACGCTAGGACCCCATTTCATGGATGAGGTTATCGAGGTTGATCCGCTGACCGCGCTGGGCGAGCACATCGCCGGCGCGCTGGGCAGCGCGGTTCTTGCCAATGAAATCGCCTATGGCGAGCTGACTTTGACCATCGAGCGCGACGCAATTGTGGCGGTCGCCACTTTCCTGCGCGACGATGCGAAATGTCGGTTCATCAGCTTTACCGATGTGACGGCGGTCGACTATCCGGAGCGCGACGAGCGCTTCGACGTTGTCTATCACTTCATGAGCCCGCATCTGAACCAGCGCATCCGCGTCAAGCTGACCGCCGACGATGTGACGCCCGTGCCCAGCATTACCGGCGTATTCCGCGGGGCCGACTGGTTCGAACGCGAGACCTACGATCTCTATGGCGTGCTGTTCTCCGGTCACAACGACCTGCGCCGCATCTTGACCGATTATGGTTTTGACGGCCATCCGCTGCGCAAGGACTTCCCGGTAACCGGCTTCGTCCAGGTCAAATATGACGAAGAGCGCAAGCGGGTCGTCTACGAGCCGGTCAAGCTCATGCAGGAATTCCGCACCTTTGACTATCTGTCGCCTTGGGAGGGTACAGACTATGTGCTGCCCGGTGACGAGAAGGCCAAGCAATGACCGTTGAAGCCGAAGTCCGCAATTTCACCATCAATTTTGGGCCGGTCCACCCCTCCGCTCACGGCGTTTTGCGCCTGATCCTGGAGCTGGACGGCGAAATCGTCGAACGCGTCGATCCCCATATCGGCTTGCTGCATCGCGGCACCGAAAAGCTGATCGAGCAGAAGACTTATCTGCAGGCCGTGCCTTACTTCGACCGGCTCGACTATGTGGCGCCGATGAACCAGGAGCATGCCTTTGCCCTGGCCGTCGAGAAGCTGCTGGGCCTTGAAGTGCCGCGCCGCGGCCAGCTGATCCGCGTGCTCTATTCGGAAATCGGGCGCCTCCTGGCACACCTGATGAACGTCACGACCCAGGCCATGGACGTCGGCGCGCTGACCCCGCCGCTCTGGGGCTTCGAGCAGCGCGAAAAGCTCATGGTGTTCTACGAGCGCGCTTCGGGCGCTCGCATGCATGCCGCCTATTTCCGCCCCGGTGGCGTCCATCAGGACCTGCCGCAGGCGCTGATCGACGATATCGAGACCTTCTGCGAGACCTTCCCCAAGGCGCTTGCCGATATCGATAGCCTTTTGACCAATAACCGCATCTTCAAGCAGCGTAACGTCGATATCGGCGTGGTCGATCTCGACGATGCCTGGAATATGGGCTTTTCGGGCGTGATGGTGCGCGGTTCGGGCGCTGCCTGGGACCTGCGCAAGAGCCAGCCCTATGAATGCTATGCCGAGATGGATTTCGATATCCCGGTCGGCAAGAACGGCGATTGCTACGACCGCTATCTCATCCGCATGGAAGAGATGCGCCAGTCGACCCGCATCATGAAGCAATGCGTGGACAAGCTGAACGCCGCAGACGGGAAGGGCCCAGTGTCCTCGCTCGACGGCAAGGTCGTACCGCCCAGCCGCGGCGAGATGAAGAAGTCGATGGAAGCACTGATCCATCACTTCAAGCTCTATACCGAGGGCTACAAGGTGCCGGCCGGCGAGGTCTATGCCGCCGTCGAAGCGCCCAAGGGCGAATTCGGCGTCTATCTGGTCAGTGACGGCACCAATAAGCCTTATCGCTGCAAGATCCGCGCGCCGGGTTTTGCGCATTTGTCGGCCATGGATTTCCTGTGCCGCGGCCACATGCTGGCCGACGTCGCGGCCATCCTGGGTTCGCTCGATATCGTGTTCGGAGAGGTTGATCGCTAATGGTTGCGCGTCGCCTTGCGGACGAGTCGGTTCAGCCGGCATCGTTCGCCTTTACTGCTGAAAACGCCAAATGGGCGGAGTGGAAGATCGGGCTTTACCCGGCCGGCCGCCAGCAATCTGCTGTCATTCCGCTGCTCATGCGCGCTCAGGAACAGGACGGCTGGGTTACCCGCGCGACCATCGAGAAGGTCGCCGACATGCTCGGCATGGCCTATATCCGCGTGCTCGAAGTCGCCACCTTCTATACCCAGTTCCAGCTGCAGCCGGTGGGCACCAAGGCCCATATCCAGGTCTGCGGCACGACGCCCTGCATGCTGCGCGGCGCCGAAGGGCTGATCGAGGTCTGCAAGAGCAAGATCCACCACGAGCCGCACCATCTCAATGACGATGGCACGCTGAGCTGGGAAGAGGTGGAATGCGCGGGCACCTGCGTCAACGCACCCATGGTGGCTATCTTCCAGGACACCTATGAGGACCTGACGCCGGAGCGGCTCGAAGAAATCATCGACGCCTTCCACGCCGGCAAGGGCGACACCATCAAGCCGGGTACCCAGATCGAGCGGCTCAATTCGGCTGCTGAAGGCGGGCGCACGACGCTGCTGGAAAAGCCGAGCGCCAAGCGCGAAAAGTTCGTGCCACCGCCGCCGCCTGCCGACGCTGCAGCGCCCGCTGCTCCCGCTCCGGCCGCGCAGGCGCCAACCACGGCTGCCAAGCCCAAGGACGTCGCTCCCGAATCCGCGCCCGCCATCAAAGGTACGCCGAAAGAGGCCAAGGTCTCCGAAGCCAAGGCCGAGGGCGAGCGCAAGGCTGCCGATGTTGCCGCGAAAGCCAATGGCAAGCCCAACAAGGCCATGCGCGAGACTGCTGTCGGCGCTGAATCCGATGCTGCCAAGATTGATGGTGGCAAGGCTCCCGGCAAAGCCACCGATACCGCGCCAGCGGACGGCGCGACGCCTGCCGGCAAGGCCAAGACTCGTGCCGTCAAGGCGGTGAAGGCCAATCCTGCTGAGGTTAATCCCGTGGCCGAAAAGGGCGGCACAGCGCCGCTGTTCAAGGCCCCCGAAGGCGCGCCGGACGATCTCAAGCTGATCTCGGGCGTTGGCCCGGTGCTCGAGGGGCGGCTCAATGCCATCGGCATCACCAAGTGGAGCCAGGTCGCCACGCTCTCGGCCGACGATATTGCCAAGGTCGAGGACACGCTGAGCTTCAAGGGCCGCGTTGCCCGCGACAACTGGCAGCAGCAGGCCGAGGCTCTGGCCCGCGGCGGGATCGAGGAATACCGCAAGGTATTCGGGAAGGACCCACGCTAAATGGCTGAGGGCAAGATCGAATTTGGCAAGCTGACCGGCAAGGACTACGCCATGGGCGTGGGCTTTGTGGTCATGGCCATGATCATTGCCCAAGGCCTTGTTGCTTATCTCATTCCAGGTGCCCCGCCAGCTTTGCTGGGCGCCATTGGCGCGGCCATCGGAGTGGCTGCCTGGTTTTCATACTTGCGGAAGCGGAACGGCTGATCATGCTCGCTGACAAGGATCGCATTTTTACCAATCTCTATGGCCAGG
>DATMSY010000009.1:0-7901 GCA_035565135.1 Devosia sp.
GACTCTGAGAAGAATTTCGGCCGCGTGGCCCTAAGAAGAGTCTGAGATGAGCACTGAAATCGTCACCGATGTCGTTGTGATTGGCGCGGGCCCCTGCGGGCTGTTTGCGGCCTTCGAACTCGGGCTGCTCGATCTCAAATGTCATTTCATCGACATTCTGGACCGCCCCGGCGGGCAGTGCGCCGAGCTTTACCCCGAAAAGCCGATCTATGACATTCCCGGCTTCCCGGTGGTGACCGGCCAGGATCTGACCGACAATCTGATGGCCCAGATCGCGCCCTTCGCCCCCGAATTCCACTTCAACCGCATGGTCAATTCGATCCAGAAGCAGGAAGACGGTTCGTTCAAGCTGGAAACCGATGCCGACGAGATTTTCCACGCCAAGGTGGTGGTGATCGCGGCCGGCGGTGGCTCGTTCCAGCCCAAGCGCCCGCCGGTCGACAATATCGAAGCCTTTGAAAACAAGTCGGTTTTCTATTCCGTTCGCAAGATGGACGATTTCCGCGACCAGGACGTGGTGATTGTCGGCGGCGGCGATTCCGCCCTCGACTGGACGCTCAACCTGCAGCCCATCGTGCGCTCGCTGACCCTGGTGCACCGCCGCGATGCCTTCAAGGCCGCGCCCGCCTCGGTCAACAAGATGAAGGAAATGGTCGCCGAGGGTAAGATCAATTTCCTGCTCGGCCAGGTGGCCAAGCTCGATGGCGAAAACGGCCAGATCAACCACGTCCACCTCACCACCGATGCCGGCGATCTCTCGGTGCCCGCCACCCGCCTGCTGCCCTTCTTCGGCCTCACCATGAAGCTGGGCCCGGTGGCCGATTGGGGCCTTGAGCTCAACGACAACACGATCAAGGTCGATACCGAAAAGTTCGAGACCTCGGTGCCCGGCATTTTCGCCATTGGCGATATCAACTGGTATCCGGGCAAGCTCAAGCTGATCCTTTCCGGCTTCCACGAAGCGGCCCTGATGGCTCAGGCCGCCAAGAAGATCGTGTCGCCCGACGAGCGCGTGGTTTTCCAATACACTACCAGCTCCACCAAGCTGCAGAAGAAGCTGGGCGTCGCTTAAACCCCCAGTAGACCTCATCCTGAGCTTGTCGAAGGACGAGGTCGTGGCAGAGGCCAGCGTGCCCGACCTCGTGGTTCGACAAGCTCACCATGAGGTCTCATGAATGTTCTGCCGTACCATCAAGCCGCCTTCCCCTTGCGGGGGAGGCCGGGAGAGGGGTATGGACGCCCCAAGAGTTGAGGAAGCGCCCATGAAAATCCAAGTCACCGACCAGGCCGGCGACGTCCACGAGCTTGAAGGGCTCGAGGGCTGGCGCGCAATGGAAGTGATCCGCGACTGGGGCCTCAACATCAAGGCCGAATGCGGCGGCGCGCTCAGCTGCGCCACCTGCCATGTCTATGTCGATAGCGACTGGATGGATGCCGTCGGCGCACCGAGCGAGGAAGAAGAGGACATGCTGGATTCGGTCGGCGACGTCCGCTCCAATTCGCGGCTGAGCTGCCAAATCCTGATGAGCGACGCGCTTGATGGGCTCAAGCTGACCCTGGCGCCGAGCGCGGCGAAGGACTGAGGTTCCGGGCTGCGCGCGCAAACTCCCATCCCCGCAGTGTCATCCCCGCGAAAGCGGGGACCTCTGTTTTGGGGATCCAGGAAGGAAACGGAGGTCCCCGCTTTCGCGGGAATGACATTGTGGGTGGTTGGAAAATGTTGGCAGGACGCTACTCCGCCGCAACATCCAGCGCCGGTTCCGCATAGCGCTCGATAAACGTGCTGAACTTGTCCGTCCAACCCGACAGGAACGTCGCCGTGGCCTCATCGGTCACTTCCAGCTCGTCGGTGATCAGCCCAGGCTTCATGGTGAAATACATTTCCGGCTGGCCCATCACGATCAGCCCGTAAACCGGCAAGATCGACCGCAAATGGCCCTGGCCCGCTGCCGTACCAACGGCGCCGACCGAAGCGCCAACCAGCGCCGTGGGCTTGCCGTGCCACGAACTCTGCCCCCAGGGCCGCGAACCCCAGTCCAGCGCATTCTTGATCAGCGCGGGGAAGGAGCGGTTGAATTCCGGCATGGCGATCAGCACGGCATCGGCGCTTTCCACCAAATGCTTGAATTGGGTGACCGCTTCGGGCGGGTTGCTCCACAGCTCATTGTCGTAATGGGGCAGGCTGCCGAGATCGGCGTAGTTGAACTTGAGCTTGCCGCCGGCCAGCTTTTCCAGCGTCTGCGTCAGCTTGCGATTGATGGAATTGGGGCTCAGGCTGCCAACGAGGACGGCGACGGTTTTCATGTAAAGGGCCTATGGTATCCGTTAGAGACTGACGCTATATGAGTGACTGTCTCATTCGTCGCAAGACGGCACTTTTCCGATACAGCAGGCACTTAAATGAAACCAATTGAGCCCCATCACGATTGCCGCCCGGTCGGCGAAATCCTGCATCAGATCGGCGGCAAGTGGACCGTGCTCATCATCAATAAGCTCAGCGGCGGTCCCATGCGCTTTGGCGAAATCAAGCGGGTGATCGGCGGCATCAGCCAGAAAGTGCTGACCGCAACGCTGCGCGATCTCGAGATGGATGGCTTCGTCACCCGCACGGTGACCCCCTCGATTCCCCCGCGCGTCGATTACGAACTGACCGAGCTGGGCCGTGATCTGCAGAAGCCGCTCGCCGCCCTGGGTGACTGGGCCGTCAATAACCGCCCCCAGGTCATCGCCGCCCGCCGCCGCTATTTCGACGAACACCCCGACGCCATGCCCAAGCCCAAGGGCCGGGTAGCGCTGCATACGCCACCGTTGATGGCGGCGGAGTAGGGCAAGTCTGCCCCTAAACCTCCAACACCCACGATGCCACCCCGGCGAAGGCCGGGGCCCATCCCGAGATGCAACCCCAGCCGCAAGGTGCATGTGATAGCGCAGCGATCTGGCGGCGGGCTGCACCATCTCAAGATAGGTCCCGGCCTTCGCCGGGATGACACCGAGTTTTGGAGAGCCGTAGTGCCAACCCTCGCCCCTTGTGGGGGGCTACGCAGCCTTCCCCGCATCGGCGGTGACCTTGGTCAGCTCCGGAATAAAATCCCGCACCATGGGCTGTTTCTGCGTCTCGAATGGCAGCGGCCGGACCACGCGCATGGCCGCGATGCCGACCCGCACCGTCATCAGCCCATTAACCACGCCTTCGCCCAGCCGCTGGGATAGCTTGGCTGCCAGGCCCTGGCCCACCAATTGCTCGACAATGCCATCGGTCAGCACCAGGCCACCCGTCACCGCCAGATGCGCCAGCACGGCCCCGGTGAGCCGCCAGGAGCCGAAAAAGCCCGGACGGGCCCCGTAAAGCGCCGCAATCGCGCCCGCCAGCCGGATGCTCTCATAGATCACGAAGGCGATGTCGACCAAAGCGCGCGGCGATACCGCCGTCACCAGCGCCACCCGCCGGGCCGAGGCCGCCGTTAGCGTCTTGGCTCGTGCGTCGAGTGGCGCCATCAGGCTGCGCTCGGCCAGCGCAATGGCCTCATGCCCGTCGAAGAGATGCGGCAGATTGTCGGCCACATGCTGCCGCGCCCGCGCCAGATCGGGCCGGGCGGCATAAATGGCTTCCAGCCGCTCCACCACATGCTTGGCCTTGTGCTGGTCGTTATCGGCCGTCGCCTCTGCCGCATCGTTGCGCAGATGATCGAGCACCTTCAGCCGCCGCAGCGCAAACATTTCCCGCGCCGCCAGCACCACCACAGCCAGCACGAACAGCACCAGCACGCCGATCCCGACCCAGCCCAGCCACTCATTGCGCTCGAAGAGGTCACGGATTAGTCGGTCGGCGGCCAGCCCCAGGCCCGCCGATACCAATACCCCGCCCGTGGTCCAGGCCAGCCGGCCCAGCCAGCCCATGGGCTTGGGCGGCGGCGCGACGAGGGTTTCATCCATGGCCGGATCGAAATCGGTCTCGACTATATCGACCTTGGCCGGTGCAAAGGCACGCGGCACGCGCAGCGCTTCGCTCTCCTCGGTGGTGGTCGCGGTCGGGCGGGCAATAGGGCGTTTCATGCGAGCCAGTCTCCCACCAGATAATCCAGCGCCCGGTCAAACCTTATATGGGGCAGCACCACGTCGCCGGCCGCATTGCGCTCGAGCTTTTGCGGTGGGGTAAACCGCAAAAAGTTCAGCGCCACGGGCATGCCATCCTCGAACAATGAATCCGGCCGCTCCGGCAAGTCGCCGGGAAATAGAGCAATTTCGGTTTTGCCATCATAGCTCGTACCATCCAGCACCTCGCCCGCCATGGGCGTGCCGATAATGGTGGGCAGCGTCTCGCCGCCCTCATTGATGCTGCCTTCGCGTGTCGCCCGAATGCCCGCCAGCGCAATCGAACGCGTCTCGGCTCCGGCAAAGCGCGCCCGCTTGCTGGCGCTCGCCACCAGCCGGTTGAGGATCGCCTCCAGCCGGTCGTGGCTGGTGTGATGCACGTGATCGGCCTTGGTCGCAGCAAACAATATCCGGTCGATCTTGCGCGTGAACGGCCGCAGCAGCGGATTGCTCTCGCCCTGCCGGAAACAGGCCAGCACTGCGGTCAGCGCCGTCTCGAGATCCGCCACCGCAGCCGGCCCGGCATTGAGCGCGCGTAGCGTATCCACCAGCACCACCTGCCGGTCCAGCCGGGCAAAATGATCGCGGAAGAAGGGCCGCACGATGCGGTCCTTATAGGCCTCGTAGCGATGCTCCAGCATGGCATAAAGGCTCGACGAACGCGCGCGCTGCCCCGAAGACGGCAGCGGTGCAAAGGTCAAAGCGGGGGAGCCCTCAAGATCGCCCGGCAGCAGGAACCGGCCCGGGGGCAGGGTGGATAATGCCCCATGCTCCCGGCTGCGCCGGAGGTAATCGGTAAAGGCCGCCGCGAGCTTTTCCGCATCGGGGTCATTGGCTTCCTTGTGCGGATCGATAGAGCCCAGCAGTTCAAGGAAGGGCTTGGCCTCCTTGCCCGATCCGGGACGGTGTGCCCGCTCCAGCGCCTCGGCGCTCCATTCGGCAAAGGAGAGGCTGAGCAGCGGCAGGTCGAGAATCCATTCGCCGGGATAGTCGACAATATCGAGATTGAGCGTCGAAGGCCCGCGCAGCCCCGCATACCAATGCCTGGATTGATATTTGAGCACGATGCGAAGCTGCGAAATCTGCCGCGTACTGTCGGGCCAGGCCGGAACCTTGCCGGTCAGTGCTTCGAGATGCCGCTCATAGGCGAAGCGCGGAATGGTCGCATCGGGATATTCGGCCAGCCGCGCGCCGATAAAGCGCCCCTCGGCCAAAGCGGTAAAGCCTGGCAGTCGCCCGCCCGTCAGCAGGTTATGCACCAAAGCGGTGATGAAAATGGTCTTGCCCGCCCGGCTCAGCCCGGTCACCCCCAGCCGCAATGTCGGGGTGAAGGCGCCGGTCGCGGCGTCGCCCAGATTGGCCAGGGCAATGCCCAGTTCGTCGACGATACTGGTTGGAGATTGAGCCAAACGTCGCGCCTCCCATGTGCCCGCAGAAAGTAAGGGCTCATGGCGACAATGCAAGTGCGGCATGCAGGCGGGCTATCCACAGGCGATGATTCCGCCCGCGCCCTCAACTATTTGAGCTGCCAGCCAAAATCCATGTCGTCAAAACGTCATGCAATTGTCGCCCGGCTGTCAGCCCCGATGCCTAGAGATTGGAATGGTTCAAAACTTCCAGGCTGTTGAGGAGCTTTCAGCGATGAACGACCAGGCCCCCATTTTCAAGACGTCCCAGCTCGAAGCGGCCGACGCGCCGCCGCGCAACATGACCGACAACCCCACCATGGGCGAACTGATCAGCGCGCGCTTCTCGCGTCGCGGGTTCCTGCAGGGCTCGCTGGCCGTGTCGGCCATTGCCGCCACCGTCAGCCCGCTGGCCCTTCTCACCGCCCAGGATGCCAAGGCAGCCGGCGGCTCGGCCTTCTCCTTCCCCGAAGTGGAAGCCGGCATCGACGAGACCCACCACGTCGCCGAAGGCTATGACGCCGATATCCTCTTGCGCTGGGGCGACGGCCTTTTCCCCGACGCGCCCGAATTCAACCCGACCGCCCAGACTGCCGAGGCCCAGGCCCGCCAGTTCGGCTACAATAACGACTATGTCGGCTATATCCCCTTCGAGGATTCCTCCGAACATGGCCTCTTGGTCGTCAACCACGAATATACCAATCCGCACCTGATGTTTCCGGGCATCGTGACGCTGGCCGAGGGCGAAATGACCCTCAACCCGCTCAGCAAGGAGCAGGTCGATATCGAGCTGGCGGCCCATGGCGGCACCATTGTCGAAATCAAGAAGACCGATGGCAAATGGGCCGTTGTGAAAGACGGCGCGCTCAACCGGCGCATCACCGTCAACACCGAAATGCAGATCACCGGCCCCGCCGCCGGCCATGCGCGCCTGCAGACCAATGCCGATCCGACCGGCACGAAGGTCTTCGGCACCATCAACAATTGCGCCGGCGGCGTCACGCCCTGGGGCACCTATGTGATGGCCGAAGAGAATATCCACGGTTACTTCGCTGGCGAATTGCCGGCCGATCACCGGGAAGCGGCGAACTATGATCGCCTGGGCATTCCGGAAGGCTCCTATGAATGGGCCAATTTCTATGACCGGTTCGACGTCTCCAAGGAGCCGAACGAGCCCAACCGCTTCGGCTATATCGTCGAAGTGGACGTGATGGACCCCAATTCCATCCCCAAGAAGCGCACCGCTTTGGGCCGCTTCAAGCATGAAGGCGCCGAGTCGATCGTCAACAAGGATGGTCGCGTGGTGTTCTATCTCGGCGACGACGAGCGCTTCGACTATGTCTACAAGTTCGTGACATCAGGCAAGTTCAACCCCGACGACCGCGCCGCCAATATGGACCTGCTCGACGAAGGCACGCTCTATGTCGCCAAGTTCGCCGAAGACGGCACCATTGCCTGGCTTCCCCTGGTGCAGGGCGAAGGCCCGCTGACTGAGGCCAATGGCTTTGCCAGCCAGGCCGATGTCGTGATCGAAACCCGCCGCGCCGGCGACCTGCTCGGCGCCACCAAGATGGATCGTCCCGAAGACATCCAGCCCAATGGCGTCAACGGCAAGGTCTATGTGATGCTGACCAACAATACCAAGCGCGCGGCCGACCAGGTCGATGCGGCCAATCCCCGGGCCGAAAACGCCTTTGGCCACATCATCGAGATCGCCGAAGCCGATGGCGATTTCGCCGCCACCACAGGCGCCTGGGAAGTGCTGCTCAAATGCGGCGATCCCTCTATTGCCGAAGTGGGCGCCACCTTCTCGACCGACACTACTGCCAATGGCTGGTTCGGCATGCCCGACAATTGCGCCGTGGATTCGCTGGGCCGTCTCTGGGTCTCGACCGATGGCAACAGCCCCTCTGGCACTGGCCGCACCGATGGCCTCTGGGCGGTGGACACCGAGGGTGACGCCCGCGCCACCTCCAAGCTCTTCTTCCGCGTGCCGGTCGGCGCCGAAATGTGCGGCCCGCTCTTCACCCCCGATGACGAAACGGCCTTCGTCGCCGTGCAGCATCCGGGCGATGGCGGCGACGATTGGGAAGGCTTCGGCCGCGTTTCCTATTACGAAGACCTCTCCACCCGCTGGCCCGACTTCGACGACGCCATGCCGGTGCGGCCGTCGGTGGTCGTCATCACCAAGCAGGGCGGCGGCAAGATCGCTGTTTAAGGATAGGCCGGGGCGCGTGTCTAGCCGATGCACGCCCTAGTGGCAGGGGCCTCGCTGTCAGGGAGCCACGATCCTATCCCCTCCCCCTTGAGGGGAGGGATTGAGGGTGGGGGTGTCGGACTTTTCCACCGGCATAGAGTTCGTGGAGGTCGCGACACCCCCACCCTAGCCCTCCCCTCAAGGGG
>DATMSY010000010.1:0-2679 GCA_035565135.1 Devosia sp.
GGTTCCCGCTTTCGCGGGAATGACACTGTGGGGGGTGGGCTTGCAACAGAAACCTAAGGATAAAGCCGCGAACTCGCCCAGCGGGCGCCTTCGCGCACAAACCGCACCCGGTCATGCAGCCGAAACTGCCCGTCCTTCCAGAACTCGAACACCTGCGGCACCACCCGGAAGCCCGACCAATGCGCAGGCCGGGTGACCGGCCCCTCGCCCAGTTCGGCCGTCAGCGCATCCACCCGAGCAATCAGCTCGGCCCGGCTGGCCAGCGGCCGCGATTGCTCGGAGGCCGCAGAAGCGATCTGGCTGCCTCTGGCACGCGACGCGTGGTAGGCATCGGCCTCTTCGGGCGCCACCACTTCCACGCTCCCGCGAATCCGCACCTGCCGGCGCAGCGATTTCCAATGCATCAGCAAGGCGGCCTTGCGATGGGCCAGCAATTGGCGACCCTTGTCGCTCTCGAAATTGGTGAAAAAGCAGAAGCCGCGCGAATCGCGGGCATTGAGCAGCACCATGCGGGCATCGGGCATGCCCTCCTCGTCCACCGTCGCCAGCGCCATGGCATGGGGATCGTTCGGCTCGGCCTCCTGGGCCAGGGCGTACCATTCCTCGAACACGGCATAGGGGTCGAGATCGGCGCGGTCGCCGTCATCGAACAGGCGTTCGGTGAGGGTTTGCAACATGTGAACACACCCAAAAACTGGACAAGGCGCGGGGCCGTGGCCATATAGGACGGGAAACCTTGGCGAAGCAACGCCAGACTCATTGAATGGACCAGATGCGCGATCCCTATACCGTGCTTGGGGTGCCACGTTCGGCGAGCGAGAAGGACATCAAGTCCGCCTATCGCAAGCTCGCCAAGAAGTATCACCCCGACCAAAATCCAGACGACGCTTCGGCGCACGGCAAATTTGCCGAGGCGACCAATGCCTATGACCTTTTGACCGACAAGGAAAAGCGCGGCCAGTTCGATCGCGGCGAGATCGATGCCGAGGGCAATCCGAAATTTGCCGGCTTCAATCCGGGCGCCGCGCGTGGCGGCCGTTCCGGCCAGGGCGGCTTTTCGGCCGAGGACATTCTCAAGGAATTCATGAGCGGCTTTGGCGGCCAGCCCCGTGGCGGGGCCGGTCGTGGCCCGGCCGGCGGCGCCCAATGGGACCCTTTTGCCGGCGCGGCCGCCGGTGGCGCTCGCGGCGCCGCCAAGGGCGAGGACATTATCGTCACCGCCGCGGTCTCGCTCGAGGATGCCCACAAGGCCGCTTCCATCCCCGTGCGCATGCCTTCAGGCAAGGTGCTCTCGGTCAAGCTTCCCGAAAAGGTCGAGGAAGGCCAGCAGATCCGCCTCAAGGGCCAGGGCAGCCCCAGCCCCTTCGGCGAGCCGGGCGATGCACTGGTCACCGTGCGCTTTGAAAAATCCAAGCAGTTCCGCCGCGACGGCGCGGACCTCCGCACCGATGTGCCCATCACGCTTTACGAAGCCGTGCTGGGCACCAAGGTCCGCGTACCGACGCTGGACGGCTCGGTCGAACTCACCCTGCCCCCGGGCGTCGACACCGGCAAATCCCTCCGCCTCAAAGGCAAGGGCCTCTATGGCGGCGGCGATCTCTACGTCAATCTCAAGGTCGTCCTGCCCCCCGGCGGCGACGCCGACCTCGAAGCCCTGGCCAGATTCATGCGCGACCAGAAGCCGTATAAGGTGCGGGATTAGGGGGCACGACCTCTCCTTCGACAAGCTCAGGATGAGGTCTACTGAGGGACCGCATTATCCCAGTAGACCTCATTGTGAGCCCGTCGAACCACGAGGTTGTGGCACAGCGCCACCTCACCCACCGGACCTCCCCTCGCCCCTTGTGGGAGAGGGACCGCATTTCTGCGTTCAGCAGAAATGACAGGGTGAGGGGCTCTGCGTCATCCCATGCCAGAAGGCCTGAAGACCCCCTGATCCGTCCCACTCCACGGTGTCATCCCCGCGAAAGCGGGGACCTCCGTTTACCCGGGCCCGTAAAGAAAACAGAGGTTCCCGCTTTCGCGGGAATGACACCGTGAAGGGGGTGGATTTCCTACCCTCGTGGCGCCGCAGCCCGTTGCAACCGATCATTGATCGCCTCGCCCAATCCCTCATCGGGGATCGGCGCCACCGCGATCACCTTCCGCCCCTCAGCATCCAGCTCATGCAACATGGCAAAAAGGTTCCGCGCCGCTTCCTTCAGATCCCCTGCTGGCGACAGGTTGCGCACCGGCCCATCAAACGGCGCCGCCGCCCCAAACGCCAGATAGGCCTCACCAGCTCTCGGCTCGGTATCGAGCCGCATCAGCGCCTCCGGCGCATAATGGCTGAGCAGCATGCCGGGCGCGGCGATTGCCGCATCCTTTTCCGCCAGTTCCACCACGGCCCCCAGCGCCCGTTCGATATCGCCGCGCGCCATGGCCCCGGCCCGCAGCTGGATCAGCCGGTCGCCATCCACCCGGATAATGGTGGATTCCACCCCCGCCTGGCACGGCCCGCCATCGAGCACCGGCACGCGCCCGGCAAAGCCCAGCCGCACCTGATAGGCAGTGGTCGGCGATAGCCGCCCTGACGGATTGGCCGAAGGCGCCGCCAGCGGCCGCCCCACCGCCCGCAAGAGCGCGAGCGCCAGCGGATGGTCGGGAATGCGGATCGCCACACTATCGAGCCCGGCCGTC
>DATMSY010000011.1:0-7675 GCA_035565135.1 Devosia sp.
GGGAACCTCCGTTTTCTTTCTCCGCATCCCTAAACAGAGGTTCCCGCTTTCGCGGGAATGACATCGTGGGTTTGAATGATGATGGTGCTAAGCCAGTCTCCTCATCTTCTGAATCAAGGTGGCCGGGGATAGCCCGGCCACCTCATGTTCTGATTCATCGCGTTCGCAGCTGGAATCCGCCGCCTGCCAGATTGATTCCGCGATCCCGTTCAACCCGCTGATCTCACACAGCAATAATGCCGTCCAGATGCCGGTCGAGCTGCGGCGTCGGCAGATTGGTCAGGTCCTTGTCCAGTTCGGCCAGGATGGTTTTCTTCACCGCCGGCGAGATGGCCCGGCGGATTTCTCCGAGTGCGATCGGGGCCGCTGCGATCACCAGGCGGTCGAATTCGCCCTGCTGCTGCTTGCGGTCGAGCATCTGTGCCAGAGATTTGACGAAGACCATTTCGCGGTGTTCGACGGGATCGGTGCGGGGCTCCATGGCGCTGCGCCCGCCGCCGGCCGATGACTGGCCGCGGCCAGGCTTGTCGGTCACGATATCCTGCGCCATCAGCGGATCGATGGCGAAGTCCAGCCCATCCACCTGGCGCAGTCCCTTGCCTGGTCCGGTGTTCTCCAGCACACGCGCCTGCGTGCCGTCGGCGATCAGAATCCAGGTGACGGTCTTCTTCATGGGTCTGCTCCTATGGTGATTGGCATTGGGCAGGGCAGCCGATGACCGCCCCAATTGTCAGAACGCCCCGGGGCCGAAAAGGTTTGCCACGCTTAGCTCAACGATCTGCAATCGGCGCCCGCGTCGCGCGGATGATCGTCGCGATCTCGGCGAATGTATCGGCAAAAGGCGTCGCCTCGCGCCAGACCAGTGACAGATGCCGCCCCGCACCGGGCGAGACCAATTGGTGAATGGCGATACGCGGATCGGTCGCTTCCTTGCGCAGCGCGATCTGGGGTAGCAGCGTCACGCCCTGGCCATTGGCCACGAATTCCACAATGGTCGATAGCGACGTTGCGGCAAAGGTGCGGGCGGAGGGATCGCTGTCGAGCCGGCAGGCGGCGATGGTCTGGTCGCGGAAGCAATGACCTTCGTCGAGCAGCAATATGCGCTCGGGCGACAGGGCCGATAGCGCTACCGGCCCGGCGGTTTCCTCGTCGCGGCTGGTGGCCAGCACGAAGGGGTCATCGAACAATTGCGCCCGCGTCAGTTTCGGCCCCTGATCCGGCGGATCGGTGCCGATCAGCGCGATATCAAGGCTCCCATCGACCAGCCCGGCGATCAGCGCCTCGGTGCGATTCTCGCTCACCGCGAAATCCAGCTCCGGCAGGTTCCTGGTCAGCGCGGGGAAAATCTCGGGCAGCAGATAGGGCGCTACGGTGGGGATAAGCCCAAAACGGATCGGCCTGTCGGGATTGCCGGCCTGCCCCATGGCAAAGGCGGCCAGCGCCTCCGCCCCATCCACTACGCGCCGCGCCCGCTCGATGAATTCGCGCCCGAACGGCGTCGGCCGCACGGCGCGGGTCAGGCGGTCGAAGAGCGGGGTTCCGCAATAATCCTCGATCGCCTGGATCTGCTGGCTGAGCGCCGGCTGGCTGATATTGCTGGCCGTCGCGGCGCGTCCGAAATGGCCGGTTTCCGCTACGGCGATGGCATAGCGCAACTGCTTGAGGGTAAAGCTCATGATAGGCGCAGCTTATCAGAATAAAAGGATCAATCAATTTGCCTAATGAAGGGCGGCAAGGCAAAACGAGGTCAGTTTGGAATTATTCCAGGGAGACTGTAGCAATGATCGACAAACCCCGCCTCACCACCAGCGCCGGCGCGCCCGTCCCGGACAACCAGAATGTCGAGACTGCCGGCGCCCGCGGTCCCGTCCTGCTGCAGGATTATCAACTGCTCGAAAAGCTCGCGCACCAGAATCGCGAGCGCATTCCCGAGCGCGTCGTGCATGCCAAGGGCTGGGGTGCTTTCGGCACGCTGACCATCACCAATGATATTTCCAAATACACGATCGCCAAGGTGTTCGGCGAAGTCGGCAAGAAGACGGACCTGCTGATCCGCTTTTCCACCGTGGCCGGCGAAATGGGCGCGGCCGATGCCGAGCGCGACGTGCGCGGCTTCTCCTTCAAATTCTATACCGAGGAAGGCAATTGGGACCTGGTGGGCAATAATACTCCGGTCTTCTTCGTGCGCGACCCGCTGAAATTCCCCGATTTCATCCACACGCAAAAGCGCCACCCCAAGACCAATCTGCGCTCTAAGACCGCGATGTGGGATTTCTGGAGCCAGAGCCCGGAATCGCTGCACCAGATCACGACGCTCTTCTCCGATCGCGGCCTGCCGGTGGCCCCGATGTATATGAATGGCTATGGCAGCCACACCTATTCCTTCTGGAATGCGGCGGGCGAGCGCTTCTGGGTCAAGTTCCACTTCAAGACCCTGCAGGGCCACAGGCATTACACCAATGCCGAAGCCGAAAAGATTATCGGCGCGAGCCGCGAAACCTATCAGGAAGAGCTGTTCGGCGGCATTGAGCGCGGCGAATTCCCACGCTGGCGCATGGAAGTGCAGATCATGCCCGAGGCCGATGCGGACAAGACGCCCTACAATCCGTTCGACCTGACCAAGGTGTGGCCGCATGCCGATTACCCGGTGATCGAGGTTGGCATTGTCGAGCTCAACCGCAATGCCGACAATTACTTCGCCGAGATCGAGCAGGCCGCCTTCTCGCCGTCCAACAAGGTGCCCGGCATCGGCTATTCGCCCGACAAGATGCTGCAGGCTCGTGTCTTCTCCTATGCCGACGCCCATCGCTATCGCCTGGGCACGCATTATGAATCGATCCCGGTCAACCAGCCCAAGTCCCCGGTGCAGCACTATCACCGCGACGGGCAGATGAATGTCTATGGCGGCATCAAGACGGGCAATCCCGACGCCTATTACGAGCCCAATTCCTTCGGTGGCCCGGTGGAAGACAAGTCGGTCAAGGAGCCGCCGCTGCGCATTGTGGGCGATGCGGACCGGTACAATCATCGCGAGGGCAATGACGATTACGGCCAGCCGCGCGCACTATTCAACCTGTTCGACGATGCCCAGAAGGGCCGTCTGTTCGACAATCTTGCCGCCGCCATGGATGGCGTGCCCGACGAGATCATCGAGCGGCAGCTGGCCCATTTCCACCTGATCGACCCGGCCTATGCCCAAGGCATCCGCGCCGCCCGCGCGGCCCTGGCCGGCCGGGCCAAGGACGCCATTTCCGACCAGGAAAGCGCTGCGGCGGAGTAAGCCGCAACCAGAATGAAAAGAGGCCGGCCCTGGTGGCCGGCCTCTTGCTGTCAGCTCTTGCAGCGCTTGTAGACCACGGCTGCTACGCCCATGCCGTAGCCCTGGGCATTGTAGAGCAGCTCGTCCTTGTCGGGCGCATATTCGAAATTGTCGACATTGCCTTCCTCGCTCCAATGGATGGCGCCATTGCCCGCGGGGCTGTCATCGGGGAAGAATTCGACATCGGCGACCGCTTCCTTGCCCAGGCTCAGGGTGTTGCCTTCAATATGGATGGAATCATCGGCTTTTTCGCAGGCGCCGTTGATGGCCCAGTGACCATGCAGATCGGCGGGAACATCGTCCGCCAGAACCGGGGCGATGCTGAGGGCGGCAAATAATGTCGTCAGAGCAATGATGCGCATTAAATCCTCCATTATTGGAGTTTTGATCCAAGCACCGCCAGCGGTAACGGGCAAGTGATCGCCGGGTATCGATGTCTCATAAAATTTGAATCAAATCCGGCCCGCTGCCTTCAGCCCGTGCAAGAAGGTGGCAGTCCACTTTGCCGGTAATGGGATCTTATGCGGCAGGAGCCGGGGGACTTGATGACCGAACTTGACCAGGGCCAGCGCGCGTTTTCGAGCTTTCGAGTGCTCAATGGCGAGAACGATCACGGCGAACGTGAACAGCTCTTCCGCAATATGGCGCAGCTTTTCAGCTATGTGTCCGATCGCTGCGACGACGAACAGGTCGCCCAGTATGACGAAGTGCTGTGCCAGCTGGCCGAACTGGTCGAGGTCGAGGCCCGCATTCACGTCGCCAAGCTGCTCGCCCCGCTGGAGCGCGCGCCGGGTACGGTCGTGGTCAAGCTGGCCAATGACGACATCGAAGTCGCCAAGCCGCTGCTCGAATTCTCCAATGTGCTCTCCGACGACGACCTGATCGACATCATTGCCCGCCAGGGCGAGCAGCATCGCATCGCCATTGCCGGCCGCAGCAGCGTGCCCGAGCGGGTCGGCGAGGCTATTGTCGAGCATGGCGAGGCCGCTTCGATCATCCGGCTGGTGCGCAACACCAATGCGGAGTTCGACAAGGCGACGCTGGAAAAGCTCGTCGCCCGCGCCACTGCCGATGCCGAAATCGCCGCCGATCTGCGCGGCCGCCCCGAGATCGATTGGGGTTCGCTGCGCGGCGAGATCGACAGCGTCGCGAGCAAAGTTCTCGAGACGCTGGACGAGGAAAAGTCGCTTGATCCAGTCGCGGCCGGCAAGGTCAATGCCGTCGTCTACAACCGCATGCGCAATCGCGCCGGCTTCTCCGCCACTGAGTGGAAAGTGGCCTATAACCAGGTCAAGGCGCTCAGCGACCGCAAGCAACTCGACGACCGTGCCTTGGCGCGTTTCGCCCGCTTCGGCTATGGCCACCACGCCGCCGCCGCACTCACCGTCGTGCTCCGCGTCAGCCCCGAAGTTTTCGTCAAATGGCTGGCCAGCCAGGACTATGTGGCTGTTACCGTGGCCCTGCGCGCCGCCGGCCTGACGCCCGAATTGTTCGAAGCCATCGTCGCCACGCTGCCATGGCGTGACCTGCCGTCCCAGGCCGACAAGACCATGGTACGCAGCCGCTTCGAAGCCCTTGAGCGGGACGAAGCCTCCGGCATTTTCGAACTCTGGCGCGCCCACTCCTTCCGCAAGCGCTCCGCCAGCGACGACCGGGCTAACGTGGCTTAGCCGACAGGGTCACCAAACCCCCAGCTACCCACGGTGTCATTCCGGCGCAGGCCGGAATCCAGGTCCGTGGCGATCCGCGCACATCCAGCGCCGGGATAGTCTTCAGCATGGATTCCGGCCTGCGCCGGAATGACATGGTGGGTGATGCGCGTCCGGCGCCTTTCACCACATCTGCGTCAGGCCGCACACCCACTAGACCGCGCCCTCAAAATAGATATAAAGACATCTTTATATCTCGTGAGGCGCTATGGCTGAGCTGGCGACATTGGTGGGGGTGCTGAAGGCGGCGGGGGAGGGGACCCGGTTGCGCCTTTTGGCATTGCTGGCCGATGGCGACCATTCGGTCAAGGATTTGACGGAAATTCTCCGGCAAAGCCAGCCCCGCGTTTCGCGCCATCTCAAGCTTTTGGCCGATGCCGGGCTGATCGAGCGCAATGCCGAGGGCGCCTGGGCCTATTATGGGCTGGCGCAGTCCGGCGATGGTGCCGCATTGGCGCAATGGGCTATCGAACGGCTTGATGCTGCTGACCCCGAGCGCCGCCGCGATGTCGAGCGGCAGGTCGCGGTGCGTGCCGCGCAACAGGCGCAGGCGGCCGAATATTTCGCCAAGGTCGCCGGCAGCTGGGATCTGCTCAAGACACTGCATGTGCCCGAGGAGGCCATCGAGGCGGCTATTGTCGAGGCGCTGGCCGGGCGCATGGTGGGGCTATTGGTCGATTTGGGCACCGGCACCGGGCGCATGCTCGAATTGCTGGCCGATTCCTACAAGCGCGGCGTTGGGATCGACTCCAGCCGCGAAATGCTGGCCGTTGCCCGCTCGCGCCTTGCCGCGGCGGGTCTTGGCCATGCCCAGGTGCGGCTCGGCGATATTGCCGATCTCGATACAGCAACCGGTTCGGCCGATGTGATCGTGATCCATCAGGTGCTGCATTATTTCGACGATCCGGGCCGAATGCTGGCGCAGGCGCGGCGCCTGCTCAAAGCCGGTGGCGAAATGCTGATCGTGGATTTTGCCCCGCACAATCTGGAATTCCTGCGCACCGAACATGCCCATCGCCGGCTCGGCCTGTCGCAGGCGCAAATGAGCCTCTGGGCAGCGGCCGCGGGCCTTTCGGTCGAGGCGGTGCGCGAATTCCCGGGCGAGAATGGTGACAATGGCTTGACGGTCTGCCTCTGGCGCCTCAGCGACAAGAATTGAACGGATATGACGATGATCGACGATAATGCGCGCGCCAGCCGGAAGATTGCCGGACAGCGCCCGGACCTGCAGCTTTCCTTCGAATTCTTCCCGCCCAAGACCGATGCCATGGAAGAGCGCTTCTGGGACTCCATCCATAAGCTCGCCCCGCTGCAGCCGCGTTTCGTCTCGGTCACCTATGGCGCCGGTGGCTCCACCCGCGAGCGCACCTTGCGCATGGTGTCCTCGGTCAAAACCGATACCGGCGTTGATGCCGCGGCGCACCTGACCTGTGTCGGTTCCACCCGCGATGAAGTCGATGCCGTGGTGCGGGGGTATCAGGAGGCCGGCATCAACCGCATCGTTGCCCTGCGCGGCGATCCGCCGGAGGGGGTCGGCCAGCCCTTCACCCCGCATCCGCAGGGCTATCAGAATGCCGCCGATCTCGTTGCCGGCATCCGCAAAATCGGCGATTTCGACATTTCGGTCGCCGCCTATCCCGAAAAGCACCCGCAAAGTGCCGATTGGCAGACCGATATCGACAATTTGAAGCGCAAGCTCGATGCCGGAGCCAGCCGCGCCATCACGCAGATGTTCTTCTCCAATGCCGATTACCTGCGCTATGTCGAGCGCGCCCGGGCTGCCGGGGTCACCGCGCCGATCGTGCCCGGCATCCAGCCGATCCACAGCTTCAAGCAGATTTCGAGCTTTGCATCCCGTTGCGGCGCCTCGATTCCGGACTGGCTGGCCGAGCGTTTCGCCGGGCTGGAGGAAGACCCAGAGACCCATGCACTGGTCGCTTCCGCCGTTGCCGCCGAACAGGTGGTCGAGCTGCTCGACGAGGGCGTGACTGAATTTCACATCTATACGATGAACCGCTCCAACCTGGCTTTAGCGCTGGCGCGCGTCTTGGGACGGCGGCCGGATTAACCTTGCATTTACCATGATCTGGTGCCATCAGGGCGCCGCCCGCGGGTTGGTGACCTGAAAAAAGCGTCGTTCAGGTCCCATTCAGCTCGCAGGCAGCATTGAGACGGAGCCGGGCAGTTCCATAAAACCGCCATCAATTCCGGCTCTTTCCCTCCGCGGAGGGCGAAGCAAATCGGGACGTTGAAGACCATGCAGATCGATCGCCGCATTACCAATGGCCTGGCCTGGGCCGGTGCCCTACTCGTCGTCGGAATTCCGGTGGCAGACCTGGTGTCCGCCCAGTTTCTCGGCGGCAAGGAAACCGCTGCGCAGATTGCCGTTATCGAGCCGGTCGCCCCGGTTCCCGCGCCTGCCACGCAACGCCCTGACGAACCGGTCAAGGTCGCTGAAGCGGCGCCCGCCAAGCCCGTTGCGCCCGCCCCGGCGGCAGCCGCCAATCCGGCCGATCCGCTCAATGCCTATCTGCAATCGGGCCGGAAGCTGCCCAGCTATATCTCCGGCGGCGCAGAAGAAAATGCCCCGGCGGCAACGCCCCCCGCACCTGCTGCGGCAGCGGCTGAACCGGGTCGCCCGCCGATC
>DATMSY010000012.1:0-4017 GCA_035565135.1 Devosia sp.
CGGACCGGACGGTAGTCCGCTCACGATTGCAGACCTTCCCCCCGCCAATACGCGGAGGTGGGTCATCCGCCGTAAAGCCGAAGTCGTCGCAGCAGTGCGCGGTGGATTGCTCAGCCTTGAAGAGGCCTGCGATCGCTACACCTTGAGCGTCGATGAATTCCTCAACTGGCAGGCCGCCATCGATAAACACGGCCTCGCCGGATTGCGCACCACCTGGATCCAGCACTACCGCGAAGGCTGATCCGGCTCGCATTCATGAGTTTCAAAACCCGCCCGGCACAGCCGCGGCGGGTTTTGTTTTGGCAGGGCCGCAGATGCTGGCTCCCATTACCCCTAAGGCGTTTCCGGAGCCATCCACCGTGCTCCCGCCTCCCGGCTCATCGCCCGCTCATAATATTCCGCCACCGCCGCCAATTCCTTCTTCTCGGCCGGCAGGCTCATCCAGCGATGCACCGACAGCGCCATCGCAATATCTGCAATGGTGAATTCGTCTCCAGCAACGAAGACTTGCCCTCGCGCCAGCTGCCCCTCCAAAATCTCCATCTTGGCCGTCCAGGCAACAAGCGAGGCCGCCACCTTGTCGGCATCCTCATAGCCCGGCGTCTTGCGGATCAGAGCGTTTACTGCATAGCCCCAGGGCGGGTTGAGCTCGGTCGATTGCCAGATCAGCCATTGCAGTGCCCGCGCCCGCAATTCGAGCTGACGGGGCAATAGCCTCCCTTCCCGCTCAGCCAGATAGATCAGGATGGCATTGCTCTCCCACAGTACGAACTGGTTCTCGACCAGCACTGGCACCTGTCCATTGGGATTGAGCGCGAGATATTCGGGCACTTTGGGGTCGCGCAGCGGCAGGCCCCAGTCTTCGCGCTCATAACCGAGCCCCAATTCGTCCAGCGCCCACAGCACCTTGCGCACATTGATCGACGTGACCCGTCCCAAAACCTTCATCGCTTCACCTTTCCTTCACTCAACTCGGCACTTTCTGCCCAAATTTGCAAACTGCAACGGGGAGTTAAGACAATGTTTACCATCTGCTAGGTAATTTTTGCCCATCGGTCCCGGTGTTCGTTTGCGTCGCGTGGCCCCCTTCGAATCGAGTGCCGGCGTGGACAATCTTACCCAGCTCATTAATCGCATTGGTCTGCCTCGTCTCGCGGCTATGGCGACCGTAGCGGTGCTGATGCTCGGCTTTTTCGGTTTCCTCATCATGCGGGCCCAGGCGCCCAATCTGGCGCCACTTTATACCGGGCTGTCGCTCGAAGACTCTTCGGCGATTGTGACCGAACTGCAGACGCAGAACATTCCCTTCGAATTGCGCGGCGAAGGCGACACCATTCTGGTGCCGCGCGACCAGATCACCACCCTGCGCATGAGTCTGGCCAGCTCCGGCCTGCCCCAGCGCGGCCAGGTTGGCTACGAAATCTTCGACCAGCAGTCGACGCTGGGCGCCACCAGCTTCGTGCAGAACATCAACAATGTCCGTGCCCTCGAAGGCGAATTGGCCCGCACCATCGCTTCGCTCAACCGCATCAAATCGGCGCGCGTGCATCTGGTCCTGCCCGAGCGCGAATTGTTCCGCCGCGAACGCAAGGACCCTTCGGCGTCCATCGTTCTCGCCGTGCGCGGTCAGCTCTCCAATGGCGAAATCCGCGCCATCCAGCATCTTGTCGCTTCGGCCATCGAGGGGCTGACGCCCGCCCGCGTCTCCATCGTCGACGACCAGGGCAATCTCCTGGCGTCCGGCACCGAGGACGACGCCGTCGGCGCCATGTCCGGCCAGGCGGCCGAGCGCACGCTGGCTTACGAAAATCGCCTGCGCACCCGCGTCGAAGACATGCTGGCCAATGTGGTCGGCCCCGGCCGCGCCCGCGTCGAAGTCTCCGCCGAGGTTGATTTCAATCGCTCCACCACCACCCAGGAAACCTTCGATCCCGATGGACAGGTGGTTCGCTCCACTCAGTTGCGTGAAAACCAGAACCTGTCCAATGGCGCCAATGGCCAGGTGACCGTCGCCAATGAACTGCCCGGCGCCAGCCAGAACAATGGCGCGGCCGGCACCACCGAGCAGGGCACATCGAGCGAAGAAGTCACCAATTACGAGATTTCCAAGACCACCCAGACCGCCGTCACCGAAGCCGGCGCCGTCAAGCGCCTCTCGGTCGCCGTCGTGGTTGATGGCATCTATTCCACCGATCCGCAGGGTGCCCCGGTCTATACCCCCCGCAGCGCCGACGAGATCGCCCAGATCCTGACCCTGGTCCGCTCCGCTGTCGGCTATTCCGAGACCCGCGGCGACAGCGTCGAAGTGGTCAACATGCAGTTTGCCGAGCGCCCCGAGCTTGCCGCTTCCGGCACCGACGCGGCATCGGGCCTGCTCGACTTTACCCGCGACGACCTGATGAACGGCGCCGAAATGGCCGTCACCCTGCTCATCGCCCTGGCGCTGGTCTTCTTCGTCATGCGCCCACTGCTCAAGAAAGTGCTGACCCCTGAAAGCCAGCCCCTGGCCCTGCCCACCGCCGCCGAAGTCAGCCACCATGGCGTGCTCGCCGCCAATGGCGAAGTGCTGGCCGAAACCGCCGAAGAGCCGCGCGACAAGACGCCGGCCTGGGTCGCCAATGCCCGCACCATGGGCGAAACCCAGTTGCAGACCCTCAAGACCGTCGGCACCCTGGTCGAGGAAAACCCCAAACAGGCCGCGCTGATCGTGCGCGACTGGCTGAGTAACGCGGCATAACATGGCTCTGGTTTCCCAATCGCTCGATATCCCCGACGCAACCGCCCCCCGCCAATTGGTGGTTGGCGGCAACGCCGACAATCGCGTGCTGCGCGGCGACGAAAAGGCAGCCGCGCTGCTGCTCGCTTTGGGTCCCGATTACGGCAAGCCGATTTTCGACGAACTGGATGAGCTCGAAATCAAGGCGCTGTCGCGCGCCATGGTCCGGCTGGGCCCGATCACCCAGGAAATGCTCGACGACCTGATGATCGAATTCGTCACCACCATTTCTTCCAATGG
The DNA here is from genome assembly GCA_035565135.1 of Devosia sp. Classification (GTDB taxonomy): domain Bacteria; phylum Pseudomonadota; class Alphaproteobacteria; order Rhizobiales; family Devosiaceae; genus Devosia. The sequence continues at coordinate 3,017 of DATMSY010000012.1, forward strand.
CTCGCTCTCGGGCAATACCGATTCCACCGAACGCCTGCTGCTGAGTTTCCTGCCGCCCGAACGGGTGGATTCCATCATGGAAGAAATCCGCGGGCCCGCCGGCCGCAACATGTGGGAAAAGCTGAGCAACGTTCAGGAAGACGTGCTCGCCGCCTATCTCAAGAACGAATATCCCCAGACCATCGCCGTGGTCCTGTCCAAGATCGCGCCGGACCACGCCTCCAAGGTTCTCGCCATCCTCCCCGAGGAACTGGCGATGAACGTAGTGCAGCGCATGCTGGGGCTCGATCCCGTGCAGAAGGAAATCCTCGAAAAGATCGAGACCACCCTGCGCACCGAATTCATGTCCACGCTCAGCCACACCAAGCGCCGCGACAGCCACGAGCAAATGGCCGAAATCTTCAACAGCTTTGACCGCCAGACAGAAGCCCGCTTCATCACCTCCCTCGAAGAGAACAGCCGCGAGGACGCCGAACGCATCAAGGCGCTGATGTTCACCTTCGAGGACCTGACCCGGCTCGAGGCTTCGGCCATGCAGACCCTGTTGCAGCGCATGGACAAGCGCGAACTGGCCCTGTCGCTCAAGGGCGCCAACGAGACCATCAAGGACTTCTTCTTCGCCAATATGTCGGCCCGCTCCGCCAAGCTGCTCAAGGACGACATGGAAACCATGGGCCCGGTGCGCCTCAAGGATGTCGACGAGGCCCAGGGCCGCATGGTCGCCACTGCCAAGGATCTGGCCGCCAAAGGCGAGATCATCATCCTCAAGACCAAATCCGACGACCAGATGGTGGCGTAAGTGGCACAGGCAGCACGCTTCACCTTCGATCTGGATCTCGGCGAGCGCCCCACGCTGGCCGCGCCCATCCGCCCCACTGTCCCCGAGGACCTGGTGGCCCAACTCGTCGCCCAGGCCCGCGAGGATGGCTATGCCGAGGGCCTGGCCCAGGGCGAGCAGAACGCCACCGCCATGGCTGCGCAGACCCTGGCCGCCGCTGCCG
>DATMSY010000013.1:0-3042 GCA_035565135.1 Devosia sp.
AGTTGACCCGCCGCCCCCGGAACCGCCTTTGGGCGGTAGGCCCGTGCCAGCGCCGGAGCCGCCCTTGGGGGGCAGGCCCGAACCGCTGCTGGCGCCGGGCGGCGGGCTGATCTGGAAGTCGGCGAGGCCAAAGGTGCCGCGCTCATAGGCCATGATGCCGATTTCCCCGCCCAGGGCGGAGGTATAGGTGACGTCCCCGATCTGGGTGTCGTTGACGAAGAAGCGGGCGGCGCCGGGCACTTCGACCATGGTGATGGTGTCGCTGCCATCCATGCGGGCGGCATTGGCCACCGAGGCGATGGATTTGAATTCGCCGCCGATCACGCAGAAGAGGTTCCCCTTGGCTTCGGCTGTGATCTCCATCAGGCAGACATCGTCATTGGTGGCGCTGCGGGCGAGCAGGCCGATGGCCGCTTCGGCAATCTGGGATTTGAGCGTGACGCTGATGGTGATCTCGCGGCCGTCCTCGGGCGGCTGGCCGGCATTGAGCGTGAGCGTCTGCTCGGAGCCTTCCACCGAGTCATTGCGCAGCACGAACCAGCCGCCTTCCTCGCCCGCCTGCCAGCCCTGGACCAATTGACGCTCGACCGCGCCCGAGAGCGGACCCAGCACATCCTGGGCCCAGGCCGGGCTGGCCGAACCGAGCAGGACCAGTCCCAGCGACAATAGCAATGATTTGCAATTCATTTTATGTTTCCAGAGCCGGCGATTTCCGGGTGCCATAAAGACTTGTGGGTTTCTTGACCATCATGCCCCATGAGATGCTGTCAAGCGGCAGATCGCATCGGAATCCGCCTTTGTCGCGCCGGCACCCGCCTTGACAATGCCTCCGGCATTGCCCCGCCGGGGAAAAAACGCTGATGGCTCGATGCATGCTGGGGCTCCTTCTGTCTCACCGTCGAGCATTTGACGATGCCCGGTGAGAGGTCCTTGGGGCGCGCGTTGCTTTTTTTTAATGTGCCGCCAATGGTCAGGTTGGCGCGACCGCCTTATCGTGTCTGACATGAGCCTCTTCAGCCCCTTTCACCGCATATTCGAGTCCTGGCTCGATCCGTTCCGGCACACCGACGAGCTGCAGCCGCCCGCGGCGGGGCCGCGCTTTTTCTGGCATTATATCAGCCAGGCCAAGCTGCCCTTCCTGTCGCTGCTGATCCTGGGCGGGGCGGTGGCGCTGGTGGAGGCGGCGCTGTTTTATTATGTAGGCCGGTTGGTCGATATTCTCGATGCCGCCAATCAGGGAGCGGGCTGGGGCGGATTGATCGCCGCCAATGGCACTGAGCTGGTGGTCATGCTCATCGTGGTGCTGGGCGTGCGGTTCATCGTCACCTGGCTTTCGGCCACGGTCGAGGAGCAGACGGTCAATCTGGGATTTTACAATCTCGTGCGCTGGCAGGCCTATGCCCATGTCATCCGCCAGAGCCTGAGCTTTTTCCAGAATGACTTTTCCGGCGCCATTGCCAGCAAGGTCTGGCAGAGCGGCGGGGCGGTGGGCGATTTCATGGTGGCGCTGCTGCAGGTGGTCTGGTTCATCGCCGTCTATGCGGTGACGACGCTGGTGCTGGTGGGGCAATTGGATTGGCGACTGGGCGCGGCGGTGGCCCTGTGGATCGTCGCGTTTTCGGGGCTGGCCTGGTATTACGTGCCGCGCATGCGCCAGCGCTCGGCGGCGGCGGCCGAAGCAGCCTCGGCGCTGACCGGGCGGATCGTCGACAGCTTTGCCAATATCCAGACGCTGAAGCTCTTTGGTTCGGCCGATGAAGATGACCGCTTCGTGCGGCGCGGCTTCGACAAATTCCTCGGCTCCATGACCAGCCTGGCGCGCACCCTGGTGGGCGTTCGCTCGGCCATGGGGATGCTGTCGGGCCTTGCCATTGCCGGCATAGGGGCGCTGTCGGTGCATCTGTGGACGCAGGGGCTGATCTCGGTGGGCGGGGTGGCCTTTACGCTGGGGCTGGTGCTGCGGCTCTATAACCTGCTTGGCCGCATGATGAACCAGCTCAATGGTTTGATGCGCAATTACGGCACGGCGCAGAATTCGGCCGAACTGATTGCGCGGCCGCTGGGCCTGGTCGATATGGCCGGGGCCAGGCCATTGGCGGTGAGCGAGGGGCATATCCATTTCGACCGGGTCGATTTTCACTATGGCAAGCAAAGCGGGATTATCGACGGGCTTAGCCTCGATATCGCGCCGGGCGAGCGGGTCGGGCTGATCGGGCGCTCGGGGGCGGGTAAATCGACGCTGGTAAGCCTGCTGCTGCGGTTCTATGACTTGCAGGGCGGCAAGATCACCATTGATGGGCAGGATATTTCCCAGGTTACGCAGGCGTCGCTGCGGGCCAATATCGGGGTGGTGACGCAGGATACGGCGCTGCTGCATCGGTCGGTCAGGGCCAATATCGTCTTCGGCCGGCCCGATGCCAGCGAGGAGGAAATGGTCAGCGCCGCCCAGATGGCGGAGGCCGACGAGTTCATCGATGCGCTGGTCGATTTCAACGGACGCACCGGCTATGACGCACAGGTCGGGGAGCGGGGCGTCAAGCTTTCCGGCGGGCAGCGCCAGCGCGTGGCGATTGCCCGGGTGCTGCTCAAGAATGCGCCGATCCTGGTGCTGGACGAAGCGACCTCGGCGCTCGACAGCGAGGTCGAGGCGGCCATCCAGAGCCAGCTCGAGCAATTGATGGCCGGCAAGACCGTCATCGCTATTGCCCATCGGCTATCGACCATTGCGGCCATGGACCGGCTGGTGGTGCTGGAAAAGGGGCAGATCGTCGAGCAGGGGACGCATTCGGAGCTACTGGCGCTGGGTGGGCATTATGCCCATCTCTGGCAGCGGCAGTCGGGCGGGTTTTTGGACCCGGATGTTGCGGCGGCGCAGTAGCTGACCTTGGAAAACCCACGCAACATTTTCCACCCACCGCATCTCCCTCGGGCCTGACCCGAGGGCCTCTCTCAACACGGCACAAGCGGCGAGTGGCCCTCGGGTCGAGCCCGAGGGAGATGCGGTGGGTGTGTGGGGATGCTGCAAATGGCCGCCATCCCAAA
>DATMSY010000014.1:0-2691 GCA_035565135.1 Devosia sp.
CCCGCGTCTTGGGCGTCGTTGTCGCATTGGCATGCAGCTTCACATCCATGGCGTCCGCTCCCTGAGATAGCGAACTCCAGTCTCAACACCGGAACTGTCTTGCCAATCCGGCGAACTACTACACTTTCGCGGGAATGACACTGTGGTTGGATTGCTGCGGCGCCACGACCTCGTGGTTCGACAGGCTCACCATGAGGTCTACTTGTGGGCCAGGCGCCTAACTAATCTGCCCCAGAGCCGCCGCCATGGCGGCTTCGTCATAGCCCAATGTGGTGAGGGCGGTGGCGACGATGCCGGCGCGGTCGAGGCCGGCTGCGGCGTACATGTCGGCCTGGGTCGAATGTTCGTCGAAACGGTCGGGGATCATCAGCGGGCGGAAGCGGAGCTTGCCATCGAGCAGGCCATTGCTGGCCAGGAAGGTCGCGACATGGCTGCCGAAGCCGCCAATGGCGCCCTCTTCAGTGGTGAGCAGCACATCATGGCTGTCGGCGAGGCGGGCGATCAATTCCTCGTCGAGCGGCTTGAGGAAGCGCGCGTCGGCGATGGTGGGGTTGAGGCCGAGCGCCGCCAGTTTGTCGGCGGCGGCAAGGACTTCGCCCAGGCGGGTGCCATAGCTCAGAATGGCGATGGTGGCGCCCTGGCGCACGATGCGGCCCTTGCCGATGGGAAAAGCCTGGCCGCGGGCGGGCATATCGACGCCCAATCCCTCGCCGCGCGGATAGCGGAAGGCGATGGGGCCGTTGTCATAGGCGGCGGCGGTGGCCACCATGTGGCGCAATTCGGCTTCGTCGGCGGCGGCCATGTGGACCAGGCCCGGAATGGCACCAAGATAGGCGCTGTCGTAATTGCCGGCATGGGTGGGGCCGTCGGCGCCGACAAAGCCGGCGCGGTCGATGGCGAAGCGCACCGGCAGATGCTGGATGGCCACGTCATGCACGACCTGATCATACGCGCGCTGCAGGAAGGTGGAATAGATGGCAACGAACGGCTTCATGCCTTCGCTGGCAAGGCCGGCCGCGAAGGTTACGGCATGCTGCTCGGCAATGCCGACATCGAAGACGCGGGTGGGGTGGACTTCGCCAAATTTGTCGAGGCCGGTGCCCGAGGGCATGGCGGCATTGATGGCGAGGATGCGGGAATCGTCATTGGCTTCCTGAATCAGGCTTTCGGCAAAGACATTGGTGTAGGACGGGGCATTGCTGACCGCCTTGGCCTGGGCGCCGGTGATGACGTTGAATTTTGAGACGCCGTGATATTTGTCGTCGGCGTCTTCGGCCGGGGCATAGCCCTTGCCCTTTTTGGTGACGATATGCACCAGGATCGGGCCCTCGGCGGCCTCGCGGACATTGTCGAGGATGGGCAGCAGGTGATCGAGGTTATGCCCATCGATGGGGCCGACATAATAGAAGCCGAGTTCCTCGAAGAGGGTGCCGCCGGTGAAGAAGGAGCGGGCGAATTCCTCGGTGCGGCGGGCCGGTTCGTGCAGGAATGGCGGGAGCTTGCTGACCAGGTTCTTGGCCGCTTCGCGGGTGCCGCGATAGACCGGGCCCGAGACCAGGCGCGCGAGATAGGCGCTGAGCGCGCCGGTGGGCGGGGCGATCGACATGTCATTGTCGTTGAGGATGACGATCAGCCGCGCATCCATGGCGCCGGCATTGTTCATCGCCTCATAGGCCATGCCGGCCGACATGGCGCCGTCGCCGATGACGGCCACGACATTGCGGGGTGTTTCCTGCAAATCGCTGGCCACGGCCATGCCGAGACCGGCCGAAATGGAGGTCGAGGAATGGCCGGCGCCGAAGGGGTCGTATTCGCTTTCGGCGCGACGGGTGAAGCCGGAGAGCCCGTTCTTCTGACGCAGGGTGCGGATGCGGTCGCGCCGGCCAGTCAGGATTTTGTGGGGATAGGCCTGGTGGCCGACATCCCAGATGATGCGATCGTGCGGGGTATCGAAGGCGGCGTGCAGCGCCACGGTCAATTCGATGACGCCCAGCGCCGAGCCCAGATGGCCGCCGGTGACCGAGACGGCATCAATCACCTCGGCCCGCAATTCATCGGCCAGCTGGCGCAGCTCGGTGCGCGGCAGGGCGCGCAATTCGGCGGGCGTGTGGACAGAGTCGAGGAGCGGAGTCGAGGGGCGGTCGGCCAAGCGGCAATCCTTCGCCAGAAACGGCAATACATGAACTCTTTAGGCCTGCTGCAATGGCTTTGCAACATGGCCATGGCGCCAGCCGAAGCCGGCCGGCGAGGAGCGATAGGGGCCTATCGTGCCCGAATTGAGGCTTTTGGCGGACGGCTAATTGGCGGTGGTGACCACGAAGCGGGAATGGCTGAGCACGGCGGGGAAATCGCCCACGCTCATGGTCGCGACATATTTGCCCATTTCGGTCGTGGGATCGAAATCGGCCTCGTCGCGATCAAAGATCACCGCGAAATGGTCCGAGCTCATGGTCGAGGGCGCGGTGAAGATTTCGGCGACATGTTCGAGATCGGGCGCGACGAGATCGGGCTGACGCATGCCGGCGTTGGGTGCCGACTTGGCCAGATGATCGGCCAGGGCGGCGGCCACGGGAGCGCTATTGCTCTGCTCGGCGGCGCCGAAAGTGCCCGAGAAGAAGCCGGCGAGAGCAGCGGTGGCCGGGTCGGCGCCAAGCGAAGCGGTGCGCATGCCGGTCGCGGCGGTCAGCGGAG
>DATMSY010000015.1:0-29590 GCA_035565135.1 Devosia sp.
TTCGAACCAGTGTACGCTAAGCGGTCAGATTTACAGTCTGATGGATTTAACCACTCTCCCACCCCTCCACTGACAACGTCGCGCGAGCGGGACAACGAAGCGCTAGGCGTTTCGTCGGGCGGTTTATGGTGGTCTGTGACAGGAGTGTCAACACCCCTTCAGCCATTGCCCGCAAGAAATTGGTTGGACAGGGGAAAAGCATGTGATTTTGCCTTCCCTCGGGGTGCGGTAGCCTCAAGCCGATACGCGGCCGCTGCGGGAGCCGCAATCACCCTATGATGGGATGATCGCGGCTCCTGCAGATCAGGCGGGATTGGATGCCGTTATCCGGCTGGCCCGAATTTTTTCGATGCGGCGAGCCTCCATCGCGACGACCTCGAAGCGCCAGCCCTCATAATCAAAATGCTCGCCTTGTTCGGGCAGGTGCTTGAAATTGGCCAGGGCGAAGCCGGCAATGGTGTGGAAGCTGGTGCCCGAGGGCAGGCGCTTGAAGCCCAGCCGCATAAAGGCCTCATGCACGGGCATCATGCCGTCGAGCAGGAAGGAGCCATTGGGATATTCGGTGATGTCGGGGACATCTTCCTCGGTATCGGGCAGATCGCCGGCTATGGCTTCGAGCAGGTCGGTCTGGGTGACGATGCCTTCGAGCGTGCCATATTCGTTGACGATGGCAGCCAGCCGCACCGGGGTCTTCTTGAACTGTTCGAGAACGGTGAAGATCGAGGCGGTTTCCAGCACCACCAGGGGCTCGACGATGACGGCGAGCGGGTCGAGTTCGCCTCCACCCAGCACCTGATCGAGCAGGTCCTTTTTGGCCACCATGCCCAACGGGTCGTCAATCGCGCCGCGCCCCACCAGCAATTGTTCATGTGCCGAGGCGCGAATGCCCTCGAGCATCTGTTCGCGGGTGTCGTCGAAATCGATCCAGTCGATGTCACGCCGCGGTGTCATGATGTCGCTGATGCGGCGATCGCCAATGCTGAGCACGCGGCTCACTACGTCCTGCTGCCCCGCCAGCAGCAAGCCTGCTTCCTGGCTGGCGGTGATCAGCATTTTGAGCTCTTCAGGCGAGTGCAGCGCGCCTTCGCCAGCGCCGGGCTGCAGGCCAACCAGGCGCAGCACCAGATTGCCCAGTCCGTTCAGCACCACGATAGGCGGGCGCAGCAGGAAGAGGAACAGGCCCAGCGGCCGCACAATCCACAGCGCAGTGCCTTCGCTGCGCTGCAGTGCCAGGCTCTTGGGCGCCAGCTCGCCGAGCACGATGTGCAGCGTGGTGATGATGATGAAGGCGATCGCCACCGCAATGGCATGCGAGCCGACAGCGGCATAGTCGCCAAGCAGGCCAAGCAGAAGTGGCTCGATCAGATGGGCAAGTGCTGGCTCGCCGACCCAGCCGAGGGCGAGCGAGGAAATGGTAATGCCGAGCTGGGTCGCAGCCAGATTGGCGTCGAGATTGTCAACGGCGCTCAGCAAGGCCGCGGCATTTTTGCGCCCGCCGGCGGCAAGTTCGGCGACTCGGCTACGGCGCACCGCGACCAGGGAAAACTCGGAGGTAACGAAAAAGCCGTTGGCTGCTACGAGCAGGAAGACCAGAAAAATTCCAAGGATATCGGATAGGCTACTGTCCCCGTTTGGCATTCATCTCTCATAAAATGATCAAAAGGGCGGCCATGGTAATGACCGAACAGGTGCGGGCATAGGCCCATGCGTGACGTGTAGGCGAAATTCACACCTGTCATTCGTCGTGAACCGCCCGGCCTAAGCCGCGGCCCACCCCTTGCGAACGAACCCGATCGACTCCGCAAACAGGGTCTCGAAATCGGGAAAGAGCGGCCGCCAGACGCAGGTTGCCGCAGCCAGCTCCGGCAGGCCTGCGCCAAAGGCTTCCACCGTCACCCAGCCGTCAAAGCCTGCTTTGCGCACCGCGCCGAACACTTCGGCAAAGTCGATATGCCCGCGCCCGGGAATGCCCCGGTCATTTTCCGAAACATGCAGAACGCCCATATGCCCGCCCAGTGTCGCGATGGCGCGGGCCTGGCTCCGTTCCTCGATATTGGCGTGGAAGGTGTCGTACATGATGCGGAAGGCGGGGTGATCCACCATGCCCACATAGGCCCGCGCCTGCTCCATCGTGTTGAGGAAATAGGTCTCGAACCGGTTGAGCTGCTCGAGGCTGAGATAGATGCCATTGGCCCTGGCGCGTTCCGCCATGGCGTTGTGAGCTTCGGCGCCATAGCGCAGTTCGTCGGCGGTCGGTCCGAAGCCGGTGAAATGTCCGATCGGGGCATGAAACGGGCCGCCGACGCTTTCCGAGCCCAGGGCTATGGCGCAGTCGAGCGCCCAATCGAGATGCTCCCGGCCCGCCTTGCGCACCGCAGGATCGCCGCTGATCGGGCTGGCGTCGATCGAGGGCACGACCGAAGTGCTGGTGCGGCGCAGGCCGATAGCGTCCAGCTCCCGCCCGAGCCATTGGTAATGCGCCACGCTCCCCCGCAGCACCGGAATCTCCACGCCATCATAGCCGAGTTCCTTGAGCCGCCGGATGTGCGGCAGATGCTGCTCCTCGATAAACCCGCTAAGGCAGAGCAAATTGATGCCGACCTGCATGCTTTCTCCTCCGGACTCCAGGCAGCACTCTTGCCACACAAAAGGGGCGGCGGGCAGGCCGGGCAGTGCCTTTACCGTGCGCCGTTCTCACCCGGCGCCGGCAGTGCGCGTTTTCTTGACCAATGCAGCAGGGCGCCGATTGGCGCGAACAGGATGCCGAGCGCCCACACGACTCCGTAAAACACTGCGAGTGCTGCCCAAACCAGCAGCCCATATATTTCCACTGGAGACCATGCGGTCGTATAGGCGACGACGATATCGGCCGGGATGCGCGATAGCGGAAACACGAAGCTGCACAAAGCGAGATAGCCCAGGAGAGGCAATCGAACCGCCCAGTGCCAGTCCTGTGTCAGCCAGAAGGCGATGGCCAAAAACGCAATGGCAATGGCGTAGCTGATAGCGAGATAGAGTTTCGTCATGAGAGGACCGGGGCAGGGAGCATGCCGTAGTTATCCCTGTCTGCCGGTGAAAGGGAATAGCAATGGCCGGTGGAGAATCGGCGCGAGCCGAAGCGATCGATGAAACGTTTGAAACGGCTTGCGGCCGAAGCGCTAAATATCCAACCATTACAAGGGAGTTTTGGAGCGGGTAGCGGGAATCGAACCCGCATATTCAGCTTGGAAGGCTGCTGCTCTACCACTGAGCTATACCCGCCCGGTCGGATCGATCCGAAGCAATGTTCGATTAGCCCGACAGGGGGCTTGGTGGCAAGCCCCCAGGCCGCCTACTCCAGCGAGATCACCTCGGTGGGCGCAACCTTGTCGCCGTTGACATCGAGCACGCCATCAAAGCCGGCCGCTAGGAAGGCGCCGGAAATGGCGTGTTCATAGGGCTCGGTGCGTCCCATGCCGCTTTTGAGGAAGCAATTGGGGCCGGTCTTGATGGCCGGGTTGAGATTGATGGTCATGGCCGAGCATTGCTGGTTGTCCACGCATTTCTGGAAGCATTGCTCCAGCGTTTCGGCGCGAATCTTGTCGATGTCGGCGCCGTAGAAATCAAGCCCTTCATAGATGGCAAAGCGCGGCACGCTTTGCGACGGCGTGCCGCCGCCGGTGCTGCCGCCGCCCGCTGTCGTGGTTTGCGGCGCCGAACCCGGTCGCGTCCGCATCGCGGTCAGAACGTCCTGCGGCAATTGCCCGAACTGGTTCAGCGTGGCGTCGAGCTGGCGGGGGCCGCGATCGATGCCCAGCCGCTCAATCTCCTCCGGATTGAAGATATACATGCTGTCCGCCCGGGTGCGCAGCATGCGGCTGATGACTTCCTGCGGCGTGCCGAAGCCGGCCAGCACCGCCATGATGTCGGTCACCCCCAATTGGCTCGCCGCGCTGGTGTCCCCGGCATAGAAATGATGCACGCCCAGCTCGCCCTGGTCGACCCGCGCCACCCCGGCGAGAAACACAAAGGCGCAGACCGACTGGCAGCCATAGGTGGGCGGAATATAGGTGTTGATGCCGCGGCGGTGGACTTCATCGGCCAGCAGCAAGGCGCCGGCCATCGAGCCGCCGTCGCTGGAAAGCACCAGCGTCTTGAGATTGGGCTGGCTGGCCAGCACGGTCTTGAAATCGTCCGGCGCCTGGGCGGTGATTTGCCCGGCAAGAATGGCGAAATCAAAGCCATTGCCCGGCACGATAAAGGCGCCCTGGCGCTGGATACCGGCCGAAAAAGCCGGGCCGATGGACAAAATCAGTGCCAAAACGGCAACCACAATACGCATGATACGCCTCGTTCAACCAGGCGACTGTCTTAAATCGAGCCCGGCCGCCGAGTCCAGAATGCGCGAAAGCGCGGATTTTTCTTTTGTCTGGCGTTGCTTAGCGATCACGCATTTTTCGTCCTGCACAGCACGGCTTTTTTGCGGCGCGAGGCTCCCTTTGAGCGCAGGGCTGGGTTGAGCCGGGCGAGCGAGCCAAGCGCGCGAACCATGCTAGGGTGCCTGGTAACGTTTTAGGGATGGACTGGCGCGGCGGCGCCGCTTTCCTCCCCGCGGCCGAGAAGAGGCCGTCGCGTGTGGCCCTGAACAGGGTTTTACCGCTCGATCCGGAAGCTCAATCACGAGGCCTGGCCTATGAAGAAAGCGACTCCGTTCCTGCCTGCTGTCCTGCGCCCTGGCGCGGTGGCATTGGGTATGGCCGTCGCATTGACCGCGGCGTCTGCCGCGGCCGAACCCTATACGCTCAACGTCTCCGACAAGATCAACGTTCGCGTGGTCGAATGGAAGGCGGCCGAATCCACCTTCACCGAATGGACGGCGCTGGGCGGGGAATATGTGATCGGCCCGGCCGGCACCACCGCCTTCCCCTTCGTCGGTGAAGTGGACAGCGCCGGCAAGACCGCACAGGATTTGGCGCGCGAACTGGCCGATGGGCTCAAGCAATCGCTGGGCCTGGTGGTCACCCCCAATGTCAGTATCGAGATTGCCGAATTTGCCCCGATCTATGTGGCGGGCGATGTGCAATCGCCGGGCGAATATAAATTCCTGCCGGGGCTGACCCTGATCAAGGCACTCAGTCTGGCCGGCGGCGAACGGCGCGGCGCCGATGCCAATTCCCGTGCTGAACGCGATGTGCTCACCGTCACCGGCGCCTATCAGGTGTTGCAGGACGAGCAATTGCGGCTATTGGCCAAGCGCGCCCGCATCGATGCGGAACTGGCCGGGCAGGAAACGATCACCCCGCCCGAGCAGTTTGCCGGCGTCGATGGCGTCGAGCCGCTGCTGTCCGACGAACAGGCCGTGCTCGTGGCCAATCTCAAGGCGCTCAATTCGCAGAGTTCGGCGCTCGATAGCCAGACAACCGTGCTGCAACGCCAGATCGAGACCTTCTCGCAAAAGCGCATTGCCACTGAGCGGCAATTGTCGGTTGCCCAGGATCAATTGACCAATGTGCGCTCGCTTGCCGAGGATGGGCTGGCGGTGGTCTCGCGTGTCGCCTCGCTCGAAACCAGTGTCGCCGATTACGAAACGCGCCTGCTCGATATCGATATGGCCCAGCTACAGGCGCAGCAAGCCATTGGCGATGCCGAAATCCGGCGGACGGATCTGGCCGATAGCCATGCCGCCGCATTGTCGGTGGAACGCCAGGAAGTCGAGGCGAAATTGGCCGAGGTCAATCTCAAGCTGTCCACCCAGCAGGGGCTGGTGCGCGAGGCCGTGTCCTATTCGGGCATAGCGCCCGGCACTGCGGGCTCTTTGGCCAGCTACACCTACAGCATTATCCGCAACGGCGAGGAGATTGCCGCCGATATGTCCACCCCTGTTCTCTCCGGGGACGTCGTCCAGGTCCGCCTGGTTGTTGCCGAGTAAGTTTTTCGCGTCTGCCCCAGTGTTTTTTGCGTTTGTCGATTGGAGTAAGCCTATGCCTAGCGTCACCCGCCTTGCCGCCTCCGCCATCGCCTTTTCCTGTCTTGCCGCGCCAGCCATGGCGCAAAGTGCGAGCTTTTTCGACGATTTCAACACGCTGGATGGTCAGCGCTGGTATGTCTCGGATGGCTGGGCCAATGGCGCGCACCAGAACTGCACCTGGTCCACGGGGCAGGTGAAGGCGCAGGATGGCATGCTGAAGGTCGGTTTCGCGCCGGGCAGCGGCGGCGGTCGCAGCTATGTCTGCGGGGAAATCCAGACCCGGGTGGCCTTCGGCTACGGCACCTTCGAAGCCCGCCTCAAGACACCAGCCGGTTCGGGGCTCAATGCGGCCTTCTTCACCTATATCGGCCAGCAGCAGGGCAAGCCGCATGACGAGCTGGATTTTGAAATCCTGCTCAAGGATACCAGCCATGTGGAGACCACCAGCTTCGTCAATGGCGTGAGCGGTGACGGAGAAGTGGGCAGCGGCATGTCGCACCAACTGCCTTATCCGTCGGATTCCGACTTCGTCAATTTCGCTGTCACATGGACGCCGGGACGGCTGGATTACTACATCAACAATCAGCTCGTCCGCACCATGACCGAGAGCTACCAGGTGCCCAACAATCCCATGCGCATTTTCTTCAGCCTGTGGGGCACCGACACGCTCAGCGACTGGATGGGCGCCTTTGCCCCGCCCAGCGGTCCCATCGCCATGGATGTGGCCTGGGTTGCCTTCACCGCGCAGGGCGAAAGCTGCGCCTTTCCGCAATCGGTGCTCTGCACGCTGCAATAGCTGGCCGCCGGCCAATCAGAAAAAGGGATTTTGAATGAAGCTGGTGTTCTTCCGCGGCAAGGTGCCGAATTTCGGTGACGAGCTCAACACGTATGTCTGGCCGGAAATCCTGCCCCAGGGATTTCTCGACGAAGACGAGAGCGAGCTGTTTGTCGGCATCGGCTCGATCATCGGCACCCATCTGCCCGAGACATCCCGCAAATTCGTGATGGGCTCGGGCTATGCCGGCTATATGGGCCTGCCCGATGTGCATGACGGCAGCTGGGATATCCGCTTCGTGCGCGGCCCCAAGACGGCCGAAAAGCTCAAGATTTCGCCCGATCTGGCCATTTGCGACAGCGCCATCCTCTTGCGTGAGATGGAACTGCCCAAGCCGGCCACGGGGATCGACGTCGCCTTCATGCCGCATTACGAAAGCCTCGAGCGCGGCCCCTGGGACGAAGCCTGCCGCCTTGCCGGCATCAAGCTGATCGACGCCACCGATCCGTTGGAAAAGGTCCTCGCCGAGATCAAGGGTGCTCGTGTGCTCATCACCGAGGCCATGCATGGCGCCATCGTCGCCGATGCGCTGCGCACCCCCTGGATCGGCGCCAAGCCGATCTTTGCCGGGCACCACATGAAATGGCTCGATTGGTCCGGCGCGCTCGATATCGATCTGCGCATGCACGAGCTCAAGCCCTCCAGCGTGCTCGAATATTACATCGGCCGCACCGGCCGCGGCGGCCCCGCCGGCAAGATCGGTGCGCTGAGCCGCAGCCCGTTGGCCGCCATCCCCAATGCCATGCTGACCCATTCGGCCGCCCGGCATTTGCAGAAAATGGCTAAGTACGAGCCTCAGCTCAGCAGCGACGCGAAAATCGCCGAGGTGACGGAGAAGGCTGCGGCGGCGGTGGATGGGTTTGTCCGGTCGCGGTTGGCGGTGAGCTAAGTAGCTATGCAACCGACCACCCGTTCCAACGGGCGCACCTAACTACCCCAACCACGGTGTCATTCCCGCGAAAGCGGGAACCTCCGTTTGCTTTCTTTGCATCCATAACAGAGGTTCCCGCTTTCGCGGGAATGACACTGTGGGGTGAACGGGATTCGGTCGGTTCCTAGGTTTTCACCCGCTTCTTCAACACCATGCCCTTGACCGCCAGCAGGCGCTTCCGCGCCAGCACCAGGATTGCCCCGCCATAAACCGCGGCACAAACCGCCACCGTTGCCGCCAGCCGCAGCACCGGATCGGCATCGGCCAGTTCCAGCTTCACGAAAATCCCCGCGCCAATCATCAGCGCCGTCGCCAGCACAGGCGTGGCGAAAGTCCCCAGATAGGCCCAAGCCGACACCCGCAATATGCGGATCACCATGTGAACCGACGGCGGCCACATGATGAAGTTCTGGATGACGATGGCCAGCGTCAGCGCGTTGACGCCCCATTTGTAGAACAGCACGACATAAAGCACCGTCGTGACCTGCTTGCCGATCAGGTAATAGAACCACAGGTCCGCCTGGCCCTGGCTTTTGACCAGCGATGATTGCAACACGCCGATGCTGGTAATGAGCCCCAGCAGGCAGAAGGCCTGCACTGCCGGAACCGCCTCTACCCAATTGTGCCCGAAGGCCAGCGGCACGAAATCGTCGGCGATCAGCGCCAGCCCCATGAAGACAGGGAAGGACAGTACGGAGGAGGCAAACGTGCCTAGGAAATAG
The DNA here is from genome assembly GCA_035565135.1 of Devosia sp. Lineage (GTDB taxonomy): Bacteria > Pseudomonadota > Alphaproteobacteria > Rhizobiales > Devosiaceae > Devosia. The sequence continues at coordinate 8,436 of DATMSY010000015.1, forward strand.
GCCTCGCGCAGCTTGTCCCGCTCGTTCTGCAACGAGGACAGCAGCGCATAGGACACCGAACTCAGCGCCCCGGTGATGAGGTCGGTGAGGATCTGGAAGATGCGGCGGGCAAAGCTGTAAATACCCAGCCCCGCCGGGCCCAGCAGCGTGCCGATCAGCAATTGATCGACGCTGACCAGGGTGATGATGCGATTGCCCGAGGCGAAGAGCCCGAAACTGGCCAGCTCGCGCAAGGCCTGAAAGCTGAAGCGGAATTTTGGCAGCCAGCGCACCGAAACCAGTGCGCCGATACAGGTGGTGATGGCCGTAGCGAGCTGGGAAAAGGCCAGTGCCCAGAGACCAAACCCCAGGAACAGCAGCACCAGGCACAGAATGGCCGCCACGACCGAGGCGATCGTCGTCCGCATTGCCAGCTTCTTGAACGACATGGAGCGGACTAGCAGCGCATTGGGCACTGCCGCGGCCATGTCGAAAATCACCCTGATGCCGATAAAGGGCAGGAGCGCGGTCAGAATAGGTTCGTTGAGCTGGGTGGCCAGCGGGAAGGCCGCAAAGCACAGTCCGGCATAGATCAGCAGCGCCGCCCCGGTGCAGAGCCAGAAGACGGTATCGAGATGGCGCGGCTGGATCAGGCTGCGCTGGATAATGGCTTCGCTGAACCCGGCCGGAGCGATGGCCGTGCCCAGCATGGCAATGCTGGCGGCATAGGAGACGATGCCGAATTCGGCCGGCGAGAGCACGCGCGAGGTCGCCATAAACACGAGAATGCCCAGGGCCGCCGGCGCGAAGCTATTGACCACCGACCACAAGACACCACGAATGGCCGCGCCGGAGCGGTTGGTGCGGACATGGTCGAGCACAGGGCCGCGACCGATCTCATTGGTAACACTCATGTTTACTCGATACGGGCGGATCTGCTGCCCGTGGCATAGGGGTTAGTCAACGCTGCACGGCCGGTAGTCGCGATTGTACGAAAGCGTGGAAATCCGGCGTTGTCCGGCCGAACAGGCGAATGGCGAGACCACGCGCCCGTAGGCGCAGGGCGTCGGTAAAGGCGATGGCCGAGGAGGCGCCATCCATGATCAGCGCCTTGGCGAGGCCCCGCGCCCGGGCAGGGGGCTCCGGTGCCCATTTCGGGTTGGTCATGAAGCCTTCGCGCAGCCCTTTGGGCGCGTTCTGCCAGGCCAGGCGCTGCAATTCCTGCACCGAGCGCTTGAGATCAAGCTCGCGCCGCAGATAGCCCGCCTTGAGCTCGGCATTGCGCGTCGTCTGCTCGGCATTTTCCGCCCAGACAGCGAGCGGCGCCATGGCCACATAGATGGGCTCGACGATGGAGAAGGACCGCATATATTCCTGCAGCGTCGCGGTGCAGCCAAAGCCGATTTCGAGCTGGCAAGCCGTATTGCGCGACCAGAACAGGCCGCCATTGGAGACGCCGATCCCCATCAGCAGCGACAGGCGGAATTCATCGGGCTGATAGAGCCCTTCGACGAAGAGATCATCGAGCACGCCACCCGTGCTCAGATAGGCCGATGTGGTGCCGCTCTTGTGCTCGACATGCTGGTTGCGCAGCACGACATTAACACTATGCTCGCGGCAGATGCGCATATTCTCCGCCAGGAATTCCGGCAGGATGAAATTGTCGTCCTCCACCACACAGAAATAGTCGGCGTCATTGGGATTTTCCGCCGTAAAGCAGTGGTCGATATTCTTGGACGCAAAGCGCTGCGGCGCATTGTGGTGATAGCGGATGCGTGGGTCGTTGAAACTTTCACACACCGCCTTGCCCGCCTGGGCGGCATCGTCGTCATAGACATCGCAGACCCAATTGCTCCAGGTCTGGTCGATCATCGATTGCAGCGCGCGTTGCAGGGCAACGGGGCGCTTATAGGTGGGGGTGCGAATCTGGACCAGGCCGGAATTGGGGTCAGTCATGGTTGGACTCCGAGAGGGCGGATATGCACTTGCCGTGAGGCGGGCAGGGGAGAGCGGCGGTTGGCGCGCATTTCGTTGAGCACGCCATTTGCGCCATAGATGAAGGTCACGAGCACCAGAATCGAGCGCACCGAGAATTCGAAGAAGACTTCCACTTCGATGAAGCTGCGCAGGATGACCAGCATTTGCAGGCCGACCAGGAACGCGTTCTGCGGATTGGGCCGCAATATGGTGGCGATCACGATCAGCAGGAACCCGCCATAGATGAGGAAGGCCTGCAGCCCGACGCCGATCAGGCCGATCTCGACGGCGTTGGAAATATAGGTGTTGTGGAAATTGAAGCCCGCGCCCGAGGGCACGAGGAACATGGCCCAGAGCTGTTCCGCCGGCGCGAAACCCGCCACCCAGAACGCGCGGAAACCGATGCCCTGCAGCGGCCGCTCGGCAATGAAGGTAAAGGCGGTGGCCCACAGATCGGTGCGCCCGGTGAGCGTCGGGTCCTTGCCCGAGCCTTCGAGAATTTCCGATAGCAGCGTCTGCCCATTGGCCATGATGAAAAGGCCCAAAGCCGCCCCGCCGATGACGACGCCCAGAGTCATGAACAGCTTCTGGTTGCCGGTGAGCCGCCCGGTCAGCAGCAGCAACACCATGACGGCAATGCAGGGCACCACCATCATGATGGCACCAGCCGATTGCGCCAGGATCATCAACGGGCCGGAAATCAGCAGCCCGCCCAGCGCCCCCAGCCGCAACAACAGCCCGGCATGGCGATCGACGACTACAGCCAGCGAGGTCAGCGCGAAGACCGCAATATGGGCGGCAAAGGCGTTCTTGCTGCCGAAAATGCCCAGCCATGGCGCCCCCGCCGGGTGGTGCCCGATGGTGACGCTGGCCAATACGCCCACCGCATAGACCACGAACAGCGCCCGCACCAAGGTCGTCGGCTTGACCCGCCCGGCCATCACCACGGCGATGGCGAGCGTGATCATCAGCTGGATCGAGGCGCGCAGCGTGATTTCGGGATATTGCGACCAGAGCGTCGAGAGCATGCAATAGGCCGGCAGCAGCAGCAGGAACCACCAGCGGGCCAGCAGGGTGATGCTTTGCTGGGGATCGCTGATCAGCAGCAGTCCGCCAAAACCCAGAAAAGCCATGGCCGCCAGCGAGCCAACCAGCGCGTTCAGCACCAGCCCGGACAGCGCCAGCACGCTGAAAGCAGCGGCCACGTCGATATCGATCAGCGGCCCGGTGGCGCCGCGACGGCGCAACAGCCGGGTCATGTCGCCACCGCCGGCGCATTGGCATCGGTCGCAATCTGGTTACGCGTTGCTGCGGTCGGCGCAGCGGCCGGAATAAACCCGGCGGCATAGCGGGCGGCAAAATCCTTGGCGACGATCTGGTTGGCATTCACGCCCTCTATGGCAAGAGCCAGCCAGGCCGGATCACGCCGAAAGCGGGTCCAATCCACATCCTGGCTCGGCACATAGGCGGGCAGCGCGGCATGCTTATCGAGATTGAGCAAGCCGCCAGCCGAAGCAACCTGTGGCTGAGCGGCCCGGCGTTGCCTTCCCTCAGTGAAGGAGGTCCAGAGCCGCTTCAGAAGAGCAGGGCGCCGCATGACGATTTCTAGCGCGGGAACCGGCTGCCGCGCCTTGATCGTCGCCACCAGACGTCCGAAATCCAGCGCCCCTTTCAAGGCATCGCGGCGCTGGGCAAAGGCCTGTGCCAGCGCTGCATCCGGCTTTATCCCGGCCAGCAGACGATCCTGATTGGCCAGCATGGCCGCGACATCATTGGCCGCGAGGCGATGGGAAATCGAGCCGCTATGGCGGCGATAGAGATACCAGGGCTCAGGCACAATCCACATGCTCGCGCCGCCCAGGAGGGTGCGCAGCAGCAGGTCATAATCCTCGCCGATCCGCAGGCTCTCGTCATAGCACAACGCACCCAGCGCCGCGGAACGGATCAGCGGCTTGAGATAGCCCAAGGCCGGCATCTTGCCATCCATGCCCGCCGTCACCCAGGTTGCGGCGCTCACGGCAAATGGCGTGTCATGACCGGCCAGCAACAGGGTGGGCGGGGCGCCGTCATCGTGGAAATGGAGGAGATCGTCGGCCACGATATCGGCCTTGAATTGCGCCGCTGCCGCCAGCAACCGCTCCAGCCGCTCGGGATGGATGATATCGTCTGAATCCACGATGGCGATCCATTCGCCGCGCGCCTGTGCCAGCGCCAGATTGCGCGTGCGCGCCGGGCCGCCATTCTGCGGCGCAGCGATCAGCCGCACCCGCTCGTCGCGCGCCATGATGGCGGTTACCACCGCCACGCTGTCGTCAGGCGAGGCGTCGTCGGCGACGATGACTTCAAGATCGCCCATGGTCTGGGCCAGCACGGAATCCAGTGCGCGCGCAATCGTCGCGCCACCGCGGTAATTCGCCATGATGACGGAAACCGTCGGAATCCCCTGCTGTGCGCGCATTGGCGGCATGGCGAGCTCCGGTTCGAGAAAATCGCCGGCGCAAGGCGCGCCGGCCTGTCCCGTCAGGCCTGCGGCGCCGTAGCGTCGAGAGTGGCCAGCACGGTTTTGAGCTGTTCCATATGCTCGCTGATCTGGCCGATCCTGAGGCGGGCCGCAGCGGCATTGCGCTCGGCTTCCTCGATCGCGCCTTCATCTTCGGGGGAGCGATTGCCGAACTCGCCCGAATTATCGATCAGGTTGGTGGCCTGCGCATAATAGACGTCGAGCCGGGTCTGCAGGCCCTCGCGTTCGCGCTGGGCGCCTTCGATGGCGGCCAGCAGCGAGCGGCGGACGGTCATGAACCGATCCCGGTCAGTGCTGGCGTCGCGGGAGGGATCGCGGGTGCGGAAGAGGCGATTGCCGACGGAAAGGATCGAAGCCATGTCTACGCCTCCCTGGGTCTACCGGCTGCCGGTCCGCATCAGCACGACCTTGACGGTACGCAGCATGATAACCACGTCGCCGATGAACGACCAGTTACGAGCATATTCGGCATCGAGCCGGACGCGCTGGTCATAGTCCACATCGCTGCGGCCGCTGACCTGCCATAGGCCCGTCAGGCCCGGACGCATGCTGGCATAGGCCGTGATATCATTGGCATAGCGGACAATTTCGTCCTGCACGATGGGGCGGGGGCCAACCAGGCTCATATCGCCGCGGATGATGTTGATCAGCTGGGGCAGTTCATCGAGGCTGGTATCGCGCAGGAACTTGCCCAGGGGCGTGATGCGCGGATCATTGCGCAGCTTTTGCGTTGCGTCCCACTCTTCGCGGGCCAGCGGGAACATTTCCAGGTGTCGCTCCAGGGCCTCTTTGGAGTTGACGATCATGGAACGGAACTTGAGGCAGCGGAACTTCTTGCCGCGGTGGCCGACGCGCTCATGGGCGAAGAAAACCGGCCCACGATCGGTCGAGAACATGATCACCATGATGAAGAAGATCGCCGGAAGTGCGCAAAACAGCATGATGGATGCAATCGTGACATCGAATGCTCGTTTCAGCGCGCCGCCCTTGGGCGACTTGGTTTGGCTCTCGATGTTGGAGAGATCGAGGCCTGCGTTGACTATCGACATTTTTGTTCACCCGCCGTGTTGAACGTATTTGAGTTGCTACTGCGCTTTTCGTATTCCAGCTTGAATGTTGCGATGACGCCCAAAGCCGCTCATGCGGGGGCCATAATTACCGCAGTCCCGCCCGGATGGTTCCGATGCGAGGGTTCGTAGCAAACGCTTGATGTTTGCCGACTTCTGTCGGTTTGGTCTTGCAAAGGGCGCGGCTCGCTCGAAGCAAGCCCGGCGCATCGTTTGCATGGTTAAGGTGATCACGATTATGTGGGGCAGGCAACAGCATACGCGCATGGCTGTCATGCGGGCGCGTGACCACGAGATGATCACATTTGGCAGAATGGAAACGGGCTGATTTCCCCGATAGCTGCCTGGTGCGGGAAAACGGTCTTTATTCGCGACCCGGTTTGCCGGGGCCGCAAAAAGTCTTAGCGCATGAAAACGAAGATAATTCCGTTCCAGAGCAGGTAAACACCGACCCAGGCGAGCGCGATGACCACCAGAGCGGTAATGCCGGTGGGCCAGCGGCTCCAGATCTGGCCGCGAAGGTTGGCGACAGGGGATCCGACACCGTTTTCCGCGGCGCCTTTCTTGTCGTGTCCGTCATGGCTCATAATCTGGCTCCTGCCCCAAACGTTGCGATACTGGCAACTCCTTGCCGTGTATCACAAAACCCCCGGAAAACTATCCTGCCGTCCTGCTTGGTCCCCACGGCGACGGATGAGTTTAGCTACATGGTAAACGCATAACTGCGCCACCAGTGCCATGACTGAATAAAATGCCGAAAACCTCGCCGCCTTATTGCTCTGGCGGCTTTACACAATAGCTAGGCTATATAGCCTTCGTTGACTGGCGACAAGCGGCCGCCAATCAACTTTAGAGCTAGTACTGATGGAGAGTGGGCGGGGCCGGGCGCAATACTTGGCTGGTGTCTCGCCCTGACGGGAGCGGTGCTTGTTCCGGACACATTCAAGAACGCGGTGTCATTCCGGCGAAGGCCGGAATCCATGCTGTGAAGCATCCGCCAACACCAGTGGTGGTGGGACCATGCGGACATGGATACCGGCCTTCGCCGGAATGACACTGTGAGTGGTGTGAGTCCCAGTGAACACTCCCACACGGGGAAGGGCGCAGATCGGGTCTACCCTAAGCCTTCTCCCGCGCATCCACCTGATAATAGCGGCTATAGGAGCCCATATAGCGCTCTGCACCGCCGGGGTCGCTATATTGCGCGAGCTTGCGGAAATCGACCTTGTTGAGCACGACGCCGACAATGTCCTCGGCCAGTTCGGGTTCGTGCTCGATTAGCGAACGCACCAGGCGTCGCGGCGTGCGGCCCCATTCGGTCACGAGGATAAATCCGTCGGTCCAGGGCAGGATCGCACGGGCATCCATGACCGGGCCGAGTGGGGGCAGGTCGATCACCAGGTAGTCGTAATCCTGCCGCGCCTCTTCGAGCAGGCTCTGCATGCCGTCGGACGACAGGAAATCGCTGGTTTTGTCCGACGCCGACAGCGCGGGCAGGATATGGAGCCCGGTGCGCGGGTCGGTCAGCACGATATCGCGCCACGAGACCGCCCCGCCGATATCCATGAGGCCGCTGGTGGCGCCGGGCGCGATGAGCCGGGTCGAGGCGGCCTGGCGCAGGTCGGCGTCGATCAGCAGGACGCGCTCGCCATCGGTGGCCAGCATTTCAGCCAGCGCCACCGAATAGGTGGTCTTGCCTTCGCCCGGCAGCACCGAAACCACGCCGATCACCGCGCTGCGGTCAGGCTTGCCGCGGGCGCGCATCACCAGCTTGGCCGATTTCAGCGTTTCCACAAAGGCTGTGGTCGGTCGATTGGCGCGGCGCTCCTCGACCTGTTTCTTGATCATGCCGTGTAGCGCCACCGAAGCCTTGTTCTGCTCGCTGCGATTGCCCTTGCGGGCGTCGGGACCCAGGCGCGGCAGATAGCCCAGGAAGCGCAGGCCCAGCTCATTGCCCACCTGGTCGCCGATGCGGAAGGTGCGTTCGCGCAATTCGTTGAACGTACCGAACATCAGCCCGAGGAAGCCGCCGAAAATAATGCCGCCGGCCAGCACGAACATGGTGCGCGGGCCCGATGCATTTTCCGGCGCCTGTGCCGTGGTGATGATGCGGGCGGAAGGAATGGGGAAGGACTGCCGCTGCACGGCCTCTTCGTAGCGCGACAGGAAGGAGTTGTAGATCACGCCCAGCGTGGTCGAGCGCTGCTGCAATTCGGTCAGCTCCACCTGCGCCTGATTGGTCTGGGAGGCGAGCTGGCCTTCCGTCTCGATGGCTTCGCGCAGGCTGGCCTCCTGCCGCTGGGCAATGGTCAGCTGGTTCTGGTATTGCTCGTTGAGGCCCTGCAGCTGCGAGAAAATCTGCGCCTGCAGCGCCTGGTTTTCCGCCTTGAGCGCGGTTACCTGCGGATGGTCGTCACCATAGGTGGCCGAGACTTCGTTGATCCGGCTCTGGATCGAAGCATAGCGGATACGCAGGTCGGAAATGGTCTTGTCGTCCACGCCCGAGCCGCTGAGCAGCGCAATGCTGGCGCCGGCGGCAGAGGGACCGGCTTCGATCGTTGCCTGCAATTGCACGGCGAGCGCATTGACGCGGGCGCTTTCGGCCTGCGCCGTTACCAATTGGGCGGTCAGTGCCTGCAGGCGCTGATTGGTCAGCGTCTCGTCCTCGCCCATGGAAAGGCCGCTCTGCTGGCGATATTGCTCGACGGCAAGCGTGGCCTGGCGCTGGTTTTCGCCCAGTTCGGTCAAGCGCTGCTGCAGCCAGTCGGCGGCCTGCTTGGTGGCGTCGATATCGGCGTTGAGCTGGTCCTGCACGAAGACATTGGCATAGGCCGCGGCAATGCGCTGGGCCAGTTCGGGGCTCGATGCCTCATAGCCCACGCGGATCACCGCGCTGCGGCCCACCCGCTCGACGAACATATTGGCGCGGAGGGCTCCGGCGGCTTCGTCGACCGTGGCCTGCAAATCATCGGCCTGGGCTTCGGGTGCACCCAATATGGGGCTCAGCAGGCCCAGCAGCATGCCCTTGACCCGGCCGCTGAAAGAGGGCGGCGGATTGAGGAATTCGCGATCCGTCATCAGATTTTCGGATACGGCGACCGCGCTGGCAATGCGGCTCGAGCGCAGCACTTCGATCTGGTTCAGCACTTCCGATTCAAGATCGACCGCGCTGGTCTGGGGGGCGATGTCGCTGACCGATTCCTTCAAATTCTTGTCGAGCAGGATCTGGCTGGTGGCCACATAGCTTTTGGGCGCCAGCATCAGATAGATGGCGGCCAGCAGCAGCCCCAGGCCCAGGCACAGCAGCAGCACGCGGAACTGGCGCCGCAGAATGGCGAACAGGCGGTCGACATCGAGCAGTCCGCGATCGGAGTTATGAGAGTCGGGTATGGCCGGCAACTGGCTCCGTTCAAGCATGCGACTGGCTTCCTTCCGTTGGCTGGCCGTAGAGATTGGCCTGTTTGGCGCCGAAAATGCCGCCGATAACGCCGACATGCAGGGCACCGCGCAGCAGGTTTTTCCTCCAGCGCGATGGCGAGAATAGGGTGAGCAGCGTCATGCCGCCGCAAAACGCGGCCTTGCTGCCGGCGATCGCGGCCGCTTTGACGTTGGATGCCAACCCCTGGCTGAGATGGGTGCCGTGCGTCTGGCCGGCACGAAACCGCCGTTGCACCAGCCAGCCCATGGCGGCGCGATTGGGCGGCACGATTTCGGTGACGAGGGCTTCCGGGGCAAAGGCGATACTGCCGCCCATGCCGCTAAGCGCATAAAAAAACTGGGTGTCTTCGCCGCCCGAACGCCCCAGCGCCAGGTCAAACCGCAGCGATTTGAACGGCGCGACCCAGCGGATCAGCGCGTTGCAGGTATAGCCGGTGCGGATCTGCCCATCGACATAGACGGGCATTGTGGAGTGAAAATCGCCCTTCACCATCCATTGCGGGGCGTCGTCGCCATAAATTGCCTCGACCGGCCCCAGCACCACATCGGCCTTTTCCGCCTCGGCCGTGTCCAGCAGCGCCGTCAACCAATGTTCGGTGACCAGCTCGTCATCATCGACAAAGGCGATGAAATCGGCCTCCGCGGCATCGAGGCACGCATTGCGGGCAATCGAGATATTGGAGGCCGGGCTATGCACGTAATGGATAGGAAACGGGAAATCCGCCGCCAGCGCCGCAACCATCGAGCCGGCCGAGGGCGTTGTGTCATTGTCGGATACGATCACCCGGATGCGTGCGCCATTGGTCGCGATTTTTGCCACCGAAGCCAGCGTTTGCTCCAGATAGGGGCGGCGATAGGTGCAGATGCAGATGTCGACGCTGGGTGCGCTCATGCCCGCTTTTCTCCAAAACCGGTGGTGACAGCCTGGGCCAGATGCAGCCAGAAGCCCGATGACCAGGCGAAATGCATGATCATGGCGGCGACGCCGACCAGCGGCGCGCCGCTCATGGGCAGGCCGTAATCGGCAAAATGCTTGCGCGTCGCGACAAAACCCATGGCCAGGCACAGCGCGCACCAGGCCAGTAGCGGGATCAGCGCGATCCAGTGCACGAAACTCAGCGCCGCCAGCACCACCGCCGGCAGGATAGCCAGTGGCAAGACCTGCCGGATGCGCGGAATGACCCGGTGCTTGAGCACATTGCGCGCCCGCCCGCGGCCATAGCCGAAATATTGCTTGAACAGCCCCGAGGGCGTCGAGCGGGGGTAGTAGGTCATCTCGGTCGCGTCGGTCAGCCAGATGCGATAGCCGGCCAGCCGCAGGCGGTGATCCATTTCGGCATCCTCATTGTGCCGGAAGGTCTCGTCATAGCCCCCGACAGCGCGATAGGCGGGAATGCTCATCAGCGCATGGTGCCCATGGTCGACAAAGGCGCCGCCCTTGCCGGTGCGATGGGCCGAGCCGCCCGTGCCGACCAGCGAATTCTGCGCCGTGGCGACCGCCCGCTGAAACGTGTTCTGCCCCACCGTGGTCATCGGCACGACCACGCTATCGGCCCCGATCTTCTGCGCCTCGGCGACCAGCACCCGGCAATAATCGGCGGGATAATCGCCATGCGCGTCGATGCGGATCACGTAATCCATGCCGTCGCCAAACTGGGCCACCGCCTGGTTCATCGCCGCGCTCTGGATACGCTTGGGATTATGCGCCAGCTGCACCGGCTCGCCCCGGGCGACAAAACTCTCGACAATGGCCTGCGTGCCATCCGTGCTGCCGCCATCGACGACCACGACCGGCCAATCCATCGCCTTGGCTTCCACCAGCAATTGCTCGAGCAGGCGCGCGATATGCTTGGCCTCGTTGAGCGTGGGCACGGCGATCAGGCATTTGCCGGTGGGCGAGCTCATGCGGCTTCCTGTTCTGGCTGCGTGGTGCGGCCAAGCTGTTGCAACCGCTCCACCAATTGGCGGCAGTCGGCGTCGTGAAAGGAGAAATTGGCCGGGTCCTGGTTCAAAACCGCCGAAGCCAGGCTCCGCAGCCGGGCTGCATCCAGCTCGCCCAGGGCGCTGGCCAGTGTGCCCGCCTCGATGTCGGGCACGGTGATGCCGATGCCCAGCCGCTCGGTGAAGGCCGCCGTTTCCGTACCGGCCAGCGTCACCGGAATTGCGCCGTGGAAACTGCCCTCATAGATGCGGTTGGGCAGCAGCCATTGCGAATTCTTGCCTTCCTCGAAAAAGTCGATGGCCCAGGCAAGGTGCACATCCGAATAGATCGACGCCAGGTCATCGGGATTGCGATAGGCCCCCTCGAAACGCAGGAAGGGCTCGGCTTCCACGAAACCGTAAAAATCCTCGAATTCATTGACCGCCGGGCGGCCCCGCAGGATCACCTGAACCCGCCCGCTCATCGCGCGGGAAAAGCTCGCCAGAGCCATGAGGGAGCGATTGCAGCGCAAGGCGCCGAACCAGCCGATCTTGACCGGCCCGTCATTGGCCAAGGCCAGAGCCGGATTGCTGCCGCGCTCGGCGCTATGGGGCACCTTGTTCTCGATCAGCAGCGACGGCAGCGGTCCCAGCCCGCCCAGATGATTGCTGATAAAGGCAGGAGAGCTGGTCATCAGCAGCGAAGCCGGTTGCGCCCAGCGCCGTTCGGCACCCCGCATGGCCTGGCCGATCAGATCCTTCCGCAGCAGCAGGCGGTGGATATCGAGGCATTCATAGACGATTGGAATGTCGCCGCCCCAATGCGCCTTGAGGCGGCCCGCCAGCGGCAGCATTTCGAGATTGCGCGCGACGATGACATCGGGCGGCGCCAGATGCCCCAGCCGCCGGACGATGGACATGGCTGCGCCCACCACCGCCATGATGCGCTGGGCAAACCGCGCATCGAAGGTTTCGCCCAATTCGATGGCGTGGGTCACCGGCAGATCGGGCAGGGGAACGCCGGAGCGGCGAAAACCCGCAGCGGCGATTTCCGCGCCGCCAGTTTTCAGCATGCCAATGCGGCGGCCGACCGCCGGGTCGGCCAGGTTGGGAACCAGGTAGAGTACCCGTAGCAACGTTGCGTCTCCTGCCTGCCGGTCCGCAAGCGATCCAGGGAGGGGACCGCCGATTCCGGCTCTCGCTGGCGCTGGGTTCGCAACAGGGGCGGCCTAGGCCCCGAGCGCTCCATGCACCAGGTCAGTTTTATCAACTTGCGCTCATTCAAGGCTGCTGCCCGCAACGGATCGCGAGCGGTCATCACTTCTGTGACTCGGTTTACGGCGAGGGCGCCCGAAGCGCCTTCACGGGCCACCCGAGGGCGGCGGTCGAAGCGGTTGCGCTAGTTAACGCGGGCGTGATGGAAGGGGTCAATACGAGCAGCTGGGGAACAGCTTTGCGGCCAGCGCATGCGTCGGCATCTGTCTATGCTGGCGAGGAAAACTCTTAAATTACAATAATTTGTGGCGCGATATTGCGCTTTTGAATCCGTTCGGACGTTCATAAAAATGACACGGCCCGCGCCTTTCCAGCGCGGGCCGTGCCTTGAAAAAGCCCGGATAGGTCAGAGCCAGCCGGCCAGGATGCCGATCCCGCCGGCCGCGAAGGCGCCGCCGGCAATCTGCGCTGCCAGCTTGCTGTGCCGTCCGATCAGTCGCGCAATGGCGAATGCGGCGGCGATACCGGCCAGGTGGAGCAGGGCGGTCGAAACGGCAAAGCCGATTGCATAAGAGAGCCCGCTCGAATCCGCCGGCATTTCCGCGCCATGGGCATGGCCATGGAACACGGCAAACACGCCCACCAGCGCCATGGCCGCAGCCACCGGCATGGGGCGGCCCCAGGCTGCCGCAGCGCCGATCACCACGCTCGACAGCGCGATTCCCAGCTCGACGAACGGCATATCGATCTGCGCGGCACCCAAAATGAAGCCCACGATCATCATGCCGACAAACGACAGCGGCACCAGCCACAGCGCCCGGCCGCCCAGCACATAGGCAAAGACGCCCACCGCCACCATTGCCAGAATATGGTCCAGGCCCCCGATCGGGTGCTCGAAACCGTGGAAGAAGCCAGCCGCATGGCCCACCCCGGTATGGGCGAAAGCAAGGCTGGGGCTGAGGACCAGAATGGCCAGGGCAATGATAAGACGCATCGTCATCCTTCCGGGGACATGCCCCTGAGTGATCGTTTCCGCCTGAGGCGCTTCCTGTAGCTCGCGGCGCTATTTATTGGCCCGGCGACGATTTTTGTAAACGGATTCGAATGGGGCGGCGGTTTGCGGGCGTGTCCAACGGAGTCATCCAAAACCACGACGTCATTCCGGCCTGCGCCGGAATGACACGGTGTTTGGGGAAGCTTGGAGCGTCACCACAGCCATGGCGAACACCGCCGCTTCGCGCTAACACCGAGCGATTGCGGAGGAGACAAACAATGTTGCTGATGATTTTCCTGGTGCTGGCGCTCTTGTTGGTGGCCGTACAATTGCCCGGTAGCTACCTCACCAAGCAGGTTGGGGTCGAGGCGCAGATCGGGCCGCGCGACGATCTGCCTGAACCCACCCAGGAGCTGGCCCGTTCGCGGCGGGCGCTGGCCAATCTGCAGGAAACCCTGCCGGTTTTTCTCACCCTGGCCGTGCTCTCGATCATCTACAATGAGCAGGGCTGGATATCGCTGGCCGGCGCTGCGCTCTATTTCCTCGCCCGCTCGGCCCATCTCGTTTGCTATATGAAGGGCCTGTCCCCCTGGCGATCGGTCAGTTTTCTGGCCGGGTTCATCGGCTGCGTGATCATGGCTTTGCCACTGCTTCCACACATCTGGTCGTGAAGCCGCGTGAGGGTCTTGCGCGAAGCGATCTTTGCCATTAGACACTGCCGCACGCCTACAGGGGTTTAGCTCAGTTGGTAGAGCATCGGTCTCCAAAACCGAGGGTCGTGGGTTCGAGTCCCCCAGCCCCTGCCAGGCGTTAATCGTTGATATAGCATTATTTTTCGCTCGGGACCCTGTCTCCCGGGCGTTTTGTTCGTGCTGCTATTTGACTCAGAGCCGATAATTTGCGACTTGTGGTCTCCCTAAGCATGTTGCTTGGGGAAACTCCGCCCGGACGCATATGCGGATGGGCCTTAAATGGCAGAACGACACACATGGCCACTACTGGCACCGTAAAATTCTTCAACACCACCAAGGGCTTCGGCTTCATTTCGCCTGAGAATGGCGAAAAGGACGCATTTGTCCACATTTCCGCTGTGCAGAAGTCGGGCCTGCAGGGCCTCTATGAAGGCGACAAGGTGACGTACGAACTCGAGACCGGCCGTGACGGCAAGGTTTCGGCAACGAACCTGACGCTGCTCTAAGCGAATTCAAGGATCGCGCCCGCTCACCAGCGGTCGCAAAAGATCGGAAACCACCGCGGCGGGAATCGCCCGGTGGTTTTTTTGTTTTGGCGGTGGCGCGTTAGCCTCCACCCACAATGTCATTCCCGCGAAAGCGGGAACCCCTGTTTTGCGATGCAAGAATACGACGCGGGCGCATCCCGTTAATTCTGCGGAAACGCCGGATTCTGTTGAAACACCGGCGGCGTGATTTTCGGCAGGCTGTCCAGCCGCCGTTGCAGCTGCAGGTCGCGCATATTGTTCTGCATGGTCTGCAATTGCATATCGTAGATGCGCTGCTGGCTGCCCTGGCGGGCTTCGTCCTGGAGGCACAGGATGCGCTGCTGGTTGGCGGCGATGGCTTCAGGGGTCGAGCCCGGCACCGCGCTGGGGCAGGCGGCTTGGGCCAGTCCCGTGGTCGCGATGATGATGCTGGCCGCCAAGGCGATGGATTTGAACATAATGTCCTCCTGCTCCTATAAATGGAGGCGCAGGCGGTGGTTCACAAGTCACAAGCGGGGGATGCGCTATTCGGCCGCCATTGGCAGCTTGTCGGTATGCCGTGCCTTGAGGCGGTTGAGCTGGTGGGCGGCATGGGCGAGCAGCGCCGTGCGCACCTCCGCCGAGGAGACCGAACCCACATCCGCCCGCACCTTGAGGTCAAGGTGATAGGTCGTGTCATTGCCCATGAAGCGTTCGTGGATGGTTACGCGTACGACCCCGGTGACCCGCCCGGCAATGGTCTTGTGCGGGCCGTAATAGCGGACTTCGCAGGCTTTGACTTCGAACAGTGCATTCCCGTAAGCCATGGTGCCAGCCTCCCGCTGCCACTTTTTGGTCGCAATTGGATCAAATGCCATTGCAAGGGGCTATGCAAGAACAAACCACAGCCTTTTGCGCTTGTCGTTAATACCGATGGGGCAGGGCCGGGGGCCAGGCGGGCCAGGAATCTTGCCCCGCCCTGTTGCATTCATCTGCCAGATTGAATAGATACCCGCATTCCAGCCGTGCGGGATTCCTGCGCGGCCTTTGGTTTTGCACCAAAATACCAGAGTAGATTCGCTTATGGCCCGACCGAACCCCATCCAGTTTCTGCAGCAAGTGCGGCAGGAAACATCCAAGGTTACCTGGCCTGGCCGCAATGAGGTCCTGATCTCGACGATCATGGTTCTCGTGCTGGTGGCGGCGGCGAGCATATTCTTCCTGCTGGCCGACCAGATTATTTCCTGGGCTGTCAGCCTGATGCTTTCGATCCGCTGAGCGGGTCACGAACACAAGACTAGGAGCGGCGACGCGGCATGGCCAAGCGCTGGTACATCGTTCAGGCTTACAGCAACTTCGAGCGCAAGGTGGCGGAAGACATTCGCCAGAAGGTTGCGCAGAAGAAGCTCGAGCACCTGTTTGAAGACGTGATCGTTCCGACCGAGAAGGTCGTCGAGATCCGTCGCGGCCGCAAGGTCGATGCCGAACGCAAGTTCTTCCCGGGCTATGTTCTGGTGAAGATGGACATGACCGACGAGGCGTTCCATCTGATCAAGAATACGCCCAAGGTTACCGGTTTCCTCGGTTCGGACAACAAGCCGATGCCGATCTCGGAGAAGGAAGCCATGTCCATCCTGCAGCAGGTGCAGGAAGGTGTGGAGCATCCCAAGCCCTCCGTCAGCTTCGAAGTGGGCGAAAGCGTCCGCGTGTCGGACGGTCCCTTCGCCAGCTTCAATGGCGTAGTGGAAGAGGTCGACGAGGAACGCGCCCGCCTCAAGGTGGAAGTGTCGATTTTCGGGCGTCCCACTCCGGTGGAGCTCGAATACGGTCAGGTCGAAAAGGTCTAACCACACCATCCAGGCAACTGGGTGAAATCCGTGGAAGGGGATGGCGGCAAGCCAAGCCGTCTAGCAACCCTGCACCACGGCTCAACCGGCCAATCTTGGCCAGATAGAGGAATGAAATGGCAAAGAAAATCGTTGGCTACGTAAAGCTGCAGGTGCCTGCGGGCTCCGCAACGCCTTCCCCGCCGATCGGCCCCGCACTGGGCCAGCGCGGTCTGAACATCATGGAATTCTGCAAGGCGTTCAATGCCGCCACGCAGGAAATGGAAAAGGGTTCGCCCATTCCGGTCGTGATCACCGCCTATGCCGACAAGAGCTTCACCTTCGAGATGAAGCAGCCGCCGGTGACCTACTTCATCAAGAAGGCCGTGAACCTGAAGTCGGGCTCCAAGCTCCCCGGCAAGGAATCGGCTGGCACCATCACCGTGGCTCAGCTGCGTGATATCGCCGAAAAGAAGATGAAGGATCTCAATGCCGACAATATCGACGCTGCCGTGTCGATGATCGCCGGCTCCGCCCGTTCCATGGGCATCCAGGTCGAGGGCTGATTAGATGGTAAAGATCGCAAAGAAGGTTGCCGCCGGCCGTGAAGGCCTCGACCGCAACAAGCTCTACAAGCTCGACGAAGCCATCAAGCTGGTGAAGTCGAAGGCTTCGGCCAAGTTCGACGAAACCGTCGAAATCGCCATGAATCTGGGTGTCGACCCGCGTCACGCCGACCAGATGGTCCGCGGCGTGGTGAACCTGCCCAATGGCACCGGCAAGACCGTTCGCGTCGCCGTGTTCGCCCGTGGCCCCAAGGCTGACGAAGCCAAGGCTGCCGGCGCCGATATCGTTGGCGCCGAAGACCTGCTGGAAATCATCCAGGGCGGCAAGATCGATTTCGATCGCTGCATCGCCACCCCGGACATGATGCCGCTGGTCGGCCGTCTCGGTAAGATTCTTGGGCCCCGCAACCTGATGCCGAACCCCAAGGTCGGCACCGTGACCATGGACGTCAAGGGCGCCGTGGGCGCTGCCAAGGGCGGTGCCGTCGAGTACCGTGTCGAGAAGGCTGGTATCATCCATGCCGGTATCGGCAAGGTCTCGTTCTCGGAAGAAGCCCTGCTGCAGAACATCAAGGCCTTCACCGACGCCGTCGTGAAGTCCAAGCCCGCCGGGGCCAAGGGCACCTATGTCAAGAAGGTCGCCGTGTCCTCGACCATGGGCCCGGGCCTGCATGTGGAGCCCGCTTCGGCGCTCTAATTTCAAGATTTCCGGGCGGCTTCGGCCGTCCGGGATCACAACTTTTTCGTGTGAAACCACGTTTCAGTTGTGCAAGTCCTGTCCGAGACTGCCGGTGCTGAACGATCTGGTTCAGCTTAATGCCGTAGAGGCGCCAGCATAGATGGGGTGAGAAACCCGGATTTCGGCCCGCAAGGGCAGGGGTTTGGTTCGAACCTAGGCTGATCGCTTTCCGCGAGAGGTTGGCAGGCAAACTAACCCGCTGTTGTCCGGCTTGCCGGTGACAGCATTTGGCAATGGTCCGATCACTAGCGATCGGATCAATTCGTGGAGACTACCATGGAAAGAGCGGAAAAGCGTGAACTGGTCGCTTCGCTCCAGACTGCCCTTGGCGGCGCTGGGTCGATCGTCGTCGCGCAGAACTCCGGCCTCTCCGTCGCTGCGTTCACTGATCTGCGCGTGCAGGTCAAGAAGGCTGGCGGACAGGTCAAAGTCGCCAAGAACCGCCTTGCCAAGCTCGCTCTGAAAGAAACCGACGTTGCCGACATCGCGGACCTGTTCAAGGGTCCGACGGTCATTGCTTACGCGGAAGACCCCGTAGTTGCGCCGAAAATCGCAGCTGCCTTCGCCGAAAAGAACCAGAAGTTCGTGGTTCTCGGCGGTGCCATGGGTGCGACCGCTCTTGATGCCGCTGGCGTCAAGACCTTGGCCACGATGCCGTCTCTGGACGAACTGCGCGCCAAGCTGGCCGGTCTGCTCGTGCAGCCCGCTGCCAACATTGCCCGCATCGTCAAGGAACCGGGCGCAGGTATCGCCCGCGTCCTGTCGGCCCATGCAAAGAGCGAAGCGGCGTAAGGCCTCTTCAAACCATTCGAACCTAACCCTATATAGAGAGATACAAAAATGGCTGCTGATCTCGCCAAACTCGTAGACGACCTTTCGGCCCTGACCGTCCTGGAAGCTTCGGAGCTGTCCAAGCTCCTGGAAGAAAAGTGGGGCGTTTCCGCCGCTGCTCCGGTTGCCGTTGCTGCCGCTGGCGGTGGTGCTGCTCCGGCTGCTGCCGCTGAAGAAAAGACTGAATTCGACGTGATCCTCGCCTCCTTCGGCGACAACAAGATCAACGTCATCAAGGAAGTCCGTGCCATCACCGGTCTGGGCCTGGGCGAAGCCAAGGCACTGGTCGAAGCTGCTCCCAAGGCCGTCAAGGAAGGCGCGTCGAAGGCTGAAGCCGAAGACATCAAGAAGAAGCTGGAAGACGCCGGCGCCAAGGTCGAACTCAAGTAAGTTCGCCACTGGTCTTGAAATTTGCGAGATGGCGCGCTATGTGCCATCTCGCATTCTCGTTTTCACGAGATGATTCGCCGGGCCGATTGGATGGGTCACTGGCGCCAATTTGCGGAACATATGACGATTTCGATGTCTGAGGCACGCTGACGTCCCTGTAACCTCATGGTTTTTGCCATGGGGTGTTTGGCGTTTGCATTGCTTTTCTCTCCTTCGGCTCGGGAGAGGTCTTTGGCATCGCTGGGCCCGACTAACTGCCTACCCAGGCATATATCCCGAGACCCGACGGCTGATTGTCGGATTTTTGGATATCTGCCTCCGAGACAATCGCACTGGTGTTCTGCCCGGCAAGTGACCCCCGCTTGCCGGCAGCGCGCCACAGAAAAAGCGCACAGACAGGAGCTTTCATGGCTACCACGTTCAACGGCCGCCGCAAGGTTCGTAAATCCTTCGGTTCCATTCGCGAAGTCACGGAGATGCCCAATCTGATCGAGGTCCAGAAGGCCTCCTATGATCAGTTCCTCCTCGTGGACGAGCCCAAGGGCGGGCGTCCCGACGAAGGGCTTCAGTCCGTCTTCCGTTCGGTCTTCCCGATCACCGACTTTTCCAACACCGCTTCTCTCGAATTTGTGAAATACGAATTCGAACAGCCCAAATACGACATCGACGAGTGCCGTGCGCGCGATATCACTTTCGCTGCCCCGCTCAAGGTGACGCTGCGGCTGATCGTGTTTGAAGTGGACGAGGAAACCGGCGCCCGCTCCGTCAAGGACATCAAGGAGCAGGACGTCTATATGGGCGACATGCCCTTCATGACGTCGAACGGCACCTTCATCGTCAACGGCACCGAGCGCGTCATCGTCTCCCAGATGCACCGTTCGCCCGGCGTGTTCTTCGATCACGACAAGGGCAAGACCCATTCGTCGGGCAAGCTGCTGTTTGCCGGCCGCATCATTCCCTACCGTGGTTCCTGGCTCGATATCGAATTCGACGCCAAGGACGTGGTCTATGCACGTATCGACCGTCGCCGCAAGATTCCGGTCACCTCGCTGCTCAAGGCGCTTGGCATGGATGCCGAGGAAATCCTCCGCACCTATTACAATACCCTGCAGTACGAGAAGACCGAGAAGGGCTGGCGCGTTCCCTACGATGCCGAAAAGTGGAAGGGCGCAAAGCCGAGCCACGACCTGATCGACGCCAAGACTGGCGACGTCGTCCATGAAGGCGGCAAGAAGCTCTCGGCCCGCCAGGCCAAGAAGCTGGCCGAAAACGGCCTGACCCACCTGCTGGCGGTCGATGAAGACCTCTATGGCATGTATGTGGCCGAAGACCTGATCAGCCTGAAGACCGGCGAGGTCTATATGGAGGCTGGTGACGAGCTCGACGAAAAGAGCCTCGCCAGGATGGTCGAGCTGGGCTTTGACGAGCTGCCGATCCTGGACATCGATCACATCTCGATCGGCGCCTATATCCGCAACACGCTGGCCGTGGACAAGAACGAGTCGCGTGAAGACGCGCTGTTCGACATCTACCGCGTCATGCGGCCCGGCGAGCCGCCGACCGTCGACACCGCCGAAGCCATGTTCCAGTCGCTGTTCTTCGACAGCGAGCGCTATGACTTGTCCGCCGTTGGCCGCGTCAAGATGAACATGCGCCTCGAGCTCGATGCCCCCGACACCATGCGGACCCTCCGCAAGGAAGATATCGTCGAAGTCGTCCGCACCCTGGTCGATCTGCGCGATGGTCGTGGCGAAATCGACGACATCGACAATCTCGGCAACCGCCGCGTTCGCTCTGTCGGCGAACTCATGGAAAACTCCTATCGCCTTGGCCTGCTCCGCATGGAACGCGCCATCAAGGAGCGCATGAGTTCGGTCGAAATCGACACGGTCATGCCGCAGGACCTGATCAACGCCAAGCCGGCTGCTGCCGCTGTGCGTGAATTCTTCGGCTCCTCGCAGCTGTCGCAGTTCATGGATCAGACCAATCCGCTCTCGGAAATCACCCACAAGCGTCGCCTGTCGGCGCTTGGGCCTGGTGGTCTCACCCGTGAGCGCGCGGGCTTTGAAGTCCGCGACGTGCATCCGACCCATTACGGCCGTATCTGCCCGATCGAGACGCCGGAAGGCCCGAATATCGGTCTGATCAACTCGTTGTCGACCTTCGCCCGCGTCAACAAGTACGGTTTCATCGAGACCCCGTACCGCAAGATCGTGGACGGCGTGCTGACCGAGGACGTCGTGTATCTCTCCGCCATGGAAGAGGCCAAGCACTACGTCGCCCAGGCCAACGTGCAGTTCAACAAGGACGGTACGCTCAAGGACGATCTGGTCGTGGCACGCCACGCCGGTGACAACGGCCTGACGCCCAAGGAAAACGTCGACCTTATGGACGTTTCCCCCAAGCAGATGGTGTCCGTTGCCGCCTCGCTGATCCCGTTCCTCGAAAACGACGACGCCAACCGCGCTCTGATGGGCTCGAACATGCAGCGTCA
>DATMSY010000016.1:0-7261 GCA_035565135.1 Devosia sp.
GCGGGCAGACCGCCCTCGCGCTGGGCGCGCTTGCGAGCCAGCTTGCGGGCGCGGCGCACGGCCTCGGCCTTCTGGCGTGCCTTCTTCTCGGAGGGCTTCTCGTAGTAGTTGCGCAGCTTCATTTCACGGAAGACGCCTTCGCGCTGCAGCTTTTTCTTCAGCGCGCGCAGCGCCTGGTCAACGTTGTTATCGCGAACGACTACTTGCAAAGGTCAACCGCCCTTTCGAAGCTTAGACAATGTGTTTGAATGATAGCGCCGCAGCCAAAACAACCACGTCGCCGACCAGCAGAGCCAGTCACCGTGGGTGGGTCTATAGCCCAAGCCCGCAGGCTTGTCCACTGTCACGCTCAGAAAAACCGCGCATGGGCTTGTTCCCGCACCGGTCCCGGCGCACCCTGCCACGATGATTTGACCTATTGGAGACCAGGATGTCCCGCAATCTCGTGCTCTTGCCCGGCCTCATCTGCGATAGCCGGCTCTGGCGCGACCCGCTGGCGGCGATTGGGACCGGGATTTCGCCCGTGGTCGCGGACCTGACACAGGACGATTCGATTGCGGCCATGGCCGCACGGGTGCTGGCGCAGGCGCCGGCCAGTTTTGCCTTGGCGGGGCTTTCCATGGGCGGCTATGTGGCGCTCGAAATCATGCGACAGGCGCCCGGGCGGGTGACCCATCTGGCCCTGTTCGATACCAGCGCCCGCCCCGATGACGAGGAGCGCCGGGCCAAGCGCCGCGCCGGGATTGAAAGCATCAAGCTGGGTAAGTTCATCGGGGTGTCGCGCGCGCTGCTCACCTCTTTATTGGCGCCGCAGCATCTGGGCACGCCGCTCGCCGAAGAGGTGCAGGCCATGTCCGAACGGGTCGGGCAGGAAGCCTATATCCGCCAGCAGACCGCGATTCTGGGCCGGGTGGATTCGCGACCGGGTCTGGGTGCTATCGCCGTGCCCACGCTGGTGGGCGTGGGCGAGGCCGATATGCTGACGCCGCTGGAACTGGCCGAGGAAATGGCGGGCGGGATTGCCGGAGCGGAGCTGGTGGTCTTTCCCGACAGCGCGCATCTGCCGACGATGGAAAATCCGGGCGCGGTGGTGGTGGCGATGGAGCGATGGCTGGGGCGGTAGCTCGGCACGACCTCGTGGTTCGACAAGCTCACCATGAGGTCTACTTTTAGAGCGCAGCCATCTCAGTAGACCTCATCCTGAGCTTGTCGAAGGACGAGGTCGTGCCCCTAGCCCTTCCGCACAATCCTGTTCACGTGTCCCATCTTGCGGCCGGGGCGGACCTCCGTCTTGCCGTAGAGGTGGGGCTGGGTGTTCCCGTCGATGCCGCCGGGTACGATGGCCACTTCATCGCCGACGAGGTTTTCCATCACCACATCGGCGAGGCGCGCCGGGTCGCCCAGGGGCCAGCCGAGGATGGCGCGGATATGTTGTTCGAACTGGTCGGTGAGGCAGACCGCCTCGGTCCAATGGCCGGAATTGTGGACGCGGGGGGCGATTTCGTTGACCATGAGCGTCGGCCGCTCACCGGGTACGACGAAGAATTCAACGCCCAGCACGCCCACATAATCGAGCGCGACCACGATCACCTTGGCCAGCATGGCGGCGTGCTTTTCCAGCCCCGGCGGGATGTCGGCGGGGACGGTGCTGGTGAAGAGGATATGGTGCCGGTGCACATTTTCGGCGGCGTCGAAGCTGCGGACTTCGCCCGAGAGATTGCGGGCGACGACTACCGAGATTTCCTTCTCGAAGGGCACAAAGGCCTCGAGCACGAGCGGCTTGGGCTCTAGCGCGGCGAAGACTTCGGCTGCCTCGCTCCGCTCGCGGATGACGCGCTGGCCCTTGCCGTCATAGCCCAGCCGGGTGGTCTTGAGCACGGCGGGCAGGCCCAGGGCCTCGATGGCGGCGTCGAGATCGGCCAGGGTTGTTACGGCGCGGTGCGGGGCAACGGGGATGTTCTTGCTGGCAAGGAACGACTTTTCCGCCAGCCGGTCCTGCGAAATGGCCAGGGCCCTGGCGCCGGGCCGCAGGGGCTTCCGGGCGGCGAGGAATTCGGCGGTGGCGGCCGGCACATTCTCGAATTCATAGGTGATGACATCGACCGCGTCGGCAAAGGCGGCCAGAGCTGCCTCGTCGTCATAGGCGGCCACGGTCTTGTGCGGGGTCACCTCGAAGGCGGGGCTATTGGCGTCGGGGCAATAGATATGGGTGCGCATGCCCAATTTGCTGGCGGCCAGCGCGAGCATGCGGCCCAATTGCCCGCCGCCCAGAATGCCGATCATGCTGCCGGGGGGCAGGGCGGAGAGGTCGCTGGTCACGGGCGGATTACTCGGTGTCGGAGGGGAAAAGCGGCACGCGGGCGCTTTGCTGGGCGCGGTAGCTGTCGAGCCTATCGGCCAGGCCTTCGTCGGAAAGAGCGAGGACGGCGGCGGCCAGCAGCGCCGCATTGATGGCGCCGGGTTCGCCGATGGCCAGGGTTCCCACCGGAATGCCGCCGGGCATCTGTACGATGGAGAGCAGGCTATCCTGCCCGTTGAGCGCCTTGGATTTGACCGGCACGCCGAAGACGGGCAGGGGGGTCATGGCGGCGATCATGCCGGGAAGATGGGCCGAGCCGCCCGCCCCTGCGATGATGATCTTGAAGCCTTCGGCACGGGCGCCGGCGGCGAATTCGACCATGCGTTCGGGCGTTCGGTGGGCCGAGATGATCCGCGCCTCATATTCGACTTCGAGGGTTTCAAGCGTTTCGGCGGCGAGGCGCATGGTGGGCCAGTCGGACTGGCTGCCCATGACGATGGCGACAGCAGGCTTGGTGAGCAAAGGACCTCATCCCTATCGGTCGTTGCAAAGTCGGCACGTAGCGCAAATGGCCGCCCAACTCAAGCGGCAGCGGGCTCAGGCGATGATGTCGGGCAACAAAATGTTCTCGAGCTGGACGATGCGGTCCTTGAGCGCCAGTTTGCGCTTCTTGAGCCGTTGCAGCAGCATGCGATCGGCGACCTGAGACTGTGTCAGGGTGTCGATTGCAGCGTTGAGATCGGAATGTTCCTGGCGTTTGGTGGCCAGCTCCAACCCCAGACTGGCTTCCTGTTCCTTGGTCAGCGGCAACATCGAATTTAATGCTTCCCCAGCGCCTCAGCCGTCATTCTTGGTTAACCGATCACAATAGGTTTTGCACCAGATTTCCCATGTGCAGCGGAAGGTGGTCGACAAAGCGTGAATTATTTGTGACCATCGCTTCGTCCACCAAGCTTCAAGGAGTTGTTATGACGACTGAAGGCCATGTTGCGGCGCTGGAACGGCGCCACCAGGAGTTGGATCGCCAGATCCAGGCCGAGATGCAAAGCACGCGGTACGACGAAATGGCGATCAGCGCACTCAAGCGCAAAAAACTCGAAGTGAAGGACGAACTTTATAAATACGCGATGGGTTCGCAATAAAGCGAACGCTGTTCCCCAAAGTGGAACAGAAAGGGTCACAGCAGAGGCTGCGGCCCTTTTTTATTGACCTGAGAACACACATGCTTATTGAAGCCAATGAAGACGACTTTGCTGCGCTGATGGCGGGAAAAGCCCCACAAAACCTGCGTCTTGCTGCCGATGTGGAACTAGCGCCGCCGCCCGTGCTCGACATGCTGGCGGGGCTGGCCCAGACCATTCGCGGCCAGTTCGCGCCGTCCGCCTGGATGATCGTGTCGGATGGCGAGATCGTGGGCCTGACTTCGATCACTCGCCTGCCCAAAAATGGTGAAATCCATATCGGCTACGGCATCGCCCCAACGCGCCAAAGCCAGGGGCACGCCACGAGTGCCGTCGCAGCCCTACTGGCTTGGGCGGCTATGGACGAGCGCGTCACCAGCGTGTCGGCTGAAACCGGGCTGGACAATATTGCTTCCCAGCGTGTGCTGGAGCGCAACGGTTTTGTCCGCATTGGCGAGCGCCACGATCCCGAAGATGGTCCGCTGATCTGCTGGCGGGCTGATCTGGCCTGATTCAAGGGGGCGTGTGCTCTACGCGGCCTTCCGCTATTGGCCGATAAACAGGCCCGTCGCGCCCTTCCAGATGATGTAGAGCGAGAGCACGAAAACCAGCCAATAGGCGATGCGGTAGAACCAGACCATGGAGATGCGGCGCACCAGCCATACCCCGCCCAGCACGCCAATGAGCCCCACCGGGATCAGCGAGGCCGAAAGGGTGAGGTTGTGCACATTGAGCTGGCCGAGGAAGAAATAGGGCACCAGCTTGGCGGTGTTGACGATGGCGAAGAAGACCGCCGAGGTGCCCGAATAGATGGCGGGCGACAGGCGCTGGGGCAGCACATAGATCTGGAACGGCGGGCCGCCGGTATGGCTGATAAAGCTGGTAAAGCCGGCAAAGCCGCCCCAGAACGTGCCCCAGGGCTTTGAGGGCCGCAGGCCCTCGAGCTTCTTGCGCAGCGGCAGGATGGCGTCGAGGATAAACAGCAGTGTCACGACGCCCACAAACAGCAGCACCGCATCGTCGGACACGAAGGACCAGAGCACCCAGCCGGCAATGGTGCCGATGGCGGCGCCGGGCAGCATGATGCGCAGAATGTGCCAGTCCACTTCCTTGCGGTAGGTCCAGACAGCGATGACATCCATGGCCAGCAGCACCGGCAGCATCATGCCGGCGGCGTCGCGGGCGGGCATGACCAGGCTCAGCAGCGGCACGCCGACCATGCCCAGGCTGCCCAGCAGGCCCGCCTTGGACAAGCCGACGATCAGCACCGCGATCGCGGCGATCGTGACGAAATAGGGATCGAACATTTTGGGACGTTCCGGCAGGTGGGGAGAGTCGACGGCGAGATAAAGGCAAACTAGCACGATGCTGGTTCGGCGAAAGCGGGAACCTCTGTCTCAGCGCAAAAACCTGCTGGAACGATGAGCAGTTGCGGAGGTCTCGTTCACCTCGCCCCTCAGGGGAGAGGTCGACGGCGAAGCCTCACCGAATCGCTTTTGCGAATTCGGTTGGGGTGAGGGGTGCGCGGCTTCAGTATAGCGCAATGCTCCAGCACTGCACCCCTCACCCAGCTCTGCCAGGTCGCTTCGCTCTCGGCGTCGCTACCCTCTCCCCTGAGGGGCGAGGGGACGATAGAGCCGCTGGATCAATGCACGGTGACGAAGGGCAAAAAACTATTCCCCCCTTGGCGAATCTTTCCTGTCCAGCGGTGCGGGTGGTTGGTCGCCCTGCATGGTTTCGTCGAGCAGGCTCATCGATTGGCGCACCATGCCGACATAGGCGTCCTCGTCTTCGCGCACGGCAAAGGAATCGGTCAGCAATTGGTTGTCGTGCCGCTCGAAGGCCTGGGCCATGTGCTGGGCGTCGATGGGGGCCACGCCCAGTTGTACCAGCACCTTGGTCCCAAGGCTAATGGCCGAGAGGAAGGTTTCGCGCTCGAAGACCTCGATCCCCAAGGCCATCAGCTCATGGGCATGGCCCCGGTCGATGGCGCGGGCGGCGATGGTCACTTCGGGAAAATGCCGCCGCACCTTGCGGGCAATGTCCAAAATCCGGTCGGCTCCGCCCACGGCGATGACGACGAGATCGGCCTGGCTGACGCCGGCGGCATGCAGCAGATCGAGGCGTGAGCCATCGCCATAGAAGACCTTGACGCCGAATTTGCGCACCAGCTCGATCTGGGCGGGGTCGTCGTCGATCAGCGTGGTCTCAAAGCCCTGGGCGCGCAGCATGCGGGTGACGATCTGGCCGAAGCGGCCATAGCCGAGCACGACGATCTTGCGATGCTCGGTAATGTCGTCGCTGTCGCGGGTGCCGCGCGCGTCGAGCCGGGGCGCCACCAGCCGGTCGAAGGCCAGCAGCAAAAGCGGTGTCGTGGCCATGGACAACGCCACGGCCACGGCGAAGAGGCCGTGGTCCTCGGCGCTCAGTGCGCCCGCGCTCTGGGCAAATTGCAGGATGACGAAGGCGAATTCGCCGGCCTGGCTGAGGAGGATCGCAAGCAATAGCCGGTCGGCCAGATGTATGCGGAAGAGGGTCGCCAGCCCGAACATGACCGCAATCTTGATGCCGACAAAGCCACCGACCAAAGCGAGCAGGCGCAGCGGTTCGGACCATAGCACCGAAAAGGCGATGGACATGCCCACCGAGATGAAGAAAAGGCCGAGCAGCAGGCCCTTGAAGGGTTCGAGATTGCTTTCGAGCTCATGGCGATATTCGCTATCGGCCAGCAGCACGCCGCCGATAAAGGCGCCCAGAGCGGGCGAGAACCCCTCGAGCTGGGTCAGCAGCGCCGCGCCGAAAACGATGGCGAGGCCCAGGGCGGTAAAGGCCTCGCGCACGCCAGTGCGCGCGACATAGGTCAGCACCGGCCGCACCAGATAGCGCCCGGCAATGATGGCGCCGATAAAGGCGCCGATCAGGATCAGTGGCGTCACCCAGTCGAGCGGGTCGGCAATGACCTGGACGGCGTGGTCGATCTCCACATGCACGGCGTGACGGCTGCCCGATACGGCCAGCAATGGAATGGCAGCCAGCACGGGAATGACGGCGACATCCTGCACCAGCAGTACGGCGAGGCTCGCTCGCCCGGCATCGGTGCGGGTGATGTCGCGTTGCTGGGTGGATTGGATGGCAATGGCGGTCGAGGACATGGAGAGCGCCAGCCCGATGATGATGGCGGTGTTGAGACTAAAGCCGGTCAGGGTCAGCGCCGCGGCAATGATGGTGGTGGTGATGACCAATTGGGTGACGCCCAGGCCCACGACCTTGTGCCGCATGCGCCAGACTTCGGAGGGCTGCAGATCGAGCCCGATCAGGAACAGCATCATGACGATGCCGAATTCGGCGACCTGGCGGATCATTTCGCTATCGGAGACCAGGCCCAGCCCATAGGGGCCGATCAGGATGCCGGCGGCGAGATAGCCCAGCACGGTGCCCAGCCCCAGCGCCTTGGCGAGTGGGGCCAGCGCGACGCTGGCGGCCAGCAGGACGAAAATGGCCAGCAGAATATTGTTTTCCATTCGACCGCTTCTTTCGGCGAGGATCGATGGATCAAATCATGGGACGGGGAAATGGCGCTGTCGAGATATTGTCGATGGTGACGGGAATTTGAGGGGCGTCGGAGCCCAAAACAAAAAACCCCCGCTTTCGTGTAGTAGTTCACCGGATTGGTTTGACGGCTTAGGTGTGGAAGCTGGTGTTGCCTATTTGAGGGAGCGCCAGAGATGGATGTAAAGCTGCATGCCAATGCCACGACCACGCCCAAGACCCGGGCGCTGAT
>DATMSY010000017.1:0-34326 GCA_035565135.1 Devosia sp.
CTATACCGAGCGGCTGGACCTGCGCGCCTCCTCGCTGAGCCAGAATGTGTCCACCCTGTCGGGCGGCAATCAGCAGAAAGTGGTGATCGCCAAATGGCTGGCGACCCTCCCCAAGGTGATCATTCTGGATGAGCCTACCAAGGGCATCGATATCGGCTCCAAGGCCGCCGTGCATGGCTTTATGGCCGAGCTGGTGGCGCAGGGGCTGAGCGTGATCATGGTGTCGTCTGAGCTGCCCGAAGTCATGGGCATGAGCGACCGGATCGTGGTGATGCGCGAAGGGCGGATCGTGGACACATTGGACAATAAGGGGCTGGCCCCCGAAACGCTGGTGCGCCTGGCCGCCGGTATCGCCGAGGAAGCCGCAGCATGAAGTCGCTCGCCAAACATCGTGAAATCTGGCTGGGCCTGGCCATCATCGCCGTCATCATCCTGGTGACGCTGCGCTTTCCGCGCTTTTCCCAGCCGGGGAACCTGCTGACCATTTTCAACGACACATCTATCCTGATGATGCTGGCGCTTGGGCAGATGGCGGTGATCCTTACCCGCTCGATCGATCTCTCGATGGCGGCCAATCTGGCGCTGACCGGCATGATCGCGGCTATGCTGAACGCGGCCTATCCGGCCATTCCCATTCCGCTCATCATGGCGCTCTGCGTGGTGATCGGGGGGCTCTTGGGCGCGTTCAATGGCGTCCTGGTGTGGAAACTCAATATTCCGCCCATCGTCGTGACGCTGGGTACACTGACCATTTTCCGCGGGCTGGTGTTCGTGATTTCGGGCGGCGCCTGGGTCAATGCGGCGCAGATGAGCCCCGATTTCATCAATCTGCAGCGGGCTGTGGTGCTGGGGCTGCCGGTATTGAGCTGGATCGCCATCGTCGTCGCGATCCTGTTCTTCCTGCTGATGACGCGCACCCCGCTGGGCCGGGCGCTCTATGCCATTGGCGTCAATCCGACGGCTTCGGTCTATACCGGCATCAATGTGGGCTTCACCAAATTCGCCGCTTTCGTGCTGGCCGGGGCGGTGTCGGGCCTATGCGGTTATCTCTGGATTTCGCGCTATGTGATCGCTTCGGTCGAAGTGGCGAGCGGGTATGAACTGACCATTGTCGCGGCCTGCGTGATCGGTGGCATCTCGATTGCCGGCGGCATCGGCACCGTGGCCGGGGCCCTGCTGGGGGCGCTGTTCCTGGGCGTGATCAACAATGCGCTGCCGGTGATCAATATCTCCCCCTTCTGGCAGATGGCGATTTCCGGCGCGGCGATCCTGCTCGCGGTGATCCTCAATGCGCGGGGTGAACGGCGCAAGGGTCGGGTGATTTTGAAATCGGCGGAGGCTGCTCATGTCTGAGCTAACAACTGGGCGCCAGCTGCCTAATCGGCTGGATAACCCGCTGAAATCGACGCTGCTGAGCTGGGAGAGCCTGCTGGTTCTCGTGGCCGTGGTGATCTTCATCGTCAATTCGTTTTCCTCGCCCTATTTCCTCAATGAGTGGAGCCTGAGCGACCTCACGTTCAACTTCACCGAAAAGGCGCTGATCGCGCTAGCCATGGCGCTGTTGATCATCTCAGGCGAGATCGATCTGTCGGTGGCAGCGATCATCGCGCTGGCATCGACGATGATGGGGCTGGCGCTGCAATATGGCGCCGATACGCCGGTGCTGGTGGCGGTGGGTGTCGGTGTGGGGCTGCTCTGCGGGGCGTTTAACGGGTTTCTGGTGACGGGACTGAAACTGCCCTCGATCGTGGTCACCATCGGCACGATGAGCCTCTTCCGCGGCATTTCCTACATCATCCTGGGCGACCAGAGTTTTAAGGGCTATCCGGCCAGCTTTGCCTGGTTCGGGCAGGGCTATGTGTGGTGGGTCATCTCGTTCGAGCTGGTGCTGTTCCTGGTCTTTGCGGTGATCTATTTCGTCGTGCTGCACCGCACCAATTTCGGGCGCCGGATCTTCGCCATCGGCAATAATGATGTCGCGGCGCAGTTTTCCGGCGTGCGGGTGGACCGCATCAAGTTCATCCTCTTTTGCCTGACCGGGCTGATGAGCGGCATCGCCGCCGTGCTGCTGACGGCGCGGCTGGGCTCGACCCGGCCCTCGATCGCGCAGGGATTCGAGCTCGAGGCCATTACCATGGTGGTGCTGGGCGGGGTGTCGATCCTGGGCGGCGCGGGCTCGATTGTCGGGGTCGTGCTGGCCGCGCTGATCATGGGGCTGGTGACCTTCGGGCTCGGCCTGCTCAATGTGCCGGGGATCGTCATGTCGATCTTTATCGGCGGGCTGCTGATCACGGTGATCGCGCTGCCCATCCTGTTCAGAATGTGGAGGCAGCGGGCATGATCACCGATGACGGCTACGAAAAGCATGCGTTCAAGATGCTTTTGAATCCCGGCATGGCGGCCGAATACAAGAAGCGCCATGACGAGATTTTCCCCGAACTGGTCGAGCTGCTGCATGAGGCCGGGGTGAAGGACTATTCGATCCATCTGGACGAAGAAACCAATATCCTCTTCGGCGTGCTGTGGCGGCGGGTGGACCATACGATGGATGATCTGCCGAACACCGAAGTCATGAAGCGCTGGTGGGCGCATATGGCCGATGTGATGGCGACCAATGCGAAGAACGAGCCGCTATCCACCGATCTCGTGCCGATGTTTTGGATGAAGTAGGGGGGCTGATGCCCTTCTACTAGTTCTTCGCCAGATAAGCCGCCAGGCGCTCGAGCCGTACCGCCCAGATCCGTTTGCGGGCTTCGATGAGTTCCATCAATAGACGGGCCATAGTGATCACTCCAAGTTAAGTGATCACTTTAGTATCGGCGCCGTCTGATCGCAATGCTTAATTGATCACTTAACAGTGTGAGCCTTGCGCACGCTGCGGGCCATCAGCCAGACCGCCAACACCACGAAAGGCGCGGCGATGGAGAGCGTCATGACTTTGTTGAAATGGAACTCCTCCAAGGGGCCAGCCAGCATGTAGCTCAGGATGCCCAGCACGTAATAGCTGATGGCGATGGTGGACAGGCCCTCCACCGTGCGTTGCAGGTAGAACTGGCTGCGGGCGGTTTGGGCGATATTGTCGAGCACGGCATTGTTCTGCTGCTGCATATCGACGCCAATGCGCACATTGAGCAGGCTGATGGCGCGCTCGATCTTGCTGGAGAGGACGGCCAGCCGCTTTTCCATGGCCGCGCAGGTGGCGAGCCCGGGATCGACCCGGTTGCCAATGTAATGCGTGAGGCTCGAGCCAAAAGCGGTCGAGCTTTCGCGCAGGCCGGCCAGGCGCGTGCGCAGGATATCGCCATAGGCGTGGCAGGCGGCAAAGCGATAGCCCAGCCGCTCGGAGAGCTGGCCGGAGCGAACCGACAAGGCGTCGAGCGCGGTGAGCGCCGTTTGCACGGTTTCCGAGGTGGTGGCTTCCGAAAGGCTTTCCATCAAGTCGGTCAGCTCGATCTCGGTGGCGCGCAGGGCGGGGGAGACTTCGCGGGCCAAAGGCAGGCCGAGCAGGGCCATGGTGCGGTAGGTTTCGACCTCCAGCAGGCGCCGGATGATGATCGAGCGGCGCAGCACGGACAGCCCACCGGCCGCAAATTCGAAGCGGGTGAAATTGTCGGCGTCGGGCACGAAATCGGTCGCCACCTGCGCCTTGCCATTTTCGACATCGGCGACGCAGAGGCTGGGCAGCGAAAAGGCGGGCAGCAGGGTTTCGGGCACGGCCGTGCCGGCGATGACGTCGATGCGGGTGGCGCCGATGAGTAGGCCATCTTCGATGGCTTCAAGGCCGATGCCGCCGGGATAGTTTTCCTTGTCCTTAAGGTGGCTGCGCCAGGTGAGGGTGACGAATTCGGTGTGGAATTCCCAGGTGACATGGCGGCCGTCGCGATCGAAGCCATGCTGGCGGCTGGTGGGGCCGGGCACGGCAACGCCGGCATCGCGACAGAATTGCTCGAAGCGATGGAACACCCGCATCATGGCGCCGGCTTCCGACGGCATGACGAAGACCAGCCGGCGGATGCGGCACTCCGCCTCTATGATCTCGACGGGACGGGCATGCACCTCGTCCATGATGGCGCTGCGATAGGGGTGGTCGCTCAGCTGTGTCTGCACGTTTGAAAACTCTCTAATCGGCGCGAGAAGAGGCCTATTCGGGCGCTTTGGCAATGAGACTTTCGGGGCGCGGCAAAGCGACCGCAGGGACGCAAAACGCCCTACAGGGGCAACAGCTTGCCATCCGCGCGGGCCCGGCCCATGCTAGGCCCATGAACGATCTGGCAATGACCATGCACAGCCTTCCTATCACCCTCAACGGCAAGCCGCTGAGCTTTGCCGACATGGCCCGGATCGGCGCGCGCAAGGCGCATCTGGTGGCCGATCCCGACGCGATGGCCCGGGTGGCCAATGCCCGCCAAGTGGTGGAAGAGGCCATTGAAGCCGGGCGGCCGGTTTATGGCTCGACCACGGGCGTCGGGGCCATGAAGGATGTGGAATGGACGCCCGACCAGCTCGATGCCTTCAACATGGGGCTGGTGCGGGCGCATCACTTCGGCACGGGTGAGGCTTTTTCCAGCGAAGTCGTGCGGACGGCCATGGCCATTCGCGTCAATATGGCGCTGACCGGACGAGTGGGCTGCACCACCGATCTGGTGGAGGCGTATCTGGCGCTGCTCTCGGCCGACGTGGTGCCGGTGGTGCGGCGCACGGGATCGATCGGTTGTGCCGATATCGGCTTGATGGGGCAGATCGGGGCAGTGCTGACCGGGGCGGGCGAGGCCGTGTTCGATGGCCATCGGCAGCCGGCGGAGACGGCGCTGAGTTCAGCCGGCCTGAAACCATTCCGACTGGCACCGCGCGATAGCCTAGCCTCGATTTCGACCAATGCGGTGGGCTATGCCGCAGCAGCCGCCGCGATCCGCGAGGCGGCGGGCGCGGTGCGGGTGATGCTGGCGACGGGGCTGACCACGGCAGGGGCGCTGGGCGCGTCGCGCGATCCGTGGAAGGCGGTGGCCCATGTGGGCACCGAGCGCGAGGCGGGGATCGGCGCCTGGCTCTATTTCAACGCCATGGGCTGGGACTGGCCGGACGCGACGCATATTCAGGACCCGCTGAGTCTGCGCATGATGAGCCAGGTGTTTGCCACGGGCTATGAGACGTTGGTGGCGGCAGGAAAGATCTTGCTGGCCGCGACCGGGCGTACGGATGACAATCCGGTGGTGGCGGGCGGACAGGTGCTGACTTCGGGTGGCTCGCTGCCGCTCGATGTCACGGTGTTTTTGCAGACCGCGCAATTGGGGCTCGCCCATATCGCGCGCAATTCATTCAATCGCTGCGTGTTGCTGGGCAATGGCCAGCGGCGGGACCTGCCGGTGAACCTGGTGCAGCCCGGTGCGATTGCCACCGGCTTCGGGCCGATCATCAAGCTGGCCGGGGAGCTCTTTGCCCGCGTGCTGACCATGACCAATCCGATCTCGGCCAATTCCATGGTGGTGGCCGGCGGGCTTGAAGACGAAGCGACATTCCTGCCGCTGGTGGTCGAGCGGCTGGAGCGGCAGGTGCTGGCCCTGCGGCGACTAGCAGCGCTCGAGGCCATGCTGGCGGCGCAGGCCATGGATATTTCCGGCGACAAGCCGGGCAATGTTCCGGGCATCATCTATTCGCTGGTGCGACGGCATGCTGACACATATTGGCAGGACCGCCCGCTATCGGCCGAGGTGGAGGCTATCGAGCATGCCTTGGCCTCCGACGAGTTGATGAACGAACTAATTTCTCACTCGGCAATTATGGAGTTGGACGAGTTTTTCGCGCTGGGGCCGGTTGCTTAGCATCAGCGGCCTCGCTCAATTCGACCAAGACGTTAGGTTAGGGACAGCCGGGTCCAACGCCCGGAGAAAACGGAGAAACCAATGCGCCTCAAATCCACGCTTCTCAGCGCCGTCGCCGCGCTCGCCATTTCGGTGACCGCAGCCAATGCCCAGGTCGTCGTTTCCTCCAAGATCGACACCGAGGGCGGCGTGCTTGGCAACATCATCAAGCAGGTGCTGGAAGCCAACGACATCCCGGTCACCGACCGCATCCAGCTCGGCGGCACGCCCATCGTGCGCGAGGCGATCACCGCCGGGGAAATCGACATCTATCCCGAATATACCGGCAACGCGGCCTTCTTCTTCGACAAAGCGGACGATCCGCTCTGGAACAATGCCGAAAGCGCCTATGCCGAGGCGGCCAAGCTCGACTACGACGCCAACAAGATCGTCTGGCTGACCCCATCGCCGGCCAACAATACCTGGGCCGTGGCCCTGCGGGCCGACGTGGCCGATGCCAATAAGCTGGTGACATTCAGCGAATTCGGCGCCTGGGTTGCGGGCGGTGGAGAGGTCAAGCTCGCTGCATCGGCCGAGTTCGTGAACTCGCCGGCGGCTTTGCCCAAGTTCCAGGAAGTCTATGGCTTCACACTGAAGCCGGACCAATTGGTGACACTGTCGGGTGGCGATACTGCCGCGACTATTGCCGCTGCCGCCCAGCAGACCAATGGCGTCAATGCCGCCATGGTTTATGGCACCGA
This sequence comes from Devosia sp., assembly GCA_035565135.1. Classification (GTDB taxonomy): domain Bacteria; phylum Pseudomonadota; class Alphaproteobacteria; order Rhizobiales; family Devosiaceae; genus Devosia. Next base: position 6,560 of record DATMSY010000017.1, read on the forward strand.
TGGCGGCATCGCGCCCTCGGGCCTCAAGGTGCTCGAGGACGACAAGGGCGTGCAGCCGGTTTACCAGCCTGCCCCGATCATCCGCGAAGTTGTGCTGCAGGAGCATCCGGAAATCGAAGAGCTACTGAAGCCGGTTTTCGCCGGGCTGACGCTCGAAGTACTGCAGGAGCTCAACGGCCGGGTGCAGGTAGGCGGCGAGGCGGCGGCTGCCGTCGCGACGGACTACCTGACCAAGGGTGGGTTTCTGGACTGATGATTGATGGGGTGGGGGCATAACCCCACCTCCGTGAGCCACGATCTGCCTCCCTCCCCCTTGAGGGGAGGGATTGAGGGTGGGGGTGTCGGACTATCCAACTGCATAGAGTTGGTTGAGGCCACGACACCCCCACCCTAGCCCTCCCCTCAAGGGGGAGGGGATTGGATCGGGGCTCGCGGGTTACCGGAAAGCCTCCACATCGCGCAGAGTTGGAGCCAGCATGAGCATCGCCGAAACATCTGACATAGCGACGCGCCCCGCCTGGCTGGCGCTCGATAAGCTGGGTGTGCTGATTGCGTTGATCGCGGCGGCGGGGGCGGCTTTGCCCTTCGCGCTGTTCCGGGCCAATCGCATTGTGCCGGGGGAAAGCCGTTCACTGTTTGATGCGCTGCCGGCTGTGCCATCGGGCGTGCTGATCTGCGTGCTGCTTGTGGGTTTTGTTGTTGCGCTGCTGCGTTTTCCGACGCTGGTCAAGCTGATCGCTGGATTTGTGGTGCTTGGCGTGCTGGCCATTCTGATCGGCTGGTCGGGGAGCTATCTGACGCCGCCGGACAATACCTTTGCTCGCGTGTCGCCCGGGGCCGGCTTCTGGCTGCTGCTGTTTGCCTTTGCGCTGATGGTGGCCGATGCGCTGACGCGGCTGCGGTTTGCCCCATGGGTACGGCTGACCATTCTGCTGGTGGTTGCGCTGGCGATTGGAACGCTGCTGTGGAGCGGGGCGTGGAATGACCTCTCCATCCTCAAGGAATATGCCACCCGCGCGTCCGCCTTCTGGCAGGAAGCGCGGACGCATCTGGGGCTGGCCTTTGGCTCGGTAGCGATTGCCACCGTGGTGGGCGTGCCTCTCGGCGTGCTTTGCTACAAGGTCAAGCCGCTGCGGGCGGCGGTGCTCAATGTACTCAATATTGTACAGACCATTCCGTCGATTGCCCTGTTCGGGCTGCTGATTGCCCCACTGGCCTGGGTGGCGGCCAATATTCCGGGGGCGTCAGCTATCGGGATTTCGGGCATTGGCGTGGCCCCGGCCATGGTGGCGCTGTTCGCCTATTCGCTGCTGCCCATCGTCTCGAACACGGTAGTGGGGCTGCAAAATGTATCGCCTGCGGCAGTGGATGCCGCCAAGGGCATGGGCATGACGGGCACCCAGCGCCTGATGGGCGTGGAATTGCCGCTGGCCTTTCCGGTGATCCTGACCGGCATTCGCATCGTGCTGGTGCAGAATATCGGGTTGGCCACCATTGCCGCGCTGATCGGGGGCGGGGGCTTCGGCGTCTTCGTGTTCCAGGGCATCGGGCAGACGGCGATGGACCTGGTGCTGCTGGGGGCCGTGCCCACCGTGGCGCTGGCTTTCGCGGCGGCCGTGGTACTGGACGCCTTTGTGGAGATGACATCGCGCGGGGGACGCAGCGCATGATCGAAATCGACGACATCACCAAGGTCTATGGCGAAACGGCGGTGGTCGATCGGGTCACCATGACCATCGATCCGCGCAGTATCTGCGTCATCGTGGGCACGTCCGGTTCGGGCAAGACCACGCTGATGCGGATGATCAACAAGCTGGTGACGCCGACTTCGGGGTCCATCCGCATCGACGGCGAAGATATCAGCACTGTGCCGGCCTATGAGCTGCGGCGGCGGATTGGCTATGCCATTCAGGGGCATGGCCTGTTTCCGCATCGCACGGTGGGGCAGAATGTGGCGACCGTGCCCAAGCTGCTCGGCTGGGACAAGCAGAAGATTTCTGCCCGTGTCGACGAATTGCTCAACCTGTTTCAGCTTGATCCGGCAGAATTCCGCGACCGGCTGCCCAATGAGCTTTCGGGCGGGCAGCAACAGCGCGTGGGCGTGGCGCGGGCGCTCGCGGCCGAGCCAAATATCTTGCTGATGGACGAGCCCTATGGCGCGCTCGACCCGGTGATCCGCGCCAAGGCGCAGGAGGACCTTTTGGCCATCCAACGCAAGTTCGGCACCACCATCGTGCTGGTGACGCACGACATGGAAGAGGCCATCCATCTGGGCGACAAGATCGCTGTGATGGACAAGGGCAAGCTGCTGCAATTTGCCAAACCGGAAGAGATCATCGCCAATCCGGCAACGCCCTTCGTGGCCGAACTGATCGGCACCAGCGAGCGGCCGTTCCGGTTACTGTCGCTGGCGAGGATCGCCGACCATATCGAGGTTGGGGAGGCCGCTGGGGAGCCGATGGATGCCGGGGCCTCGCTGCGCGATGCCTATGCCGAATTGCTGTGGTCGGGCCGGCTCGCTCTGCCGGTGCGGCGCGATGGGCAGATTGTGGGGCAGGTGAGCTTAGCTCAATTGGCCAAGCTGGCGGCGCGACCGCAATGAAGATCGGGCTGCTCATCAGGCTTCTGGTATTTGCTGTGCTGGTCGTGTTTCTCGTCCGGCCTGAGACTTTTGCCGGGTTTTTCGGGCTGTTCACCAAGAACACGCAGCCGGCCATCTATAATCAGGGGAGCCTGCTCGATCTGACGCTGAACCATCTGGCGATTGTCGCGGCGGCGACTTTAGCCTCGACTATCGTGGCGGTGGGGCTGGCCATTGTGGTGACGCGGCCGTTTGGGGCGGAGTTTTTGCCGCTGTCGCGTTCGCTCGCCAATATCGGGCAGACGTTTCCGCCGGTCGCCGTGCTGGCGCTGGCCGTGCCCATGCTGGGCTTTGGCACGGCGCCGACGCTGGTGGCGCTGTTTCTTTATGGCCTGCTGCCGATTTTCGAGAACACGCTGACCGGGCTGACCAATCTGCCGCCCGCCGTGACCGATGCGGCCAAGGGCGTGGGCATGACGGGCTGGCAGCGGTTGCTCAAAGTCGAACTGCCGCTGGCGCTGCCGGTGATCCTGGCGGGTATAAGGCTTTCGACGGTGATTTCGCTGGCGACGGCGACGATTGGCTCGACCGTGGCGGCGCGCACGCTGGGCGAGGTGATCATTGCGGGGCTGTTGTCGAACAATACCGCGTTTGTGCTGCAAGGCGGGCTGATCGTGGGCGTGCTGGCGGTGCTGATCTATGACGCGCTCTCGGCGCTGGAGCGGTTGCTGATGGCGCGGACCGGGCAATTGGGGAGGGCCGCGGCGTGAGTGCTTTGCACTGCCTTCCTTCTCCCCTTGAGGGAGAAGGTGCCCCGAAGGGGCGGATGAGGGGTCAGCGATCCATCAGCGCCACAAGTTTGCGGAGGCAACCCCTCACCCGTCTGGCGCTGCGCCATCCACCCTCTCCCTCAAGGGGAGAGGCGAGGCCCGGTGGGCTTGGAGCAATAGAGGCAAAAAATGTCCGACTTCGATCTCGTCCTGTCCGGCACTGTCGTCTTGCCATCTACCATTCTTGAAAACGGCTATGTGGCCGTGCGCGATGGCAAGATCGTGCATGTGGGGGAGGGCATGGCGCCATCGGCGCATGAGCGGCATGAGCTGGGCAAGGCGCTGATCCTGCCGGGGGCCATCGACGCACAGACGCATTCACTGAGCCAGAAGGACCAGGAAGATTTCATCTGGTCGACGCGCTCGGCGGCGGCAGGCGGGGTGACGACGATTGTCGACATGCCCTATGACGAGGGCAATCTGGTCAGCTCGGCCGAGGCGGTGCGCAAGAAAGTGGCGCATGCCGAGCCGCAGGCGCGGGTGGATTTTGCGCTTTATGGCACGATCAAGCCGGAAGAGGGCGCGAGCCGGATTTTGGAACAGGTCGAGGCGGGCGTGGCCGCGTTCAAGTTTTCAACTTTCGGGACCGACCCCGTGCGGTTTCCGCGCATTCCGCCGGCATTGCTCGAGGAATGCTTTGCCGCCATTGCGCCGACGGGGCTGACGGCGGGCGTGCATAATGAGGATGACGAGGCAGTGCGCGCGGCCATGGCCAAGGTCAAGGCGCTGGGGATCACCGATTATCGCGCCCACGGCTTGAGCCGGCCGCCGCTGACCGAATTGCTGGCCTCGCTGCAGATTTATGAGACGGGTGCGCAGACCGGGTGCCCCGCCCATGTGGTGCATTGCTCGCTGGGGCGGGGTTATGAGATTGCCCGCAGCTATCGCGATCAGGGATTCGACGCCACTATCGAATGCTGCATCCATTATCTGACGTTGGATGAAGAGCATGATGTTGCCCGGCTGGGCGGTAAGGCCAAGATCAATCCGCCGATCCGCTCGCGGGGCGAGGTCGAAAAGCTCTGGGAGCATGTGCGGGCGGGCAATGTCACGCTGGTCTCGACCGATCATGTGAGCTGGTCGGAAAATCGCAAGACCAATCCCGACATGCTGGCCAATGCCTCGGGCGTGCCGGGGCTGGAAGTGATGGTGCCGCTGTTCGTCAAGGGCGCGCTGGAGCGCAATATTTCGCTGACCTGGGCGGCGCGGCTGATGGCGGAGAACCCGGCGCGGCATTTCCGGCTGGGGGATAAGGGGGCGTTGAGCGCGGGCAGGGATGCCGATATCGCGGTGCTGTTCGACCGGCCCAAGATTTATGATGCGGCGGAGAGTGGGCACAATGTGGTGGGTTGGTCGCCGTATAACGGGATCGAACTGCCGTGGACGGTGGGGCTGACCTATCTGCGCGGGCGGCAGGTGTTTGATGGGGGGAAGGTGGCTGAGCCTGGATTGGGGCGGTTTGTGCGGCCGGGAACTACGTCATGATCCCCAATTCCCCCATCCGGGCCGACCGCATCGCGGCCGATATCGACGCCCTTGCTGCCATCACTGAGCCTGATCGGCCTTGGACGCGGCGGGCGTTTACGCCGATGTTTCTGGAGGGGCGCAAGTGGCTGGAACATGCCATGCAGGAGGCGGGGGCGGTCAGCCAGATCGATCATGCGGGGAACCTGGTAGGGCTGGTGCCGGGCAAAAATCCGGCGCTGGGCTCGATCATGATCGGGAGCCATTCCGATACCGTGCCCGATGGCGGGCGGTTCGATGGCATTGCCGGGGTGGTAGTGGCGCTGGAGGTGGCGCGGGCGCTGCGGGACCAGGGCGTGGTGCTCGATCACACGCTTGAAGTGGTGGATTTTCTGGCCGAAGAAGTCTCGATTTTCGGCGTCTCCTGCATAGGCAGCCGGGGCATGAGCGGTACGCGGCCGGCCGAATGGCTGGCGCGGACGCATGACGGGGTGACGCTGGAGCGGGCCATCGCGGGGGTGGGCGGGGTGCCCCATGCGCTGGCGCAGCGCGACGATATCAAGGCGTTTCTGGAACTGCATATCGAGCAGGGGCCGGTGTTGCAGAACGAAGGGCTCGATGTGGGCGTGGTGACGGCGATCGCCGGGATTACGCGGATCGAGATCGTGGTCGAAGGCCGGGCAGACCATGCGGGGACGACGCCGATGTTGGCGCGCAAGGATGCGCTGACGACGGCCGCCTGGATTGCGTTGGGGGTCGAGGAATTGGCCAAGGCGCTGGCGACCGGCGCGGAGCATTTTGCTGCCACGGTCGGCGAATTCGAGATGACGCCCAATGCGGCCAATGTGGTGCCGGCGCGGGTGCGGATGCTGATCGATGCACGGGCCGAATTGCGCGGGGATATGGAGCGGTTCATCGCGGAACTGCGCAGGGGCATCGAGGCGATTGCGGAAAAGACCGGCGTGACTGTCGAGGCGCCGCGGATTGTGTCGGACAATCAGCCGACCCCTTGTGATCCCGATCTGCTCGCCGTTCTGGATGCAGCCTGCGATACCGCCGGAGCAAGGCACCGGCGGATGGCGTCGGGGGCGGGGCATGATACGGCGTGGATGGCGCGCATCACCAAGGCGGCGATGATCTTCGTGCCTTGCAAGGATGGCCGCAGCCATTCCCCGGATGAATTCGCCACGACGGAAGATATCGCGCTGGGCGCCCAAGTGCTGCTGGAGGCCGTGGTCGCGCTCGACAAGCAATTGCAGGAGACAGGGAATGGGCCGGATTCTGACTGAGAAAGACGTCGAGGCGGCCGTCAAGGGCGGCTCCGTCTATGCGGCAGGTGGCGGCGGCTGGGCCGATCACGGGCGCATGCTGGGTTATGCGGCGGTCAGCGTCGGCAAGCCCGAATTGGTGAGCATTCACGAGCTCGATGCCAATGACTGGGTGGCGACGGCGGCCGCCATCGGCGCGCCGGCCTCGACCACGCCCTGGGAAATGCAGGGGGTGGATTACATCAAGGCGGTGTCCATGTTGCAGGACGCGCTGGGGGAAAAACTCAGCGGGTTGATGATCGGGCAGAACGGCAAATCTTCGACGCTGAATGGCTGGCTGCCCTCGGCGGTGCTGGGCACCAAGGTGGTCGATGCGGTGGGCGATGTGCGGGCGCATCCAACCGGGGATATGGGCAGCATTGGCCTCGCCGGATCGCCCGAACCGATGATCCAGACGGCGGTAGGCGGCAATCGCAGCGAGAACCGCTATATCGAATTGGTGGTGAAGGGTGCGACGGCCAAGGTTTCGCCCGTGTTGCGCACGGCTTCGGACATGTCGGGCGGGTTTATCGCCTCGTGCCGCAATCCGGTGCGGGCCAGCTATGTGAAAAAGCACGCGGCCCTGGGCGGCATTTCGCTGGCGCTGAAACTGGGCGAGGCGATCATCGCGGCAGAGGGCAAGGGCGGCGCGGCTGTTATCGACACCATCGCCAAGACCACGGGCGGCACCATCCTGGTCGAGGGCAAGATCATCAAGAAGGCGGTGCTTTACACCAAGGAAGCCTTCGATATCGGCGCGGTGACGCTGTCGGATGGCTCGGTGCTGCATGTGATGAACGAATATATGGCGGTAGACGGGCGCGATGGCGCGCGCATCGCCACCTTCCCCGATGTGATCACGACGCTCTCGACTGAGGGCGAACCGCTTAGCGTCGGGCAATTGCAGGAGGGCATGCAGATTTTCGTGCTGCATGTGCCCAAGAAGGTCATTCCGCTCAGCTCCTCCGTGCTTGATCCGACGGTCTATCCCTCGGTCGAAAAGGCCATGGGGATCGAGCTGGCGCGCTATGCCCTCGATGGCGCCAAGGGCTGAGCCATGGCACGCGATCCCGGGCTTGAAGAACTGGTGCGCGAGGATCTGGGTGATCGGCCCGGCCTGAGCGAAAAGCCGATGTTCGGCGGGCTGGCCTGGCTGCTCGACGGGCATTTGCTGTGCGGCGCCCGCGATGTCGGGCTGATGGTACGGCTGGGCAAGGGCAATGACGGCTGGGCGCTGGAGCTGCCCGATGTCGAGCCGATGGTCATGAGCGGCCGGCAGATGAACGGCTGGGTGCGGGCGGGGCTCGATACCTGCGCCGATGATGATTTGCGGCGACGCCTGCTTGAAGCGGCGGTGGCGTTTGTGCGGACACTGCCGCCAAAGTTTTGACGGAGACGAGAATGCCCACACCCAATCCCCGCCATCCGAATTTCCCCATTCCCGGCGGCCCCAAGCTGCGCGCCAAGGGATGGCGGCAGGAGGCGTTGCTGCGGCTGCTCGAAAATGTGCTGAGCGTGGGGGAGAACCCTGACGAGCTGATCGTTTACGCCGCGCTCGGCAAGGCGGCGCGCAATTGGGCGAGCCACAAGGCGATAGTCGAAACGCTGCTGCGGATGGACGAGGACCAGACGCTGATCATCCAATCTGGCAAGCCGATTGGCTTGCTGAAAACCCATGCCAAGGCGCCGCTGGTGATTATGGCCAATTGCAACATTGTGGGGCAATGGGCCAAGGCCGAGGTGTTTTATGAGCTGGAGAAAAAGGGCCTGATCTGCTGGGGCGGGCTGACGGCGGGGGCCTGGCAATATATCGGCAGCCAGGGCGTCATTCAGGGCACCTATGAGATTTTCATGCGTATTGCCGAGAACCGTTTTGGCGGCGATCTGGCCGGGCGCTTCATTCTGACCGCGGGCCTGGGCGGCATGGGCGGGGCGCAGCCGCTGGCGGGGCGCATGGCGGGGGCGGCGATCCTATGTGTCGACATCGATGCCGAGCGCGCAAAAAAGCGCCAGGCGATCGGGTATCTGGAAGAGATTGCGCCTGATTTGGACACGGCGCTGGCGATGATCAACAAGGCGGTGACCGAGAGGCGGGCGACGTCGATCGGGCTGGTGGGCAACGCCGCCGAGATTTATCCCGAGATCGCGCGGCGGGGGATCGTGCCGGATATCGTGACGGACCAGACTTCGGCGCATGATCTGGTCTATGGCTATGTGCCCAAGGGCATGGCGCTGGATGAGGTGCGGCGCTTGCGGGTCGAGGGGCCGGGGCAGCTGATGGCGGCGAGCCGGGCCTCGATTGTCGATCATGTGCGAGCCATGCTGGCGTTTCAGCAGGCGGGCTCAGAAGTGTTCGATAATGGCAATCTGATCCGCACCCATGCCAAGGCGGGCGGGGTGGAGAATGCCTTCGATATCAAGATTTTCACCGAGGCTTACCTGCGGCCGCTATTTGCGCGGGCCATCGGGCCGTTCCGGTGGATGGCGCTGTCGGGCGATCCCGAGGACATCCGCAAGATTGACGACAAGCTGCTGGAGATGTTCCCGGACAACAAGATCGTGACCAATTGGATCGCATTGGCGCGCAAGCATGTGCCGTTCGAGGGGCTGCCGGCGCGGATTGCCTGGCTGGGGCATGGTGAGCGGACGGCGCTGGCGCGGGCGGTCAATGCCATGGTGGGTGATGGCACGCTGTCGGGGCCGGTAGCGTTCAGTCGGGATCATCTGGATGCGGGGGCGATGGCGCATCCCAATATCATGACCGAGCGGATGAAGGACGGCTCGGACGCCATTGCCGATTGGCCGTTGCTGGATGCGATGTTGCTGTGTTCGTCCATGGCCGATCTGGTTGTGGTGCATTCGGGCGGGGGAGGCTACGCCGGGTATATGACGTCGGCGGGAGTGACCGTGGTGGCGGATGGCACACCAGCCGGCGATGAGCGGTTGGAGCGTGCTCTGACCAATGACACGGCGCTGGGCGTGATGCGCTACGCGGATGCGGGATATGCGGAAAGTTTTGAGGAGATCGCGGCCAAGGGGATCGGACATATCCGGACGGAATAGGGTTTGTCCGCCGTTTTCTCCTCGGGTGGGGCCCGAGAGACCGGGCTCCCTCAGACCTCATTCCGCCAGCTGAATTGCGGAGAATAGCCCAGCATCCGCTTGGCCTTTTCAATGCTGAGCAGGGTGCTGTTGGTGGCGATATTGCCCTTTTGCTCGACTTGCGGGAACACCTCGGCAAGCAGCGAAATGTTGGAGCGGCTCATTACCGTATCGGCATTGGCGATGATGAAGGCTTCAAAGCCGGTGAAATCGGCCTGGATGGAGCGGCGGATGGCCTGGGCGCCGTCGCGGGCGTCGATATAGCCCCAGAGGTTCCATTTGCGGCTGCGCGGATCGGCGTCGAATTTGGGGAAGGCCTTGTAGTCCTCGGGGTACATGACATTGGAAAAGCGCAGGCCGACCATGCGCAGGGACGGATCCCAGCGGCAATATTGGGCGGCCATGGTTTCGTCGAGCAGCTTGCCGAGCGAATAGGCGCTTTCGGGGCGCGGGAAGTATTCTTCATCGACCGGCGCATAGGGCGGGGGATTGTCGAAGGGCAGGCCGAGCACGGTTTCGCTGGAGGCAAACACCACATTCTTGATGCCGGCCAGGCGGCAGGCCTCGAACACATTGTAGCTGGTGGTGACATTGTTGGCGAAGGTGCGGGCATTGGCGGCAAGGCCCGGCGCGGGAATCGCGGCCAGGTGCACGACGGCATCGAACGGACCCTTGCGTTCATCGATGCCACCCAGAATCGCGGCGGCGACTTCGCCGAAATTGGTGAGATCGATGCGCACCGTCGGGCAGATCGGCTCGGAGAGCGCCTGCTGGTCGATATTGAGCACCTCGTAGCCATGCGCCACCAGATCGCGCAGCACGGCGCGGCCGAGTTTGCCGCTGCCGCCGGTTACCAGAACCTTGGTCATTGATTGCTCTCCTCTTTGTTGCCGCCAAGTCTGGCATGCCGGACCGGCGCCGCCAAGATGAACACTTTCTGAATGGCTGACTCAGGGAGGGTTCAAACCGGCGGCGGCATAGTCCCTGACAACAACGCAATTCTGTCGAGGGACCACGAGATGAACAGGAATCAGGAAAAGGTTTTGGTCGCCACGCTCTGCGGTCTCGTGATCACCGCAGCCGGCGCCTTTGCCGTGCAGCCCGCCATGGCCGCCGGCTACCAAGTCGACCAACTGGCCCAGGTGACCGGCGTCGCCCAGTGGGATCAGCTCAATGCGCGCAAATGGCCCGCTTCCTATTCCCAACAGGTCGGCGCGTTCGAGCCGGGCAGCCATGTCTGGGTCGAGCGCTGTATCGAGGCCAAGGCCGGTGCCGATTGGTGCCTGGTCGATGCGCAATATACCCGTGGCTGGGTCAATTCGAAGTTCCTCACTCCCGTCCACGATTGGGATATCTGATCCCCTAAAGTTTCGTGCCTGCCTCCTACCCATGCTGTGTTGACTTTTCCGGTCCTGCGCTGTTCGTGAAGACAGCCTGGACCGGAGTTTTTGTGATGGACGCCAATCCTATTCTTGCCGAGACCGTGCGCGGCAATTGGGTCGAAAACCGTTTTCGCGGGGCCTATGCTGTGGTCGATGCCAGCGGCAAAGTCATCGCTTCGGCCGGGGATATCGAGCGAGCGATCTTTCCGCGTTCGGCCATCAAATCCATGCAGGCGCTGCCGATTTTTATCCGCGGCGCCGAGGACAAGTTTCATCATAGCGACGAAGAGCTAGCGCTGGCCTGCGCCTCCCATCATGGCGAGGCGGTGCATGTGGCGACGGCCAATGGCCTGCTGACGCAGATGGGACTTTCGGTCGCCGATCTCGAATGCGGCGCGCATGCCCCGACCAATCCGGCCGCACGCGATGCCTTGCGAGCTGCGGGGGCAGAACCCAGCGCCTTGCACAATAATTGCTCGGGCAAGCATTCGGGCATGCTGAGCGTGGCTCTGGCCATGGGCGTGCCAACCGCGGGCTATGTCGGGCGCGAGCATGCGGTGCAAAAGGCGGTGCGGGCGGCGGTCGAGGCGGTGATTGGGGAAGAGCTGACCGAGGATAAATGCGGTACGGATGGCTGTTCCATTCCCACTTTCGCCGCGCCGCTGCGGGCCTTTGCGTTTGGGTTCGCCCGCATGGCGACGGGGGAGGGACTGTCGCCGGAACTCGCTTTGGCGGCACGGCGCCTGTTCGATGCGGCGACTTCCCATCCCCATCTGGTGGCGGGGACCGGGCATGCCGACACGCTAATCATGGCGGCGTTCAAGGGCCAGGTGATGCAAAAGATCGGCGCCGAGGGCGTGCAATGCGGCGCTATCCGCGACAAGGGCTGGGGCTATGCCATCAAATGCGACGACGGCAATCCGGCCGCCTCGCAGGCCATGCTGGCGGGGCTGCTGCTGAAATTTGCCGAGCCGGATGCGGAGCAGAAGACGGTGCTGGAGAAATTCGCCAAGCAGACGATCAAGAGCGTGCGCGGGGCTGATGTGGGCGTGTTGCGGACGCTGGTTGCCTAGTTCCGCGGCGAACTGCCTACCGTCACGCTATCCACCGTCACATTGGCAAACCGGCCCGCATTGGTGATCAGGTCGGGTTCCACGATGTCGCTCCAGGCCATGCCGACCACGGCGTGGTCGCGGGCGTCGGAGATGATGTTGTTGGCGATGTGGACCGGGCCGGCGCCATCGACCACGCTGACGGCGATGCCGATATTGCTGGCCTGGACCACATTGGACGCGATCAGCACATTGCGCAGGAACGGGCCATTGCCCGCCGCGATGGCGATGCCGGGGACGTTCTGGACGGTATTGCCGGTGATGGCGGCTTCGGCTTCGGCGGCTATGCCATAGGGTCTCGTATCGGGATTGACCACCGAAAGCGGGGTGATGTTGCGCACGATATTGCCGGTGCACACCGCGATCTGACCGCCGCTGTCGAGATTGGTCATGGAAATGCCGGCGGCGGCGGTATCGACGATATTGTTGGCGATGATCGAGCCGGAAAAATCGAACTCGGAAAAGATCGCGACCTCGCCCGAGCGCAGGCAGAGATTGCCCGAAACCTGGATATTGTTGGTTGTGTTGAGGCGGATGGCGGAAAAGGCGCAATCGGCAATGTGATTGTCGGCGACGATCACCTCGTCGGCGCGGAAGATATTGATGCCATTGCCATTCTGGCCATTGCCGCCGCCGCGCCAATCGATCTTGGCGATGCGGTTGCCGGTGACGATGGAGCCATCGGCGCCCGGCTCGCTGCGCCAGACGCGGATGCCGGCATTGCCGCAATCGCTGACGCGATTGCCGGTGATGAGGAGGTTACGATTGTCGGTGGCGTGGATCGCAGCATCGCCATGGCGGGCGAAGTCGCAATCGGAGACGGTGACGCCCGATTCGGCGATGCGCAGGCCCGTGGCGGGACTATTGGTGAAACTGCAGCGCTCGATGGTGATGGCGAGCCCGCCGGTGATTTCGAGCAAGGCATCGCCTTCAAGCGCGGTGGCGTTGCGGGCGTCAAAGCCGATATTGCGCAGCACCAGATTTGCGGCATTGCTGGCCTGGGCGATGCGGCCGCCATTCCAGGCGCAAAGCTGGGTGGCGCCGGGCACGCCTTCTACGGTCAATTGGCCGGGCAATTGCAGGTCGCGCACGAAGATCGAGCCGGCGGGCAGCACCAGCGCGACGCCCTGCGCTGCGGCGGCGTCGAGGGCGGCTTGCATGGCGCGGGTCTGATCGTCGGGGAAAGCGGGGATGACGCCGAAGGCTTCGGCATAGACCGGGGCTGCGGCATGGGCGGAGGATATTGCAAGGCTCGCTGCACCCAGACTGGCCAGCGCCTGGCGGCGAGTGAGCAATGAAGTCCTGATCATGCGCGCATATCCCCCACTTGGCCTTGCCAGGGTACAGGAGGGCGGCAGGTAGCGCGAAGCGTTTCGGAAGTTATGATTATCAGCCCTTTGGCTTGTCCGCCTGCCGGGCGGGCGGCTATAAGGCTCATGAACAAGAAGGGGATGCGATTATGCTGCTCGACGACAAGATCTATCTCGGACAAAGCACGCATCCCGAATATCTCGCACTTAAATACGGCAATCGACACGGTCTGGTGACCGGCGCGACCGGTACCGGCAAGACGGTGACGCTCCAGGTGATGGCCGAGGGCTTTTCGGCAGCCGGCGTTCCGGTGTTCGCCGCCGATATCAAGGGCGACCTGTCGGGCGTCGCCAAAATGGGCAAGGCGCAAAGCTGGCAGACCGAGCGGGCCGAGGCGATCGGCTTTACCGACTATAAGGACGATGTGTTCCCGGTGATCTTCTGGGATCTGTTCGGCCGGCAGGGACACCCGATCCGCGCCACCATTTCGGAAATGGGCGCGCTGCTGCTCAGCCGCATGCTGGAACTGAACGATACCCAGGAAGGCGTGCTCAACATCGCCTTCAAGGTGGCCGATGACGAAGGGCTGCTGCTGCTCGATCTCAAGGATTTGCGGGCACTGCTGGTGGACTTGCAGGAGCGGGCCAAGGAAATCTCAACCCGCTATGGCAATGTCTCGACCGCTTCGATCGGCTCGATCCAGCGCGCCCTGCTGGTGCTGGAACAGCAGGGGGCGGAGAATTTCTTCGGTGAGCGGGCGCTCGATATTGCCGATTTGATGCGGATCGATCGCGACGGCAAGGGCTTCATTTCGATCCTGGCCGCGGACGAGCTGATGCGGGCGCCGCGCCTTTACGCGACTTTCCTGCTCTGGATGCTTTCGGAACTCTTCGAGGCACTGCCCGAAGTGGGTGACCCGGCCAAGCCCAAGCTGGTGTTCTTTTTCGACGAGGCCCATTTGCTGTTTGACGACGCACCGAAAGTGCTGATCGACAAGGTCGAGCAGGTGGTGCGGCTGGTGCGCTCCAAGGGCGTGGGCGTCTATTTCGTCACGCAGAACCCGGTCGATATTCCCGAGACGGTGCTGGCGCAGCTCTCCAATCGCGTGCAGCACGCGTTGCGGGCCTATACGCCGCGCGAACAGAAGGCGGTGAAGGTGGCGGCCGACACGTTCCGGCCCAATCCCGATTTTTCGACGGCCGAAGTCATCACCCAATTGGGGATTGGCGAGGCGCTGGTTTCGGTGCTTGAAGACAAGGGCGTGCCCTCCATGGTGGGGCGCACGCTGATCCGGCCGCCTTCGGCGCAGGTGGGGCCGCTGCTGCCCGAAGATCGCCGGGCGATCATCGCCAATTCGCCGGTGGCCGGGCTCTATGACACGGTGATCGACCGCGACTCGGCGTTCGAAGTGCTGGCGCGCAAGGCGCGGGACAAGCAATTGGCCGAGGAACGCCAGCAGGTGGAGGACGAACGGGCCAAGGTCGAGCGGACCTATCAGGAGCCCAAGGCGCGTCGCGCCACGAGCCGCCAGACGCCGGCGGAAGCCGCGATGAATTCGCTGGCGCGCACCGTGGCCAATCGGCTCGGGAACGCGCTGGTGCGCGGCATTCTCGGTGGCCTGAAGCGCGGCCGCTGATGATGAATGATATTGCCGCCACTGCGCCGGTTCTGGCGGTTTTTGCTTCCGACAAGGGGCCGGGCGACGCTGAACGCGCCAGCCTCATGACCCAGACCGGCACCTATTTCGCCCGGCGCGGCGCGCGCATCGTCTGCCTGGTTGAACAGGGGGTGATTCCGGTGCCGCTGATCACCGCGGCACGGGCGGCAGGGGGCGCGGTGCAGCTGATTGCCGATGCCAGCATCGTGCTGCCATCGGCTCTGGCCGGAGTGGCCATGGAAGTGATTGCCGATCGCGCCGAGCGGCTGGCCCGGGTCGCGGCGCTGGCCGATGCGCTGGTGGCATTGCCGGGGTCACTGGCCTCGGTATCGAGCCTCTTTGGAGTGTGGACGGTGGCGCGCGGCAATGGCCGCAATTGCCCGGTGGTCATGCTCAACCGGCACAAGGCCTATGAAGTCATGCGCGGCTATGCGGCCGATGTGCTCTCGCATGGGCTTTCGGGGCACGACAAGGCGGTGCAGTTTGCCGATTCCGTCGAGGATTTGTGGAGCCGGGTCAGCCGGCTAGTGGAGCGGTAGTTTCCGTTCACTGGCCTGATTCCGTGTTTCGGCGGGCTCACCAAAAGGTTGCAGCGAGGCGTAACTCAGCCCTCAAGTCCCGGATGCTGCGGTTTGCGGCGGTCGGGGAAGAGGGGGATGACGTTGTCGGTAGAGCGGCGGGTCGGCATGGGACGGGGAACCACCGTGGCGATGCGATTGCGGCGGTCGGGGCCGCGATAGCCGCCCAACACGCCGACGACGCTGCGGCTGCGCAGGCGCGCCTGTACGCGTTGCAACAGGTGGCGCGGCGACATCGGCTTGATGATGACTTCATCGATCCCGGCGCTGATGGCCTGGTGGCGCATGGGCGGGGTGATGGTGCGCGTGAGCGCGATGACGGGCACGTCGCGCGAGACCAGTGTGGTATTGAGGCGGATGGCCTCGACCATTTCATAGGCCGGGCGGCCTTCGCGGTCGAAATCGCAGACCAGCATGTCCACGGGTGCCAGGCGCATATAGGCCAGCAACGCCGCTTCATTGTCGAACTGGCGGACCTTCAGGCGCGAGTCTCCGGCCACCACCATCGTCAGCAGCGACGACAGGGCGGTATTGGCGGCGATGATGGCAACGATTTTTGCCGGTTCGGACACGCACTAAACCCCAAAGTTAACAATTCGTTAACATGCAAAAACGCCTTGCGGTAGGGGGCGGTTCCAAAATGGGATAATTCGTAGGGGATATCCCTGAGGTCTTCGGAGTGTCCTCATGGCCGTCCAGGTGGCAGGCGGTATATCTCGGGGAGTGGTCCTGCCGCCATCGGCACGACACCGCCGCCATTCGCCATGTTGATTTCTAGGCCGATGGCATCACCGGAGAGCAATACAATGTACCGCCGAATTGCAGGCCTGCTGTGCGCAGGTATCGCCTTGGTCACCCCGTCCATCGCACAGGACGTCCGCTATCGCGCGATGGGACCTCAAGAAGCAAGTATCCAGGCCAAGGCTTTCGAGAATAACCTTGTCGCGCTCGGCATAGCGGCGCGCCTCGACTGCTCATCTGTCATTGAGGTTTCTGCGGGCAGCAACGCCGAACAGCGCAGTTTCGGCGGGCATTGTTCGGTACAGATTGGCGATAAGGCAGCGGCAGACATGATGATTTGCGACGATGCGATGATCGGCACGCTGACGCTCAAGGCATATGGCTTTTCACTGACTGAAGACGAATTGGCGAGCTTCACCGCTGCCAATTGCCAGGGCTGAAAGCCATGATCTCATGGTTCGAAGCGAACCATGAGATCTATTTCGACGGAAGCTTACTTGGCTTCTTCGTAGAGCAGCTCGACGTGTTCCCAGTTCACCAGGTTGTCGAACCAGGCTTCGAGGTATTTCGGGCGAGCATTGCGGTAGTCGATGTAATAGGAGTGTTCCCACACATCGACGCCCAGCAGCGGCTTGCCGCCATGGACCAGCGGCGATTCGCCGTTCGGGGTCTTGGTGACTTCGAGCTTGCCGTTCTTGAGCGAGAGCCAGGCCCAGCCCGAGCCGAACTGGGTGGTGCCGGCGGCGATGAAGTCGGCGCGGAACTTGTCGAAACCGCCCAGGTCTTCATCGATCTTGCTGGCCAATGCGCCCGGCAGCTTGTTGCCGCCGCCGCCATTGGGCTTCATCCAGTTCCAGAAATGCACGTGGTTGTAATGCTGGCCGGCATTGTTGAAGAGGCCGGCATTCTTGCCATAGGCTTCCTTGACGATGTCCTCGAGCGGCAGGATTTCGAGACCCGAACCCTCAAGCAGCTTTTCGCCATTGGTGACATAGGCCTGGTGGTGCTTGTCGTGGTGGAACTCAAGCGTTTCGGCCGACATGTAGGGGCCCAGCGCATCATAGGCATAGGGCAGGGGCGGCAGAGTAAACTTGGTGGACATGAAGGCCTCCGTTTTCTTTTGGGGATTAGACGCTGAGGTAGGTTCGAGAAATGTATAAGCCGATTATGACGCCACAACAATCAGTTGGCAGGGAAACTGCCTTCCAATCCAACCGCGTTCAGCGCAAAAGCATAGCACTCGGCGGTTTCCTTGAGACGGTCGAAACGACCGGAAGCGCCGCCATGGCCGGCGCCCATATTGGTCTTGAGGTATAATGGCGCGTCACCCGTCTTGGTTGCGCGCAGCTTTGCCACCCATTTGGCCGGCTCCCAATAGGTGACACGCGGATCGGTAAGGCCCGCCAAGGCAAAGATCGGCGGATAGTCCTGCGCGGCGACCTGTTCATAGGGCGCATAGGCGGCGATGCGGGCGTAATCGACGGCAGAAGCCAGGGGATTGCCCCATTCGGGCCATTCGGGCGGGGTGAGCGGCAGGGTTTCGTCGAGCATGGTATTGAGCACGTCGACAAACGGCACCTGGGCGATGATGCCGCCCCAAAGGTCTGGCCGGAGATTGGCGATGGCGCCCATCAGCATGCCGCCGGCCGAGCCGCCCTGGGCGACGATGCGACCCTTGGATGTGTAGCCCTTTTCGATCAGCATTTCGGCCGAGGCGATGAAATCGGTGAAGGTATTGATCTTGTTTTCGCGGCGACCCTCTACGTACCACCGATAGCCTTTTTCCATGCCGCCGCGAATGTGGGCCGTGGCATGGATGAAGCCGCGATCGACCAGCGATAGCGCCGAAATCGAGAAGCTCGATGGCATAGACATGCCATAAGCGCCATAGCCATAGAGCAAAGCCGGGGCAGAACCATCGAGCTTGGTGCCCTTGCGGTAGAGCACGGTGACGGGCACCTGCTCGCCATCCGCGGCTTTGGCGAAGAGGCGGCGGGTTTCGTAATCGTCGGGATTGTGGCCGGAGGGCACTTCCTGCTCCTTGAGCAGGGTGCGGGTGCCGGTTTCGAGGTCCACGTCGAAAGTGCGCGAGGGCGTGGTGGGCGACGAATAGGTGAGGCGGAACACCGAGGTGTCGAACTCGTAGCCGACTGACATGCCCAGCGAATAGGCTTCCTCGTCGAACTTGACCGTCTCTTCCTTATTGCTGCGCAGGTCGCGCACCACGATGCGTGGCAGGCCCTCATGGCGTTCAAGGCGAAGGAGATGGTTCTTGATCACGATGGTGTCGAGGATCAGCACGCCCTGTTGGTGCGGGATGAGATCGGTCCAGTTCTCGGCGGCGGGATTGTCGACGGGGGCGGTCACGACCTTGAAGTCCTCGGCGCCGTCTGCATTGGTGCGGATATAGAGGAGGCCATCCCGCTCTTCGAGGTCATACTCCCGATCGGTAAGGCGTGGTGCGACGAGGCGCGGTTCACCGCCGAGTTCCGCGTCGATCAACCAGCATTCGCTGGTCTGGTGATCATGGGCATCAATGACGATGAATTTGTCCGATTGGGTGCGGCCGACGCCGACGAAAAAGCCGGGATCTTTTTCTTCGAAGATGATCGGGTCATTGGCCTGATCACTGCCGATCGTGTGCAGGCGCACGCGGTAGGGACGGTGGTTGTCGTCATATTCGGTGTAATAGAGCGCGCTGGAATCATTGGTCCAGACATAGGAACCGGCTGTTTCCTTGATGATCTCGGCGCTATCCTTGCCGGTATCGAGATCGCGGATGACGATGTCATAATATTCCGAACCGGCGCGGTCGGCGGCCCAGGCGAGATAGCGGTGCGAACGATCATGCTCGGCGCCGGCAAAGCCGAAATAGCTGTCACCGGCTTCCACATTGCAATCGAGCAGCACGATTTCTTCGCCGCCATCGCGCGGGGTGCGGACAACAAGCGGATATTGTTTGCCCTCAAGCATGCGCGAATTATAGGCAAAGGGGCCGTCGGGGGAGGCAATGCCGCTATCATCTTCTTTGATGCGGCCGCGGATTTCCTTGTAGATCACCTCTTGCAGCGCAGCGGTCGGCTTGCCGAATTCGCCCTCGTAAAAGCGGTTCTCGGCGTCGAGATATCTGCGGATCTCGGGGTCCAGCGTCTCGGGTTTCTGCATCACCTCCTGCCAATTGAGCGCCCGCAGCCAGTGATAGGGATCCTCGCGGCGGTCATTGTGATGGGTCGCGAAGTGGGGCTTCTTGGCGGCGACGGGAGGCGTGAGCTTGGTCATTGGCAGGTCCGGTTGGAAGGCGGGCGGAGACTAGTGCGTTGTGACGCTGGCGGGTAGGGGGAGATGTAGGGCTGATTGCGGCGAATGCGAGGGGCAAGGCTTTCCCCAGAAGTCGGACCCCGGTTAACCGGTTTAACTTGTGGGGTCTGGTTCATTCGTTAAGGTCTGACTGACGCAGAGCAAGACAGAATCGACCAAAGGGGCGGGGTTTGGAATTGAACGCGGGCATAGCGCTGGTGGCGATTGCGCCATTTATTGCTGCCCTGCTGGCGCCGCTGGTGCATCGCTTTGCCGCCCCGTTGACCGGCTGGCTGCTTGCTTTGGTGCCCGCGGCCATTTTTGTGTTTCTGCTGCAATTTCTAGGGCCGATCAGCAATCGTGAAGTCATCGCCACGGCCATCGACTGGGTACCGGCCTATGGGCTCAAGCTCTCGTTTCTGATCGATGGGCTGAGCCTCACCTTCGCGCTGACCATATCGGGGATTGGCGCGCTGATCGTGCTTTATGCGCCGGCCTATCTGAAGGGGCATCACCATCTGGGCCGCTTCATGGGGTTCATGCTGGCCTTTATGGGGGCCATGCTGGGGCTGGTGCTGGCCGATAGCATGCTGGCCCTCTTTGCCTTCTGGGAACTGACTTCGGTCACCTCCTTCCTGCTGATCGGCTTCGATCATAGCCGGCAGGCCGCGCGGCGGGCGGCGATCCAGGCGCTGGTAATCACCAATATTGGCGGCATGGCGCTGCTGGTCGGGGCAATTCTGCTGCGGCAGATATCGGGCAGCTGGGAAATCTCGGCGCTGAATAGCCTAGCGGATGAGCCGCTGTATGGGCTGGTGCTGACCTGTTTCCTTCTCGCGGCCTTCACCAAATCGGCGCAGGTGCCGTTCCATTTCTGGCTGCCCAATGCCATGGAGGCGCCGACGCCGGTGTCGGCGTTTCTGCATTCGGCGACCATGGTGCAGGCCGGTGTGTATCTGCTGGCGCGGCTGTCGCCTGCGCTGGGCGGTACGGTGGCCTGGAGCACGATCCTGCTGGTCTTTGGTGGGGCTACGCTGCTCTGGGGAGCGCTGGCGGCGCTCAAGCAGACCGATCTCAAGCAGATGCTGGCGCAGACCACGATTGCCTCGCTGGGGCTATTGGTGATGCTGATCGGGCTGGGTAGCGAGACGGCGACGGCGGCGGTGATCGTCTATTTCGTGGGGCATGCCTTCTACAAGGCGGCGCTCTTTATGGTGGTAGGCGCTATCGACCACGAGACGGGCACGCGCGATATCACTGCGCTGGGCGGGCTGGCCGATCGCATGCCGCTGACTTTTATCGGCGCGGCCTTGGCGGCGCTTTCCATGTTCGGCCTACCATTCACCCTGGGCTTTTTCGCCAAGGAAGAAATGTATGCCGGGCTGATCGACGGGCCATGGCAGGATATTGTGGCGCTGGCGGTGTTGGTGACAGGCAATGCGCTACTGGGTGCGGTGGGCATGTTGGTCGCGCTTCGCCCCTTCCTCGGGCCAGAGGTGACCACGCCCAAAGTGCCGCATGAAGCGCCCATTGCCATGCTGGCGGGGCCGGTGGTGCTGGGAGCTGGCGGCGTCGTAGCGGCATTGATGACCGATTGGTTCGGCTCGTCCTTCCTGGAGCCGGGCGGTACTGCAATCCTGGGTGAACCGGTCACGAGTCACCTGACGCTGATGATCAACCCGGGCAGCATAGCGCTCTGGTTATCAGTGCTGACCTGGGCCCTTGCCGTTCTCGCCTACCAGCAGGCGGCGACGATCCGCACTCTGCTGCGCCGGGCCAGCGCGGCTTTGGGCTGGACGGCCGATACAATATTCGACGCGGTGATGTTCGGGCTGATCCGCTTTGCCGGGGCGGTGACGCGGCTGCTCCATCACGGGCGGTTGGAACTTTACCTGGTGACTGTGTTCGTCATGCTGGCGCTGACCTTGTTCCTGCCGCTACTGACACTGGGCGGCTTGGATGCGCTGTTGCCGCTGTCCGATCTGGGGGATTGGTCGGCGCGGCTCGTCTGGCCCAGCCTGCATCTTTACGAATGGGGCGTGGCGCTGCTGGCCGTCATCGGTCTGGGCGCGGTGCTCGTGGCGGGTAACCGGCTGGTGGCCATCCTGTCATTGGGCATTCAGGGCACGGCGGTGGCGCTGATCTTCCTGCTGTTCGGCGCACCCGACCTGGCCTTCACCCAGTTCATGGTCGAAGTGCTCTCGGTGGTGATCCTGGCGCTGGTGATGACAAGGCTGCGGCTCGACGAGCGCGATCATCGGCCCTTCGAGGACCTGGCGCGGGACAGTACTCTGGCTATTGTCTGCGGAACTGGGGTGAGCCTGGCGCTGATGGTGGTGCTGTCGGGCACGCTCGACACGCGGCTCAGCGATTTCTTCACCGCTACCAGCGTGCCCATCGCGCATGGAGCCAACATCGTCAACGTGATCCTGGTCGACTATCGCGGCTTTGATACGCTGGGGGAGATCTCGGTGGTGATGGGGGCGGGTATCGCCATTCTGGCGCTGCTGCGGCGCAAAAAGGCAGCGCCGGCCAAACCCAAACGGGCGAGGAAGGCGGCGCCATGAACACGGTGATTTTCCGCACCATTGCCCCGCTCATCGTGGCCATCATGCTGGTCTTTTCGGTCTATGTTTGCCTGCGCGGCCATAATGAGCCTGGCGGCGGCTTTATCGGCGGGCTGATCGCGGCTTCCGCGCTCGCCATCTGGAGCATGGCGGCCGGGGTCGAGGCGGCGCGCAAGGCGCTGCGGGTCGATCCACTGGCGCTGGCGGGGGCGGGCGTTTTCGCGGCTGCTCTGTCGGGGCTCGCATCGGCCTTCACCAGTTCACCCTTCATGACCAGCATCTGGCTCTACCTCGATCTCGGCGACACGACCGTGCCGTTCTCGACGCCGATGGTCTTCGATATCGGGGTCTATTTCGTGGTGTTCGGCACCATTTCCTCGATCGCGCTGGCGCTGCAAAGCGGGGAGGAGGGCTGATGGATTATGCATTGGCCGTTCTCGTTGGCCTGTTCATCGCGCTGGGCGTCTACTTGCTGCTGTCGCGCTCAGTCATCCGCATGTTGCTGGGGGTGACGATTTTCGGCAATGGCGTGAACCTCCTGATCTTCACCGCCGGGCGGCTGACGCGGGAAGTAGCCCCGATAGTGCCGGCCGGGCTCGATCACCCGGCTGGGCCGATCGCCAATCCGCTGCCGCAGGCGCTGATCCTCACCGCCATCGTCATCGGCTTTGCCATGTTCAGCTTTTTGCTGGTGCTGGCCTATCGCGCCTATCAAGGGCTCGATGCCGACAATACCGACACCATGCGCGTGGCCGAGCCCGAAAACACGCCGCATCCGCCGCTGAGCTATTGATATGGACCATTCGCTTCTACCCCCGGCGATGATCGCGACCCAGACGGCGCTGACCGATTGGGTCATCGTGCTACCGCTGGTGCTGGCACTGTTCGGTGCGGCGCTATTGTTGATGCTGCGGCATATCCTGCATGTTCCGGCGCTGGTTGCCGGGTTGGTCGTTATAGGTATCATCGCCTGCGAGGTTTTGCTGCTGGTTCGCGTCATGGCCGAAGGGCCGCTGAGCATGACTATGGGCAAGTGGCTGCCGCCCTTCGGCATCAGCTTTACCGCCGATATTCTGGGGGCCGCTTTTGCGTTGGCCGCGGCCCTGGTGACGCTGGTCGTCATCATCTATGCCGAGGGTGACCGGGGCGAGAGCGAGCGTGGCGATGGTTTCCACGCGCTGGTGCTGTTGCTGCTGGCCGGGGTGACCGGGGCGTTCCTGACCGGCGACCTGTTCAATCTCTATGTGTGGTTCGAGGTGATGCTGATTGCGTCTTTCGGGCTGATCGTGACCGGTGGACGGCCGCTACAGCTCGATGGCGCGGTGAAATATGGCTTCCTCAATTTCCTCGCCACCACGCTGTTCCTGCTATCGCTGGGGCTGACCTATGGTCTGCTCGGTACGCTGAACATGGCCGATATCATCGGCAAAGCGAGCACGGCCAATCCAGCCGCGCTGACCGGTATTGCGGCGCTGCTGCTCTTGGCTTTCGGCATGAAGGCGGCGGCGTTTCCGCTCAACGCCTGGTTGCCGGCTTCCTATCACACGCCGCCGGCGGTGATTTCGGCGCTGTTTGCCGGGCTTTTGACCAAGGTGGGCGTCTATGCGCTACTGCGCTCGCTGGTACAGTTGATGCCGCTGAGCCGGGATATTCTGGAGCCGGCATTGTTGCTGGTGGCGATCACGACACTGCTGATTGCGCCGCTGGGCGCCATTGCCGAAACCAATCTGCGCCGGGCCATCGGTTTTCTGGTGATCGGCGGCATTGGCGCGGTATTGGCGGGTATCGCACTGGCCCAGCAGGGCGGGGTCGAGGGCGCAGCGCTCTATGTGTTCCACGCCATACTGACCATGACCGCGCTTTATCTGGTCGCCGGGCTGATCGAGCGGCGCACGGGCCAGCGCGACACCAGGCATATGGGCGGATTTTATGCCGCCAGCACCCCGCTCTCGATCCTCTTTCTCGTGCTGGTGCTGGCGACGGCGGGCGTGCCGCCCTTTCTTGGTTTCTGGCCCAAGCTGGTCCTGCTCGACGCGGGGCTGCAGCAGGCCGTGGCGGGCGATTGGGCCGATGGCGTGCTGGTGCTGGCGCTGCTCGTGAACGCGGTGCTGACCCTGATCGCCGGGTCGCGGCTCTGGGCGCATGTGTTCTGGCGACAGGGCGGCGAGGGGGCGGTAAATGAGCATGAGACCATCAGCCTGCATCGCCCCGGCCCGCGCGAGCAATGGTTGGGCCTGGGCGCCAGCATTGCCTTGACCGGGCTGATCCTGGTGGCGGGGCTATGGCCCAACCTGCTGTTTGAGGGCGCCCGTACCGGGGCGGCCGATTTGGTCAATCCCGGACGTTACATTGCCGCGGTCGGCCTTGCGGAGGTTGCACCATGAGCCCGGCAGTAATCGTCATTGTCCTGGCGCTGGGCTGGGCCGCGATAACCGGCAATTTCTCTGGACTGAACCTACTGTTCGGCGGGGCAATCGGCGCATTGGCGGTGCTGCTGCTGCGCAGCGCTTTTGCCCCGCCCCGCGCCCTGCGCAAATTGCGGCGAATCATCTCGCTGGCTGTGCTGTTTCTCTATGAATTGATGGTCAGCGCCATCCGCGTGGCCGTTATCGTGGTGACGCCCGATCTCAAATCTGCGTTACGACCCGCCATTGTCGCGGTGCCGCTGACGGTCAAATCGGACGCCGAAATTACCCTGCTGGCCAATCTCATCACGCTGACGCCGGGTACGCTCAGCGTCGATGTTTCCGATGATCGCAGCCTGCTCTATGTGCATGTGCTGACGCTATCGACACGCGAAGCGCTGATCGCCGATATCGCATCGGGTTTCGAGACGAAGGTGAAGGAGGTGTTCGCATGAGCGCGACCGTACTTTCTGTCGTGACCATGATCGCGCTGGTTATCCTGGGCGTGGCGCTCCTGCTGTCGGTGGTCCGGGTGATCATCGGACCGACCTTGTCGGACCGGGTGCTGGCGCTGGACCTGCTGACGGTTTCGGCGATGGGATTTGTCGGCGCTATCGCCATCCGCACCGGGCTGACACTTTATCTCGATATCGCTATTGCCTTGGCACTATTGGGCTTTCTCGCAACGGTGGGCTTTGCGCGCTATATCCTGTCGCGCCAATCGCCCCGCGACGCCGGCGCGGAGAAGCAGCCATGATCGCCGACCTGATGATCTACTTGGGCTGCGCGGCGCTGCTGCTGGGCGCCATATTCACGCTGCTGGCGGCCATCGGCGTCCTGCGCCTGCCCGATCTCTACATGCGCATGCATGCCGCTTCCAAGGCGGGAGCGGTGGGCGGCGGGCTGATTTTGCTGGCGGTGGCGCTGGTCTGTTTCGACGCGGCGGTAGCGCTACGCGCAATAATAGGCGTCGGTTTTCTGCTGTTGACCACGCCGGTTTCGGCCCATCTTCTGGCCCGCGCAAGTTATCGCACGGGTTATCATGCGCACAAATTGATGGAAGTGGATGAGCTGAAGTCTAAAAGTGGCCAAACTTTGATGTGACCATTTTACAGCATTGTTACATAGCAATGTTGTGGACGTTGGGTTGCGTACAGCACTAAACGGCACTAGAAATGAATGATGGCAGTGACATAGCTTGTTGCTGTCCAATAAGAACAATGAAAGGTTGAATTATGAGTGACAATACCGGTTCGGCGGCCGGTTTTGAGAGCGATCTGATCGAACTCAGCACCGAGATCGTCTCTGCCTATGTAAGTCATAACGCTGTGAGCCCGACCGATCTGCCCAAGCTGATCGCCGAAGTCCACGGTGCCTTGCGTGCTCTGCAGAACAACGAGGTTCCCGTTGCAGTTGAGGAACTGAAGCCTGCTGTACCCGTCCGTAAATCTGTCGCGGCCGATTACATTATCTGCCTCGAAGATGGCAAGAAGTTCAAGTCTCTGAAGCGTCATCTTCGCACCCATTACAATCTCTCGCCGGAAGAATACCGCGAGAAATGGGGTCTGCCGGCCGACTATCCGATGGTTGCCCCGAACTATTCGGCAACCCGCTCGAAGCTGGCCAAGGATAACGGCCTCGGCCGCAAGGCTGCCTAGGCAGGTTATTTGCCACTACACGCATCAGACGGCCGCTTCGGCAGCATGTGGCCGACTGAATGGTTTGACGGTACTCGTCGGAGTCTTCGAGGTCTCCGGCCTCAGACGGCGTTGGCCTCATGGCCGGTATGCCGGGACGACGTGCGAAGAAAAAAAGGGCCGCGCAGATGATGCGCGGCCCTTTTGTGTTGGGAATGGGGGCCTGTCGGTACCTCGGTCGCTGAACGGCGCGCGGACCTGGTGCTGTGGCACCGGAAGATCGCGACTGGATAGGCGCTCGCTTGTCAGGTGGCGCAAATTGGTATTAGCATGTCTAGATTGGTATTGTCCGGAGGTGGGACATGCCAGAGGACCCAATCTGACAGCGAGCATTCATGACCGATCTGCTTGTGAACCTTTATTCCCGACGTCTCGGCGAGCTTGCCGAGCGCGTTGCGGATGTCGAGGCCACGATCCGGGTCGCACTGCCGCCTGAGCAGCATATCGTCACCGATTGGGTGCGGGCCAATTTCAGCGCCTATTGGGCCAGCGAGGTTGCCGTCGCCATGGCCCATCAACCGCCCGGCTGTCTGATTGCCACTATTGACGGCGTCCTTGTCGGCTTTGCCTGCTACGACGCAACGGCGCGCGGCTTTTTCGGCCCGACCGGCGTGCATGAGACGGCGCGGGGTAAGAAGCTCGGGCTGGCGCTGCTCTATCACAGCCTCATCGCCATGAAGGCGCAGGGCTATGCCTATGCGATCATTGGATCGGCGGGGCCAGTCGATTTTTACGCCAATGCGGTGGGCGCTGTGCCGATCGTGGCGGACAAGGAAGATATTTATCAGGGTCTGCTGCGGATCAAACCCGCGGCCGGGGCCTGACGCTTTATCGGAGGAGACTACATGGCCAGCACACCGCTCGCGCTTTTCGTCGGCATGCCGGGATTGGAACTCTCCGCCGACGAGACCGCGTTTTTCCGCGAGACCAATCCCTTCGGACTGTTCCTGTTCCGGCGCAATCTGGACAATCCCGAGCAGATCCGCCGGCTGGTCGCGCAGTTCCGCGAGGCGGTGGGCCGGGAGGATGCGGCCGTCTTCATCGATCAGGAAGGCGGGCGCGTACAGCGGCTCAATAACGGCAATTGGCCACTGTTCCGCAGCTTCGGCGCCTTCGGGGCGCTGGCGCAAAAGGATGTCGAACTCGCCAAAAAGGCCCTGCGCCTGTCGACCCAGGCCATGGGTGCCATGATGGCCGAGCTCAATATCGATAGCGGCTGTACACCCGTCGTGGATATGGCGCTCAAGGGCACCCATGACGTCATCGGGCAGCGTTCCTTCGGCGCCGATACGGACACTATCGTCACGTTGGGTCGCGAGGTGATCGAGGGCATGCTCGAGACCGGGGAAATCCCGGTCATGAAGCATATTCCCGGTTATGGTCGGGTGACGGTCGATCCGCATTTTACATGTCCGGTGGTCGAGGCCTCGCGCGAGGACCTGATGGCCACGGATTTTGTGCCCTTCATGCAGCTCAGGGACACGCCCTGGGCCATGGTGGCGCATCTGATTTTCACCGCCTTCGATGCCGAGCGTCCGGCCTCGGTCTCGCCTGTCATCTGCGAGATGATCCGCAACGATCTCAACTACGATGGCGTGCTGGTAACCGATTGCCTGACCATGGAAGCGCTGAGCGGCACCTGGGCGGAGCGGGTCACGCATGCGCTCGACGCCGGCTATGACATTGCCCTGCACAGCCAGGGCGACCTGGCGGCGAGCCAGGCGGCCGCGCGCGCT
>DATMSY010000018.1:0-68709 GCA_035565135.1 Devosia sp.
CCGCCAGGCCCCGTCGAACGCTACGACCCCATGGCTGCCCGTCCCGAACGCAGTGACCGCAAGCAGCGCTACGGCTCATCCAATCTCGGCGCTACCGATTTCGAGGCCAAGCCCACCGAAGCCCCCCGCCCACCCCGCAAGGACTTCGACAAACCCCGCGCCCCCAAGGCCCCCGCCAAGGACAAGGGCAAGCCGAAATGGGCCGGAAAATCCGATGCCGCCCCGCGCCCCAAAAAGGAAAAAGCCGCCGGCAAGGACCACAAACCCAAGCGCAAGCCGCAGATTTAGCCGTCGGCCAGTCATGCGTGGCCGGACCATCCGATGGTCCGGCCGGGCACTTCACCTTTCCCGGCGGCTGCCCTATATATCTGCCGTGCGTGGACGACCTCGCAATTTCCAACATTCCGGCCGGGACGACCCGCCATAGCTAGGAGAAATCCCATGGCTTGGGTCTATCTTGCCATTGCCGGTCTTTTCGAAATGGGCTGGGCCATCGGCCTCAAATATACCGAGGGCTTCACCCGCCCCATGCCGACCATTCTCACCGTCGGCGCCATGATCATCAGTATCGCCCTCTTGGGCATCGCCCTGCGCGACCTGCCCGTGGGCACCGGCTACGCCGTCTGGACCGGTATCGGTACTGTCGGCACTGCCATCCTGGGCATGTATCTGTTCGGCGATCCGGCCACCGTGGCCCGCCTTGCCTCGATCGCCCTGATCATCGCGGGTATTGCCGGCCTCAAACTATTGTCGTGATTTTTCAGCAACTTGCGGCGCTGGCATGACTCAATCTGCCAGCGCCTTGAATCATTTTGTGAGCTTTCCGGCGCCACTCCCATTGTGGCAAAAAAGCCGACGCCCCACTGCCGCAAAGCCGCTTCCCGAAATTGTTAATGGCCAAATTCGCGATCCTTGCTAGATTCGGTTGCGTTGCCGATATCGCGTCACCGGCCCCCAGTTCTGGAGAGCAATAGTGCCCTTGCGTTGGCAGGAAGTGGCAATGCCACTTGTCGTGATCGTCGTCCTTCTTTTCCTCAAACATGTTCCGGCCACTGCCAGCCTGCCGCTCGCCCGCGCTGCCGGGGTGGTCGCCTTCGGCTACGCCGCCTTCCTGGCGCTCCGCCTGGTGCAGGGCGAAGAAGCCGTCAGCGTCGATGGCTGGTCCGAATTGCGCCCCTCCATGGTCGAATATTTCGCCTGCTACGGCGCCGCCGCTCTGGCCGTGGTGCTGATGTCGGCCGTGATTTTCGTGGGCAGCATGCGCATTGTCGAACCCACCCAGATGGTCGCCGCCTTCGCCGCCGCGACGCTTCTGGGGGCAGGGGCCTTCGGCATCGGCATTGGCGGGCTCTTCACCAAGGTCCGCTGGAACAATACCCTGCTCGAACACCAGACCGCCTTCGGCAGCCAGACCAGCATCGCCTGGTCCGACGTCCGCTCCGTGCGCCCCAATTGGCGCGGCATCACCATCGCCACGCACGACGCGCGCCAGGTCACCTTCTCCCAATTCCACTCCGGCGCCGCCCAATTGGCCAAACACGCCACCAACCGCGCCCGCCGCAACGCCGAAACCGCCACCAAGGCGTTCGCGACGCTTTAGCACCGAGCGACAGAGAGGGGCTCAAACCCGGCCCCACCCACGGTGTCATTCCGGCGCAGGCTGGGGCCCATCCCGAGATGCTTCCTCAGCGGCAAAGGTGTGCGTCCATTGCGAAGGGCCGCCGGTGCATCGGCTCCATCCTCCCCTCGCCCCTCAGGGGAGAGGGTAGCGGCGCCGGGAGCAACGCGACCTGGCAGAGCTGGGTGAGGGGTGCCATGCTGGTGCATCACTCATCTTGCAGCATCGCACCCTCACCCGCCGGCTTCGCCGTCGACCTCTCCCCGGAGGGGCGAGGTGAAACCCGCAGCGAAAACCCAAAAACTTATCCCCCACCCCCTCCACCGCCCCCATACTCCCCCCATCTTCCGGGATACGGGCGGCGCTGCAGCGACGAGCGTTCGGGAGGCAGCCGGGGGAGTGGAGGTCGCGCTCTGCTCCGGGTCGAGCGGACGAAACATTTCGGGCGGGGCGCTACGGCAATCCGCTGGGGTTTGCGATCTCGCCGTCCGATAAAGTCCCGGCACCCCGAGGCGGCATCCGTCTCATACTAAAACTCTCACGAGGCGAATGCCGTCTCGGGGTCCGTCCGTCTCTTGATAACCGCAACCAGGCGGCGCTTCCGCTCGCCCATCACTGCTCTTGATCCGCCCATCAAAACAATCGCTTTGATGCCTCCCCGCCGCTGCGCTATTTTGCCCCCATGAACAAACAAGTCGCCCTTCGCACCGCCCGTTCGGTCTGCCCGCATGATTGCCCCTCCGCCTGCGCGCTGGATGTGGACATTGTCGATGAGCACACCATCGGCCGCGTCCGTGGCGCCAAGGACGATCCCTACACCGCCGGCGTCATCTGCGAAAAAGTCGCCCGCTATGCCGAGCGCATCCACCACCCCGATCGCCTGACCCATCCCCTGCGCCGCATCGGCCCCAAGGGCAGCGGCCAGTGGCAACAGATCACCTGGGACGAAGCCCTCGACGCCATCGCCGCCCGCTTCAGCCAGATCGAAGCCCAACACGGCGCCGAAGCCATCTGGCCCTATTATTACGCCGGCACGATGGGCCATGTGCAGCGCGACGGCATCGACCGGCTCCGCGCCGCCAAGGGCTATTCCCGCCAATACGACACTATCTGCACCGGCACCGCCTGGCCCGGCTATATCGCCGGCACCGGCATGCTGGGCGGCGTCAATCCCGAGCAAATGGCCGAAAGCGATTGCGTCGTCATCTGGGGCACCAATGCCGTGCACACCCAGGTCAATGTCATGACCCATGCCATGCGTGCCAAAAAGGAGCGCAAGGCCAAGATCGTCGTCATCGACATCTACGAAACCGCCACCATGGCCCAGGCCGATCTGGGCCTCGTCCTCCGCCCCGGCACCGATGGCGCGCTGGCCGTTGCCGTGATGCATATCCTGCTGCGCGACAACCTCGCCGACCGCGCCTATATGGCCAAATACACCGATTTCGGCCCCGATTTCGAAGCCCATCTGGCCACCAAAACCCCCGAATGGGCCGCCGACATCACCGGCCTCACCGTCGAGCAGATCACCACCTTCGCCCATCTCGTCGGCACCACCCCGCGCTCCTATTTCCGCCTCGGCTATGGCTTTACCCGCCAGCGCAATGGCGCCACCGCCATGCATGCCGCCCTCTGCATTCCGGCCATGACCGGCGCCTGGCAGCATCGCGGCGGCGGCGCCTTCCATTCCAATTCGGGCACCTGGCAGCTCGACAAATCCCGCATCACCGGCCCCCATCTGCAAAAGGGCGATCCGCGCTGGCTCGACATGTCCGAGATCGGCCCCATTCTCACCGGCGACGCCAAGGCCCTCAAAAACGGCGGCCCGGTCATGGCCATGATCGTGCAAAACACCAACCCCGCCTCCGTCGCCCCCGACCAGACCTTGGCCCGTCGCGGCCTCGCCCGCGAAGACCTGTTCCTCGTCGTCCATGAGCAGTTCATGACCGAAACGGCCGAGCTGGCCGATATCGTCCTGCCCGCCACCATGTTCCTCGAGCACAACGATTATTACACCCGTGGCGGCCACACCCGCGTGCTTTACGGCCCAGCCGTCATCGAGCGCCCCGGCGAAACCCGCTCCAACCACGAAGTCATCAACGCCCTGGCGCTCCGCCTCGGCCTCGATGACGTGACCTTCAAAACCAGTGACCGCGACCTCGTCGCCGAAACCTTCCGCCGCTCCAATTACGGCGATCTCGACGAGATCGAAAAAATCGGCTTTGTCGATCGCGAACGCCCCGACGCCGTCGCCCGCTACGCCGATGGTTTTGCCTGGCCCGACAAGCGCTTCCGCTTCGCCCCCAACTGGCAGGGCACCGCCGACAAAAAGGGCTATCTCTGGACCTGCGATCCCGCCGATATGCCCCGCTTCGCCGACCATTGGGACGTCATCGAACAGACCGACGCCGAACACCCGTTCCGCCTCGCCACCAGTCCGGCCCGCGCCTTCCTCAATTCGTCGTTCAACGAAACCCCCGGCAGCCAGAAGCGCGAAGGCGTTCCCGCGGTCTTCATCCACCCCGACGACGCCACCCGCCTCAACATCAAAGAAGGCCAGTTCGTCACCCTGGGCAATTCCCGCGGCAGCGTCCACCTCACCGCCCGCATCCGCACCGGTCTACCCACCGGCGTCCTCATCGCCGAAGGCTTGCACCAAAACAAATCCCACCGCGAGGGCAGGGGTATCAACACGCTCACGAACGCCACCCCAGCCCCACCCTTCGGCGGGGCAACGTTCCACGATGCGGCAGTGTGGATCAGGAGGGCAGACTGACATGGGCACAGGGCCATCAGTCGGCGTCACCCTCCCCCTTGTGGGGAGGGAAGCGAGATAGGACTTAGCGTCAGCTAAGTCCGTTAAATCGAGCAGGGTGGGGGTATGCTTCCGCATACACGGGCCTAGGGAACGCCCTCAACCCGCATAAGCCCCCCAAAAGAAATACCCGGTCATAAACACCCCATATACAATCACCGCAGCCCGGATCACCCCGGTCGGCACGTGATGAGCATTGCGCGCCGCCAGATATCCACCGACCGTCACCCCAACCAGCGCAATGGAGCCATGATACCAATCGATCGATCCATTCAGCGCAAACCGCGCCACGGCCACAACGGCCACGACCGAAGAAATCCAGAGCTTGAGCCCGTTCATCGCATGGATATCGCTCATCCCCGCCGTAGCCAGAAACGCCAGCAGCAATATCCCCAGCCCCGCATTGAAGAACCCGCCATAGACGCAGACCCCGGCCAGGAACACCGTCAGCAGAACAGTACCGATGAGCTTCATCCCCCGTCGCCCCCCGCTATGGGCGGCAACGAACGCATTGAGCTGGTTGCCAAACGCAAACAGCAGCACCGCAAACAGCATCAGCCAGGGCACGACCTTGGAAAATTGCTCGTCCGACACCACCAGCAGCAGCTCAGCCCCGATCCAGCCGAACACCAGGGCGATGATCGTATAGAGCACCAGCCGGTCCTTATGCTGGGCCATGGCATGCCAATAGCCCACCGCCCCGCTCACATAGCCGGGCATGGCCGCATAAGTATTGGACGCATTGGCGATCACCGGCGGCACCCCCACCGCGAGCAGGGCCGGAAACACGATGAACGAGCCGCCCCCCGCGAGCGAATTCAGCGCTCCACCCACAAGTCCGGCAATCAGCAGCAATATTTCAAACACGAAATTTATCCCCCGACACTCCAGACAGCCCTAGACTGATCAGACGTCACTGCCCAACGCATTTGTCTGATCGGCCCATCACCCCGATTGATGACGCAACCCAGCCATGCCGTTGACAAACCGGCCGCCTGGCCTCATCTACCGGGCAGGTTACTGGCACCCGCCGCTCGCCGGAAAGCGTTTTTCCGATGGTGAAGTCCAGCTCGTTTACGCCAAGACATCCAGGAAACTGGTTCATCTTTGCGAGGCGCTTCATGGCAAGGCGAGCACCCGTGATTTGAGCAGCCTCATGCAAATGAGAGGACCTTTTCATGTCTTTTTCGCTCGATACCCCCAGCATTCAAACGCTGAAATCCGAAGCCAAGGCCTATCGCGAGGAACGCGCCCGCACCGGTGAAACCATCACCCACGGCGCCGCGCTCGAATCTGTTGCCAAGGCCCATGGCTACCGCGATTGGAACACCGCCCGCGCCATGCTGCCCGAGCGCGTCGCCTCGCCCGTCCAGGTCGGCCATCGCGTTAAGGGCACCTATCTCGGCCAGAATTTCCGTGGCCTCGTCATTGGCGTAAACCTGCTGAGCGACATGCAGCACTATCAGGTGACCATCAAATTCGACGAGCCCGTCGACGTGGTCACTTCCGAGCTGTTCTCGGCCTTCCGCCAGCGCGTCACGGCCACGGTCGGCATCAATGGCGTTTCTCCCGCCCGCACCAGCAATGGCCAGCCCCAGATGCGGCTGTCGCGGGAATAGGGCTTTGATGCTTGTGGATGGCAGGGTCGCACCCGGCCTTGCCATCCATCGTTTCTCGCCGATATATCTGGCTCACTTTTACGAACGGGACGCGCCATGACCACCCAGACCAAGCCGATCGAAGCCTATTCGCTGCCCACTCCGAACGGGCAGAAACTCCACATCATGCTCGAAGAGCTGGGCGTCCCGTATACCTATCACCGCATCGATATCGGCAAGGGCGAGCAATTCGCGCCCGATTTCCTGGCCATCTCGCCCAACAACAAAATCCCGGCCATCATCGACCCCGAGGGGCCGGGCGGCGAGCCGATCTCCGTCTTCGAATCCGGCGCGATTCTCAAATATCTCGCCCTCAAATTCGGCAAGCTCTACCCCACCGATCCTCGCGCCCAGGTCAAGGTCGATGAATGGCTGTTCTGGCAGGTCGGCGGCTTCGGCCCCATGCTCGGCCAGAACCACCATTTCAATCTCTACGCGCCCGAAAAGCTGCCCTATGCCCAGAAGCGCTATATCGACGAGACCCGTCGCCTCTATGGCGTGCTGAACAAGCAGCTCGAAGGCCGCGATTACATCGCCGGCGACTATTCCATCGCCGACATCGCCTCCATCGGCTGGGCCCAGGGCTGGAAGGGCCAGAGCATGGACATCGAGGAATTCCCCAACGTAAAGGCCTGGATGGAGCGCCTGGCCGCCCGCCCCGCCGTCGCCAAGGGCCTCCTCGTCGGCAAATAGTCTCCCGGCGCCGTCCTCAGGGCGGCGCCAATCCCGTCATTGGCGATCTTCCACCCCCTTCGTCAGAAACCACTTGCCATAGAGGAACCTGCCCGCTATCCACCCCTTGCCGGAGAGGTGGCCGAGTGGTCGAAGGCACACCCCTGCTAAGGGTGCAGATGGGCAACTGTCTCGAGGGTTCGAATCCCTTCCTCTCCGCCATTTCCCCTTCGAACCGACTGCCGGATAGATCTAGAAGCTGGTTTGCGCCATAGCGCGAGCTGACCCCGGGCAGCGTGCTCGGGGTCCAGTGCGGGGAAATATCGGTCAGCGCGTAACGGCGCGGCCGATTGCGATGATTATGCAGGCGCCGATGAAACCGGCGATCAGATAGCCGATCCATCCGCCGAACGAGATGCCCAATAGTCCGAGCACCAGGCTTGCGACAATGGCGCCGACAATACCCAGGATGATGTTCATGAGCAGGCCGGTATTGGTCTGCATGAACTGCTTGGCGAGCCACCCGGCGACGCCGCCGATAATGATGGCCGCAAGCCAGCCTACACCGTCAAAACCCATTGCTTTTCCTCCTCAAGAAAAGGGACTCGACAATGGGAAGCCTGACACAATGTGCGCAGAAGGCAAGCGATCCTCCGTGACGCCGGTTCCTGAGCCGGCCGCCCCGGAATGATCAGACACGCTTGACCAGTTCTTCCAACTGGTCGGTGCATAGGCCCCAGCCCTCGTGAAAGCCCATTTGCTCATGGGACTTGCGATCTTCCGCCGTCCAGTGGTGAACCGTTGCCGTATAGCGCGTCTTGCCCGCTTCCGGCGTGAAGGTCAGGACCACGGTCATGAACGGCTTGGCCGAGGGCGCCCAGTCCCCGATATAGGCGTCGGTAAAGACCAGCTTCTCATTGGGCACAACTTCCAGATACTGCCCGGGATTGGGATATTCCGTGCCGTTCTCGTCGGCCATGGTTACGACGCTCGCCCCCCCGACACGCACGTCGAGCACCGCTTTGGGCGTCGACCAGGGCTTGGGTGCAAACCATTGCGTCAGCAGATCCGGCTGGGTCCAGGCCGCATAAAGCTTTTCGCGCGGCGCATCGATCAAGCGGGTCAGCACCAGATCGCGATTGGTGTCCTGGGCGGCGGCATTGTCTTGGGTCGTCATCTGGAAATCCTCCATGTTGCGGTTTCATCCAGTCAACGAGCCGGGGGTGACAATTTCGACAAGCCTTGTTCATTTTCCCGAATTTTTTGTGCGGCCGTTCCTGGATGGTCCCTAATGCCAAAAAAATACCACTTACCCTCCGCATCGCTCTGCCGAGCCAATGCCGGCGGTGTTTCTCCGAATTGGCAGGGATTTATCCCGTTATGCCCGGTCAATCCGTGCCGGGTGTCATTTTTGGCTTGGTGAATGGTATTTTATTGGTATCTTGAGCCAGGCGAAGCGATAGCGTCTTATGCGGGGGAGCCGTGGCTGACCTGACCAATAGTCTGTTTTTCGAGGGCCCGGTGGTTTTGCCCACTGGCGGTCCGCTTTATCTCCAACTCAAGCGCTGGATCGAGGACGCCATCAACAAGGGCGTCATCAGCCCCGGCGATGCGCTGCCCTCCGAGCGCGATCTGGCGCTCAAGGTCGATGTATCGCGCGTTACCGTGCGCAAGGCCGTGCTGCAACTGGTTCAGGACGGTATTCTCGTGCAGCGCCATGGTTCGGGCACCTTCGTCGCCCCCCAGCCGCAGCGCGTCGAGCAATCGCTGTCCCAGCTCACCTCCTTCACCGAAGATATGGCCCGGCGCGGCATGGCCGTGCGTTCCGAATGGCTCGATCGCGGCCTCTATCTGCCCTCGCCGGAGGAAACCGTGATTCTCGGCCTCTCACCCGGCGAACACGTATCGCGCATTTCCCGCCTGCGCCTCACGGGCGACACGCCCCTGGCCATCGAGCGCGCAAGCCTTTCCGCCCGTGTCCTGCCCGACCCGCAGGTTGTCACGGATTCGCTCTACCGGCTGCTCGAGCGTTCCGGCAATCGGCCGATCCGAGCCATCCAGCGCATTCGGGCGGCCAATCTGGGTGCCGAGGATGCCGACCTGCTGCAGGTTGCGCCCGGCTCGGCCAGCCTCAATATCGAGCGCACATCCTATCTGGCTTCCGGCCGGGTTATCGAATTCACCCGCTCCATCTATCGGGGCGATACCTATGACTTCGTCGCCGAACTCCGCATCGGGGACACGCCGTCGAGTGGAGGCTCCAAGCCATGACGTCCAGCAACCAGACCCATATGCGCCGCGAGATCGACGAGATTCCGGGTGCAGTGGCGAACTTCCTCGACAAGAGCGCGCCAGTGATCGCCGAGGCCGCGTCTGCCTTGCGCAACAGCGACCCTTCGCTGGTCGCCACCGTGGCTCGCGGCTCTTCCGACCACGCCTCCACATACCTCAAATACGCCATTGAGCTGACCCTTGGACTGCCCGTAGCGTCCATTGGCCCCTCGATCGCTTCGATTTACAATAAGCAGCTGCGGCTCGATCGCGCCGTGACCATTGCCATTTCCCAATCCGGCAAGAGCCCCGACATTGTCGGCATGGCCCAATCCGCCAAGCGCGGCGGGGCCACCACCATCGCCATCACCAACACGGCCGGCTCGCCCCTCGCCGAAAGCGCCGATTTCACCATCGATCTGCATGCCGGCATCGAAAAATCGGTTGCCGCCACCAAGACCTTTGCCACGTCGATTGTAGCTGGGCTCTCTTTGCTGGCCGAATGGAGCGGCGACCAGGACCTGTCCCGCGCCGTCCATGCCCTGCCGGAATCACTGGCCGCCGCCGTTGCCTGCGATTGGTCCGAATTGATCGGCGCGCTCGACGGCCACAATGCACTCTATGTTCTGGGGCGCGGGCCCGGCTGGGCCATCGCCAACGAGGCCGCCCTCAAGTTCAAGGAAACCTGCGGCGTGCAGGCCGAATCCTACAGCTCCGCCGAAGTCATGCACGGCCCGGTCTCCATCGTAACGCCGGGCTATCCCGTGCTGGCGCTGGCCGCCCGCGATGCCGCCGAGCCCTCGGTCGCCGAAATGGCGCACAAGCTGGCGGGGCAGGGCGCTCTGGCCTTCCTCACCAGCGATAGCCCGGGGCCGGCCAAGCGCCTGCCCTTCGCACCCACCGGCCATCCCATCACCGATCCGCTTGCCCTTATCGTCTCCTTCTATGGCTTCGTCGAAGCGCTGGCGCGCCATCGCGGCCTCAACCCCGATGAGCCCCGCCTGCTCAAAAAGGTCACCGAAACGGTATGAGCGACCTCCTCGCGGTAACCGGCGCCCGCATCTTCGACGGCCACGACTGGCAGGATGACGCCGCCTTGCTGATCGAATTCGGCCAGGTCAGCGGCATCGTCCAGGCGGATGCGGTGCCCGCCAATGCCGAAACGGTGCAGCTTGCCGGCGGCATGCTCGTGCCCGGCTTCATCGACCTGCAGGTCAATGGCGGCGGCGGCATATTGTTCAACAATGCCCCCACGCTGGAAAGCATCCGCACCATCTGCTCCGTCCATGCCCAGTTTGGCACTACGGCTTTATTGCCGACGCTGATCACCGACACGGTCGAGGTCAATATCCAGGCAATCGCCGCAGGCGAGGCCGCGGCCAGGCAGGGCGTGCCCGGTTTTCTCGGGCTGCACCTGGAGGGACCTCATCTCTCCATAGCCCGCAAGGGCACGCATGATCCCGCCCTGATCCGCCCGATGGATGACGATGATTTGGCCCGCCTGCTCGCCGCGCGGCGACACTTGCCCAATCTGCTTTGCACCGTCGCGGCCGAAACGGTCACCCCGGCACAGATTGCCGCGCTGTCCGACGCCGGCATCATCGTCAGTATCGGCCACTCCGACGCATCCGCCGATACCGTCGCGACGGCCTTCGACGCCGGCGCCAGCATGGCCACGCATCTGTTCAACGCCATGAGCCAATTGGGCAACCGCGAACCCGGCGTGGTTGGCGCCGTCCTTGGTCACGACAAGGTCTTTGCCGGCCTGATTGCCGATGGCATCCATGTCCATCCCGGTTCCATCCACGTCGCCCTGCGCGCCAAATCCGGTTCCGGCCGCATCTTCCTGGTCACCGACGCCATGTCGCAGACCGGCACCGACATCAAGACGCTGACCCTCAACGGTCGCACCATCACCCGGGCGGACGGCGCCCTGCGCCTCGCCGACGGCACTCTGGCCGGCGCTGATCTCGACATGATCGATGCGGTGGAATTCATGCATAGCCGCATCGGCCTGCCCCTTGAGGA
Source organism: Devosia sp. (assembly GCA_035565135.1). Taxonomy (GTDB): domain Bacteria; phylum Pseudomonadota; class Alphaproteobacteria; order Rhizobiales; family Devosiaceae; genus Devosia. The sequence continues at coordinate 11,063 of DATMSY010000018.1, forward strand.
GGCGCTGCGCATGGCCTCGCTCTATCCAGCCCAGGCCATGGGGCTTGCTGCCGACCATGGCCACCTCCGCCCCGGTGCGATAGCCAGCTTCGTCCACCTCGACGCTAGCCGGAAAGTACTCTCCACCTGGATTGCCGGCCGCGAAGTCTACCAGGCAGGCGGAAGCTAGCCGCGCCCGATATAAGGCATGGTCGTTGCCATCACCGTCATGAATTGGACATTGGCGCTGAGCGGCAACCCGCTCATATAAAGCAAGGCGTCCACCACATGCGCGACGTCGAATGTCGGCTCAGGCATGATCGTACCATTGGCCTGCAGCGATCCCGAATTCATATGGCTGGTCATATCGGTCGCCGCATTGCCAATATCGATCTGCCCGCAGGCAATATTGAAAGCCCGCCCATCCAGCGAAATTGCCTTGGTCAGCCCGGTAATGGCGTGTTTGGACGTCGTATAGCTCGCTGCGCCCGGCCGTGGCGCATAGGCCGAGATCGAACCATTGTTGATAATCCGCCCACCTTGCGGGTTCTGGTCCCGCATGGCGCGAAACGCTTCGCGCGCGACATAGAAGGCGCCATTGAGATTGGTATCGATCATTTCCCGCCATGTCGGCACATCGATATCGCCGAAGGGCAGGGCAGGCGCAAACCGCCCCGCATTATTGAAGACCACATCGATGCGCGGATGCTTTGCCCTGAGCCCGGTAAAGAAATGCGCCACCTGCGCCGGGTCCGTCACATCGCAGGCCGCCCAATAGGCTCCGGTCTCCGCCGCAACCGCCTGCAGCGCCTCCGGGCGCCTGCCGCAAATGGCCACCTGGTATCCCGCTTTGGCGAAGCCAATGGCCGCCGCGCGCCCGATTCCTGAGCCGCCGCCGGTAATTACGGCCACTTTGTCTTTCTGTGTCATGCTTGGTCCCTCTTATGCCGGCAGCGTGCCCTTGCCCCATTGATTCCGGATTCCCGGCACATTCCCGCCACTTCATTGCGGCGGCCTTATGGGCGCTTTCAAGTGTCCGCAGAAAGTCCCGCGCAGCCCAAAAGCCGCATTACCTTCCATTAACCCATTCAAAACACGGGAAATTTAACCCCGGATTCACTGGGATTAACGAGTGATTACCGTCTGTGTGCTGAATCTGCAACATCAGGGGTGCAACCATATTGTGGCGGCCCCAAAACCGGCTTTGTTCGATTGCGTCGGAAATTTGCATGCGTAGAGTGGGTCTTGCGAATCCATGCATGGGATCGTTTGTCGGTCGCAACGCGACGGCAACACACTGCACCACGATAGTGTGGTCGCGTTTCGACAAACGCTGGGCAACCGGCACCAAGAATGACTGACTTTGGAGGTCAAATAATGAAACTCAAGAGCCTTATCCTCGGTTCTATTGCCGCTGCTGGTCTCTCGACCGCTGGCTATGCAGCCGACCTGGGCGTGCTGACGTCGCTGGACGTCTGCGACTCGCTCGGCATCTCGGGCCTGACGATCTCGTCGGACACCAACTGCCTGCAGATCTCGGGCGGCGTGAAGTATGAATTCTACTGGGGCGACTACAAGGACGAGCCGGTTCTCGGCGTTGTCGGTCTGACCGACAGCATCCTCGGCAACGGCGGCCCGATCAACATCATCGGCGCTGGCACTGATCCGGCCACTGGTGGCGAGCTGGACTGGCGTTCGAAGACTTCGGCTTGGCTGAAGTTCGTCGGTTCGGCCGATAGCGATTTCGGTACTGCCAAGGCCGTGCTGAAGCTGCAGCTGAACGATCGCTACGACGTTCGTAACGAAGGCCCGGTCACGCCCCACGGCGACAACCTGGACCAGGACACCAGCAAGCTGATCGACGAGGCCTATGTTTCGGTTGGTGACTCGACCGTCCTGATGGCCGGTAAGAAGAGCACCATCGGTAACTTCGGTGACTCGCAGCCCTTCAACTTCCTGCGTACCTTTGGCTACAACGAAGTTGACAACGGCATCCTGCTCGAAGGCGACGAAGACGGCTTTGGCGGCCATGTCATCCAGGTCGTTTCCGACCTCGGCAATGGCGTGTCGGTCGGTGTCGGCCTCGAAAACCTCGACGGCGCCTGGGGCGTGTCCTATGATCTCGACGGCGACGGTGTTGTCGATGCCGTTACCACTCCCACTCAGCTCGCCGGCACCCTGGTTGGTGTTGTCAGCTATGCTGGTGAAAACCTCACCGCTCACCTGACCGGCTTCACCGGCGGTATCCTCGATGGCGAAGCCGATTTCTACGGCATTCACGCTGGCGCAACCGGCACCTTCGAGCAGTTCAAGGTCCGCGCGGCCCTCGGCTATATTCAGAACGAGTTCCTCGACGACTCCAAGCTCCATGCTCTGGTCTCGGCTGAGGCCGGTTTCGATATGTTCACCGTCGCTCTGTCGGGTGAATACGTCGATGCCTACGGTCGTGAAGGCTACGGTCTCGGTGGCTCGGTTGGCTTTGCTGTCACCGAAGGCATCAAGATCAACCTCGGCAGCCGTTGGTTCCACTCTGACGCCTTCGGCGCTGCTGGCGAACGCGATGTTGTCCAGGTTGCGGCTCAGCTCGTTGCTGCCGTCACCGAAACCATCGAAGTCACCGGTGAAGTTGGTGGCTACTTCGGCGACAACTTCAGCGACTGGCAGGGTGCTGCGTTCACCGACAGCGTTGGCTACGGTGCTCTGGGCCTGAAGTGGGCTCCTGGCGGCGGTTTCACTTCGAGCCTCAAGGGCGAAGTCACCACCGAAAGCGCCTACAAGGTGTCGTTCACTGCCGAGAAGACCTTCGACTAATCGTCGATCCTTCTTATGGATTGGGAAAGGCCCGGCTCTGCCGGGCCTTTTCTTTTTCGAGAGGGGCGTATCGCAGGGCTGAACGTTCCCGGTGCGCACCTCACTCCACCCACCCACAATGTCATCCCCGCGAAAGCGGGAACTTCTGTTTCCTTGGGCCCACCAGGAGCGATTCGGCGCACAACGCACATCGACGATGCAATCGCCGCTGCCGCTCGCACTTCCACCTTTGAAACCAAAGGCTTAGCCCGCACATTTTCATTCCAAATGTCGCCGGAAATATTCTAGTTTGAGCGGTAATTGCGGACGTCTTCTTGGAATTGGCATGACCAAATTTTTCTTCAAATGGCATGCGTCGGGGCCGACCATGGCTCTGGCGGCAGTGGCTATTTGTTTCGCCGGCACCACCGTCATCGCCAATGACGCGTTCGCAGGGCAGGGCGGGTCACCAGATGTGCCCCCAATCCTGTTAGCCCAAGCCCAGCCAGGCGGCAGCATCATCACCCTCGATGCGCCCCGGATTGCCGATTATTGGGTGAGCGCCACGCTACAGCCGGGCGGTGTCATCGTATTTGACGGTTATGCCCCCGACGATGCCACGCGGCGCGCCCTGCAACAGTTTCAAGGCGCCGACACTTCCTGGCTCAAGCTGGGAAGCGGCGCTCCTGGCCAATATCGTGCCGCTGTGGATTTTGGCCTCTCCGCCCTGGCGCGGATGAGCGAGGGGCGTTTCGCCCTGCGCCAGAATGTCATTACGATCAATGGCATAGCGCGCAGCGCCACCGATTATCAGGTCTTGCGGAAAGATCTGGCGACAAGCGTACCGCAAGGGCTGGTCCTGGCCCAAGGCGAGGTTACCGCACCCTACAATGCCGATTTCGCCTGGACGGCCACCAAGTCTGCCGATGGCGCAATCATGCTCTCAGGCTCGGTGCCCAGTCCCGATGATGAAGCAGCCCTTCTGGCGAAAGCGGGACCAGCCGCACGCACCGGCATGACCTATGCCTCCGGCGCCCCAAGCGGTTTTGGGGGCGCGGCCCAGACCGGTTTGGCCCTGCTGCAACACATGAGCGAAGGCAAAGTCACGCTCTCCGGCGGCGCCTGGACCCTCACCGGCACAGCTGGTTCCGCTGCCGACAAGACTGCCATTGAGGCAGAGTTTGCCACGCGGCAATTGGCGGCCGCTGGCTGGTCCATGGCTATCGGTGAGCCCATAACCGCTGCGTCGCCCGCACCTTCCGAGCCAGCGCCCGAGGCCATTGTCCCCGTCGAGGCACCTCCCGCTCAAGAGCCGGCGTCGCAGCCGGTAACTATTGATCCCGCCTATACTTTTTCCGCCACACGGTCCGAGGGGCAGACCGTTCTGGGCGGGCAGGTTCCCACCGATGCGGATTTGCAGGCGCTTGCGAGCCAGGCAGGAAGCTCCATCGATGCCCTGTCCGTTGCGCCAGGCGCGCCTGCCGATTTTGTCGCCAATGCCCAACTTGGCCTGCAGCAATTGGCGCGGTTGAGCGATGGCAGTCTGAAATATGCAGCCGGCGCCTGGACCCTGTCCGGCACGGCGCCCGACAGTGTGACCGGCGAGGCCGTCAAGGCAGCCCTCGCCGCGGCCCGCGCCCAATGGACCACCACGATCGAGGTCCCTGAACCCGTCGCGCCTCCAACAATCGCCGCTCCCGCAGCGCCGTCTGCCGCCATCGCCACCTGCGCCAGCACCCTGGCCGATTTCTCCGCCCGCAACGCCATCCTTTACCAATCGGGCGCCGCCGTTATTACCCCGGAATCGGAACCCGCCCTTGATGAGCTGGCCGCCGATCTGGCCGCTTGTCCCGATGCCGTCGTTCACATCGAGGGCCATACCGATGCCGACGGCGACGAGGCGTCCAATCTGGCCCTGTCGGTTGCCCGGGCCGAGGCCGTTATCGACGCGCTGGTGAAGCGCGGTGTCAATCCGGCCCGGCTTTATGCCTTGGGCTATGGCGAATCCAGCCCCGTCGCCGATAACGAGACCCCCGCCGGCAAGCGCCTCAACCGCCGCATCGTGGTGACAGTGCTCGACGAGCACTTTTAGCCATCGCGCAAGGGGAGGGCGGCCGTCAGGCCGCTCGCCCCAACACCGCCCTGCTGGTGCGTATGACGAATTCGGCCACCGCTTCGATCTCTTCGCGCTGATCGAAAAGCGCCGGAGAGCCTTGTCCGGCAATGGTCAGCGCTATGGCGTCAGGGCGACGGCGCCGCATCTCGTCAAAGGTTTCCCGCCGCAATTGGTCGGTCAATTGGGTGCGCAACAGCATGAGCGGCGCACAGGTCAGCGCGTTGAAAAGCGGCCATTGCGCAATGAGCACGTCGTCGAAATTGATACTGCCCAGCGCTTCGATCAGCCGCGGGTCATAAAGCGGCCGTGCCCTGCCACGTCGATCGATCATATGGCTGCGCGCCATCAGCTCATCCAGCCTGGCCTCGGGCAGCCCGGGATAATCCCCACTCAGCATCCGCCGAAAACCGGCCGTTACGAACTTGCTGCCACGCAGGCTTTCCACGTGCTGAACATTGTTTCGCAGCCGCACAATCCCGCGCGAATCCGCCACTGGCCCCGAATCCAGCAATACCGTGCCGGCAACCAGCAGCGGATGGTCCATTGCCAGCGCCATCGCCACCTGTCCGCCATGGCCCTGTCCCAGAATGACAGCCTGCTCGATGCCCAGTGCCGGCAGCAGCGCAGCCACATCCCGCGCATCGGCCAGCGATCCATAATGCTCCGCCTTGGCCCGATCATCCGAACGCCCGCGGCCCGGCAGGTCCAGCAGCACAACGGGCCAATTGCCCCCACCCATGCGCTGAAAATAGGCGGCGAATTCGGTGAAATCGCTCATATTGCGCTGATAGCCGGGAATGCACACCACTGGCAGCCGGTGATTGGAGAGCCGCCCGGATACATGCACCGCCGCCCGCAAATGCCCCGCCGGCAGGCTGATTCGCGTCACCGGTAGCGATGCGAAAGCGGGATGATCGTCTGGAATTGTGCGTCGGCGGGCCATGTCTCATTTACGGAAAGCGCGGCACCGGCCTCAAGCGAAATCGGTGTCTGTCACCGGATTGTCCGCAGCGCCTGCTGCAGCGTCAGCCCGCCATCGCCCAGCCGCTCGCGATAGACCAGGTAATTGCCCAACACCCGCTGCACATATTTCCGCGTCTCCTGGAACGGGATCAACTCCACCCAGATCACCGGATCGACATTGTCGGCGCGCGGATCGCCATAGGCGGCAATCCATTTATTGGCATTGCCCGGCCCCGCATTGTAAGCCGCCGCCGCCAGCACCAGCGAGCCGTCATAGCGCTCCAATTGGGTATTGAGATAGGTCGATCCCAAGAGCGCATTATATGCCGCATCGCTCACCAGCCGGTTGGGTGAATAATCGACCCCCACCTTGCCCGCCACTTCCTTGGCCGTGCCCGGCATGAGCTGCATCAGGCCCCGGGCTCCGGCCGAAGAAATCGCATCGATCTGGAACCGCGATTCCTGCCGCGCAATGGCATAAACCGCCGCCCGGTCGGCAGCCAATTGCGCATCGGCCGGCAATCCGTCCTTGGGAAAGCTGAACAGGTCGAGCGGCACACCCAGCTTGTCGGCCGTCTCGGCGATCAGGATAGCCACGTTATGAGCCCCGATTTCCTGCGCCAGCCGCGCCGCCAGCAGCAATTCGCCACCGCTTTTGAGGCCATCGCCATAATGCTGCAGCAGCGGAATGGCCAGGTTTCGCTTGCCATTGGCCGCCAGCAGGCGAATGGCCCGCACGAGCTGATTGCCATTGAACAGGCTTTCGCTGTCCTGCCAGCCGGGCAGGGGGCGCATGTCGACGCCCTTGTGGCCCAGCTCCGCCCGCGCCAATTGTCCGTAATAGACCGTGCCATAGCGCGCTGCGGTTTCGTAAGCCGCCTTCGCCGCCGCCTCGTCACCCAGCTTGAGATCGGCCCGCGCCAGCCAGTAATTGGCCTGCGTTATCGTGTCGGGCAGCGTCGCCAGGGCCTTCTGCGCGGTGAAATGCGCCTTGGCCGCTGCCGCATCGTTGAGGAACGACAAGGCGATCCAGCCGGCATGAAACTGCGCCTCGACCACGCGGCCATCGGGCCCCTTGGTATAGCCGGCCGCCGCTTCATAGGCCAGTTTGGGCTGCCCCACATTGAGCAATTGACGCACCAGCGTGCGCCGCTCATACCACCATTCGGCCGCGTCAGGCAGCTCGGCCGACGCCTTGCCGAGCCAGTCGATCGCGCTCTGCCACAGCTCGAATTGCCGCGCCCGTTGCGCCCGCGAAAAGATGAAGACCGGGTTGGACTGCATCGACGGATCGACGCTATCGAGCAGCTTCTTGGCGTCCGCATCATTGCGCGACACCGCCGCCCGGGCCACCACCAGCGATTTCTGCGCCGGGCTCAGGAAACTCAGCAGCCGCTCGCTGCCTTGCGCCCGGTCATGCATCATCAGATGCATGGCCCGCGCCCAATGCGCATCGCGATCGAGCAGCGAGCCGAGCTTGTCGAGCACGATCTTTTCCTGCTCCTGGGTCAGGAAATTGTCGATCCAGATGCTGCGGGCAATCCGCGTCGCGCGCTCTTTCTGCCCGTCCGACAGATAGGCCGCCGCCAGCATGATCTGCCCATCAATGGTGTTGGGCGTGGCGCCGCCCAATGCCGCGATCACGTCCTTGTCGCCCGGCTCCTCTTTGATCAGCGCCTGCTCGATCCGCGTGCGATAGATGGTGCTGGAGGCAAAGTCGGGCGCGTCGGCGGCAAAGCGCTGCACCGTGTGATAGTCGATCTTGCCGGGGTTGAAATAGATCGCGGCCCATTGCACCGCCCGCCGCTCGACCGCATCGGGCAGGGCCCGCGCTGCCTGATAGGCGCCGGCCGGGTCCTCGCTCAATAGATCCAGCGCCGCGCGAAAGCCGGTCGATCCCTTGGTGTCGGGGGCAGGCGTAACCGATCCGTCACCGATCGAGCCGGTGACCACCGGGTCGACGACGTCATTGGCCACAATTACATCGGTCACGGGGGCCGTACTCAGAACACCCAGCGCCGCTGCAATGAGGCCCGCTCGGAAGCCGTGTCTCATCTGCCGTCCTGCTGCAACACTCAATCGCCCGGCAGGAACCCCCATCCCCGCGGTTAACCCGAAGTTACCCTCGCTTGGGTAAACATGGAGTTGCCGCGCCGACAGAGCTTATGTCGCTGCCGCCTTGTGATGGCATCCAATAAAAACTATGGTGCGCCACTCAAATCAGCCGTCACCATGCGGCTATGACACCCCGCCACGGCCGAACTGTGGCATTCACCAAACCGAGGAATACCAGGCAAATGCTCAGAGGATCGATTACGGCGCTCATCACCCCCTTCGTTAATGGGGCCGTGGATGAGAAAGCCTTCTCGAGCTTTGTCGATTGGCAGATCTCTGAGGGCACGCACGGCCTGGTTCCTGTCGGCACCACGGGCGAAAGCCCCACTGTCAGCCACGAGGAACATCGCCGCGTCGTCGAAATCTGCGTCGAGGTTGCCAATAAGCGCGTCCCGGTCGTCGCCGGCGCGGGCTCGAACTCGACCGCCGAAGCCGTCTCGCTCGCCCGTTTCGCCGAGGAAACCGGCGCCGATGCCGTGCTCTCGGTCGTGCCCTATTACAACCGGCCCAATCAGGAAGGCCTGTTCCAGCACTTCTCCGCCGTTGCCAGCGCCGTGGGCATTCCGGTCATTCTCTATTCCGTGCCGGGCCGCACCGTTGTCGATCTCACCGTCGACACCATCGCGCGCCTTGCAGAGGCGCATGACAATATCATCGGCGTCAAGGACGCGACCGCCGATATGGGCCGTGCCAGCCTGCAGCGGGCCAAGCTCGGTCCCGATTTCATTCTGCTTTCGGGCGAAGACATGACGGCGCTCGGCTTCAATGCCCATGGTGGCCATGGCTGCATCTCGGTTACCTCCAATGTGGCGCCCCGCCTCTGCGCCCAGATGCAGGAATTGTCGCTGGCCGGCGACTTCAAGGGCGCGCTCGCCATTCAGGACAAGCTGGCGCACCTGCACAAGAATCTCTTCCTTGAGCCCAATCCCACTGCGGTCAAATATGCTGCCAACCGGCTCAATCTTTGCGCCAATGAACTGCGCCTGCCTCTCGTCCCTGTTTCTAAGTCTACCGAGGAAGCGGTGGACTTTGCATTGGCCCATGCAGGGCTTATCTAAGCCTTATGGCAGCCAAGAACGACAAATCCAGGAACGGTGTGATCAGCCACGGCCTCGTGGCTGAAAACCGCCGCGCGCGCTACGATTACGAGATCATCGATACCCTCGAAGCCGGCATCGTGCTGAGCGGCACCGAGGTCAAATCGTTGCGCCTCGGCAAGGCCCAGATCACCGAATCCTACGCTTCCCCCGAAAAGGGTGAGCTTTGGCTGATCAACGCCCATATTCCCGAATATCTGCAGGCCAATCGCTTCAACCACGAAGAAAAGCGCCCGCGCAAACTCCTGGTGTCGCGCAAGCAGCTCGCCCGCCTCGATAGCGAAGTCTCCCGCGCCGGCAACACCATCGTGCCGCTCAAGCTCTTCTTCAACGACCAGGGCCGCGCCAAGCTGCTGATCGGCCTGGGCAAGGGCAAGAAGAACTACGACAAGCGCGAAACCGAGCGCAACCGCGACTGGAATCGCGACAAATCGCGCATCATGAAAGAGGGCGGGCGGGGCTGACCCCACCCTACGGGGACGTCAGCTCCTCCGCCGCTGCATGGCTTGCGAGCAGGATTTCGGCCGCCTCGTCCGGGGCCTTCTCCTTCAACAAAAAATCCACCTGATAGAAAATGCCATTGGCCAGCGAGGCGCTGTGGCGGCAATCCAGCGCCCAGCTCGGCTCGCTGGCCGGCGAGCAACTGGCAGCCAGGCGGCTTCCGGCGTGGAACGTCTCGAAATAGGTCCAGCCCGCCTGCTCATGCGTCTGGATTTCTCCCTCCGTAGCGGCGGCAGGGAGATCGGCAGGCCGCAGCATTTGCGTGCCGACCCCGGCAAGGCTGCCTGAACGAAGCGCCATCTGCACGATCTGCGCCGCGTCATTGCCCCCACGGCTCTCGCAGGCCCGGATCAGAAACGCCTCGCCGTTACAATCCTCGCCGGCCAGGTAGAACAGGTATCGCAGTTGAACCACCGGCAATACGCCCGGATTCGCCTCGAAAAAGCGCTCTCTGCGCTCGCTGATCTGAGGATCGGCATTGAAGCCCATGGGCACGACTTGGCCGCCGACTTCAAAATCCAGCACCAGGTAGTCCGTGATCGGCACCGACATGGGCAGCTGGTTCATCGTCACAGCCAGCTCAGCGGCAATCGATGCCTGCGCCAGGAAAAGCGTCCCGAACAAAGCGGCCACGCCGCGGCGATACTGGAGCAGTCTTTGCAAGTTCGGCGGCTCTCGGTAAAATCAACCCAACCCGGAAATCTATCTAGGGCAGAACTGTTGCGTTTTCATGCCCTTTCACCGGGTCTCGCTTTGGCGGCACTGCTGGTCACGACCAGTTGGGCCTGGGCCCATCCGCATATCTTTGTCGATGCCGAGGCGGCGATTGCCTTCGACGATGCCGGCAACGTGGTCGCCATTGAGCACCGCTGGTCCTTCGACAGGGCGATTTCCGCCTGGCAGATCCAGGGCCTGGATGCCAATGGCGACGGCGCATTCAGCAGCGACGAGCTGTCCTCGCTGACCCTTGCCAGCATGCAGGACATGGCCCAGCACGACTTCTACACGTTTGCCGGGGAGGGGGCTCACGATCTGTCCTTCGAACCCGGCCCGGACAGCCACATGTCCTATGCCGGCGGGCGAACCGTCCTGAGCTTTTCCGTCCGTCCCACGCGGCCCTACCGCATCGGCAAGGAGCTCGAAATCGCCATCTACGATCCGGAATATTATATCGCGCTCGGCCTCGACGACATCTCGGCCGTGACCCTGATCAACGCTCCCGCCGGCTGCAGCGCGAGCCTGCGGCCCCCCAAGGAGCTGCCATCCGAATTAGCAGATCAACTGAATGCGCTACCCGCCGAGGTAACCAAACTGCCGCCGGAGCTGGCCGCAATATTGCGCGGCATGCAGGGCGCTATCCTCGTCCGCTGCGACGAAAACGCGCCGCCTGCCACTGATTTCGACCGGGTGCCAGTGGGCCTGCCATTTGGCCGCTCTGCGCATTAGAGCCGACGCCCGCTACTCTTCCTCACCCGCCTCTGACACAGACACCGGCGCCACCACCGGCCGCGTGCTGGGTGGGCGGCCGACCGTCTTGGCCAGGTCCGCGACATCCATGAAAAAGTCGGCCTGGCGCCGCAGGTCATCCGAAATCATCGGCGTGGACGTGGTCAGCGTCGAAACCACCGTCACCCGCTTGCCCTTGCGCTGCAGCGCGGCGACCAGCGCGGTGAAATCGCCATCGCCGGAAAACAGCACGAGGTGATCGTAATAGGGGGCCAGCTCCAGCGCGTCGACACAGAGCTCGATATCCATATTGCCCTTGATCTTGCGGCGGCCCGCCGCGTCGGTGAATTCCTTGGCCGGCTTGGTCACCACCGTGAAGCCGTTATAATCCAGCCAGTCGATCAGCGGGCGGATGGAGGAATATTCCTGGTCCTCAACCAGCGCGGTATAATAGTTGGCGCGTAGTAAATAGGCCTTGGAGCTGAATTCAGCGAGCAGTCGCCGATAGTCTATATCCACGCCGACGGCCTTGGATGTTGCGTAAAGATTGGCGCCGTCAATGAACAATACGATCTTCTCGCGCGGATCAATGGGCATGATGAACTCCTGTACCCGGCAGCAAGCTGCGAAAATCAGTAGCGCCCGTCTCGGGGCGAAAAGATGTTAATTAAATTCCGCGGACAAACTTATCTTTGAACTGCTTTCGCATGTTTCCCCACGCCCATGCAAGCATTCTGCGGTCACGCTTGCGCCATTGGCTCCAAGCCCCGTCACGCACTTATGTGTGCAAACCTTGTATCCTCCCAACCTCTCGTGTATGGGAGGCGTTCATTCCATAAGTTTTGGAGACGTTCGTGGCCCGCGTCACCGTTGAAGACTGCATTGAAAAGATCGACAACCGCTTCGATCTCGTCCTCATGGCCGCGCATCGTGCGCGCATGATTTCCTCCGGCGCTCAGATCACCGTGGCGCGCGATAACGACAAGAATCCGGTCGTTGCCCTGCGCGAAATCGGCGACGGCGCCATCTCGCCCGAAGATCTGCGTGAAGACCTGATCCACTCGCTGCAGAAATATGTCGAAGTCGACGAGCCCGAGCAGCACGCTGCTCCGCTTATCGAAAGCAATGGCGACGACGACTCGATCAATTTCGACACCATCAGCGAAGAAGAACTGCTGCGCGGCATCGAAAGCCTGGCTCCGCCGGAACGCCGGGACGACTAGACGCCGGCGCTTGCGCAAAATCGCTCCAGTGGAGCGATTTTAGGCGGCTAGGCCATGAGAGCTACGCTCGAATGGCCCAGATGCGCCGCAAGCACGATATCATCTTCACCCTTGGCGCAAGCCGGGGGTGTTTTTGTTTGGCCTGTATCCCGGCGAAGACTCTTCTGCGCCACACCTTTCCAATCCGGCACATCTCAGATAGTCCCGCTGTCACCCTTTTCATTTCTATAACAACCGCTAAGCTCCCCTTGCGGGTGAGGCACCTACAGTCATGATGCGTCAGTATGAGCTCGTCGAGCGCGTTCAGGCCTACAACCCGAACGCCGATGAGCAGCTTTTGAACAAGGCCTATGTTTACGCCATGCAGAAGCATGGCTCGCAAAAGCGCGCGTCCGGCGACCCCTATTTCAATCATCCCCTCGAAGTCGCCGCCATCCTGACCGAGCTCAAGCTCGACGATGCCTCCATCGCCGTGGGCCTGCTGCACGACACGATCGAGGATACCGACGCCACCCGCGCCGAGATCGACCAGCTCTTCGGCTCCGAAATCGGTGCCATTGTCGATGGCCTCACCAAGATCGAGCGGCTCAATCTGGTCTCGCGCGAGGAAGCTCAGGCCGAAAACCTGCGCAAGCTGCTATTGGCCATCAGCCAGGACGTGCGCGTCCTCTTGGTCAAGCTGGCCGATCGCCTGCACAATATGCGCACCCTGCAATATATGCCGCCCGAAAAGCGCACCCGTATTGCCCAGGAGACCATGGATATCTATGCCCCGCTCGCCGGCCGCATGGGTATGCAGGACATGCGCAACGAGCTGGAAGACATCTCCTTCAAGATCCTTCAGCCCGAGCATTACAACGCCATCACCGAGCGTCTCAATGAGATGCAGGCCGAATATCGCGAGACGATTTCGACCATTTCGACCGAGCTGAGCGAGCGCCTCGCCGCCGGGGGCATCACCGCCCGCGTCAAGGCCCGCGTCAAATCGCCTTATTCGATCTTCTCCAAGATCGAGCGCAAGTCGATCGCGCTGGAACAGCTCTCCGACATGATCGGCTTCCGCGTCATCGTGAACTCCATCGAGGAGTGCTACCACACGGTGGGCGTCGTCCACACCAAGTGGAAAGTCGTGCCCGGGCGCTTCAAGGACTATATTTCGGTCCCCAAGCACAACGATTACCAGTCCATCCACACCACCATTGTCGGCCCCGGCCGCCAGCGCGCCGAGCTGCAAATCCGCACCGAGGAAATGGACCGCATCGCCGAATTCGGCATCGCGGCCCACGCTCTCTATAAGGATGGCGCCTCCGCCGATATGGGCCGCATCGAGATCGAGTCCCAGGCCTATGGCTCCCTCCGCCAGACCATCGGCCACCTGACCCAGGGCCTTTCGACCGAAGATTTCGTCGAATACACCAAGCTGGAACTGTTCCAGGACCAGGTGTTCTGCTTCACCCCGCGCGGGCGTCTCATCGCCTTGCCGCGCGGCGCAACACCCATCGATTTCGCCTATGCCCTGCATACCGACATTGGCGATACCTGCGTCGGCGCCAAGATCAACGGCGCCATCCTGCCCCTGGTCACCCAATTGCGCAGCGGCGACGAAGTCGAGATCATCCGCGATCAGAACCACATGCCGCCATCCAACTGGATCGGCATTGCCGCCACCGGCAAGGCCCGCGCCGCCATTCGCCGCGCCGTGCGCCACGCCGCCACCCAGCGCGCCTTTGCGCTAGGCGAACACGTCCTCAAGATGATGCTCGAGCGCGAAGGCGTCATGCTCGACGACAGCGAAGCCAAGGCCCTGGCCGAGGCCTTGGGTTCTCAGTCCAAGCGCGACCTGCTGATCGCCGTCGGCGAAGGCAAGGTCGGCTCCGAACCGCTCGCCACCGAACTCGCCCGCATCAAGGGCCTGCGCAAGCGCCGCCGCAAGCTCGACCTGCCCGTGGCCGACACGGCCGATGGCTGGTTCGCCCTGCGCGCCACCGATCTCTTCCGCTTCCGCGTGCCCGGCGGCCAGCGCTCCGGCCCCCGCGCCAAGGCCGCGCTCGCCCAGCTCGATTTCCACATGCCCGTCACCATTTCGGGGGAGGGGGTCGTGCCCGGCGATCGCCTCGTGGGCATTCTCCAGCCCGACGCGGCCATGCTGGTCTACCCCATCCACTCCGAAGCGCTGATCGACATGCATGACAGCGACGTCGCCTGGGTCGATGTGCGCTGGAATCTATCTGGCAAGGACGAGCTCTATCCCACCGTTATTTCGATGGAATCGGTCAATCGTCCCGGCTCGCTCGCGCAGATTTCCTCGGCCATCGCCGCCTGCGACGCCAATATCAACAATCTGGTCATGCGGATGATTTCGCCCGATTTTCACCAGATGATCTTCGAAATCGAAGTCCGCGACCTTGCGCAACTGACCGATGTTCTGGCAACGCTCAAGCGCAGCCCGGGCCTTTCCTCCGTCCAGCGCGCGGGCATGCGGGAAGCCAGCATGATTTCGACGCTGGAATGGGACGGTAATGTCGACCGGAGAAATGACGATGACTAAGGATGAAGTGCTGGCGATCTTCCGCGACTGTGGCGCCATGCTCGAAGGCCATTTCATCCTGTCCTCGGGCCTTCGCTCCCCGGTCTTCCTGCAAAAGGCGCGGGTCTTCCAATATCCGCACCAAACCGAAAAGCTCTGCAAGGCCCTGGCCGCCAAAATCCATGCCGATGGCTTCGGCAACGCCACCAAGATCGTCTCGCCCGCCATCGGCGGCATCATCCCCGGCTACGAAACCGCCCGCCACATGAACCTGCCTGCGCTTTATACCGAGCGCGTCGAAGGCAAGTTCGAGCTGCGCCGCGGCTTTGAAATCTCCCCCGACGACAAGGTCATCGTGGTCGAGGACATCGTCTCCACGGGCCTTTCCATCCGCGAATGCGTCGAGGCCCTGCGCGGCATCGGCGCCAATGTCATCGCCGCCGCCTGCCTCATCGACCGCTCCGGCGGCGAAGCCGATGTCGGCGTGCCACTGGTCAAGCTCATCGACTTCAAGGTCCCCGCTTACCCCGCCGACCAACTTCCCCCCGAACTCGCCGCCATCCCCCCCGTAAAGCCCGGCAGCCGCGGCATTCAGGGGGTGAAGTGACCGCCGGCCCTTTCTTCCCCTCGCCCCTTGAGGGACTTCGATCCGTCCCGCAGGGCAAATCGCTCCGGTGGAGCGATTTGAGGGGAGAAGGCCATGAGAGCTATGCTCGAATGGCTAGGACAGTAATTTCTTCATCCAGAAGAAATTTCAGGGTGAGGGGTTCTGCGCTATCCCATGCCAGAGCCGCAGAAAGGGACCCCTCATCCGCCGCTTCGCGGCACCTTCTCCCTCAAGGGGAGAAGGCAAGCAGGAGGCCAAAAAAATGATCATCGGCCTGGGCTCCGACCTCATCCAGATCCACCGCGTCGAGCACACGCTGGAACGATATGGCGAGCGCTTCACCCATCGCTGCTTCACCGAGATCGAGCGCCGCAAGTCCGATCGCCGCGCTCAGCGCGCCGCTTCCTATGCCAAGCGCTTCGCGGCCAAGGAAGCCTGCTCCAAGGCGCTGGGCACCGGCCTTAGTTTCGGCGTTTATTGGCGCGACATGGGCGTGGTGAACCTGCCATCGGGCAAGCCGACAATGCATCTGACCAATGGGGCCGCCAAAGCTTTGGCCCGGCTTGTCCCGCCCGGACACGTTCCCCACATTCACCTCACCATCACCGATGACGCCGGGCTTGCTCAAGCCTTCGTCATCATCGAGGCGCTGCCAATTGACCACGCGGTCACAAACGCCTAACGCTTCGGCATCACTCCCCCGGGGATATTCATGAGCCAGCCCGCCGACAAGACCACCAAGAAATCCGCCGCCAGCGAATGGTGGGAAACCATCGTGGTCGTCGTCGAGGCGCTGCTGATTGCCATTGTGCTGCGCTCCTTCCTCTATCAGCCGTTCTCCATCCCCACGGCCTCCATGCAGCAGACCCTGATGATCGGCGACTATTTCGTCGCCAATAAGTTCGTCTGGGGCTATGGCAAGCATTCCTTCTCGCTCGGCCGCTACGGCGATTTCAGCCTGCTCGATTTCGAGCTGCCCATTTCCAACCGCATTTTCGGCCGCGAGCCCAACCGGGGCGACGTCGCCGTGTTCCGCCCGGTGCCGCAGAATATCGAATATATCAAGCGCGTCGTTGGCCTGCCGGGCGACCGTATCCAGATGAAAGAGGGCCGCCTCTACATCAATGGCACCATGGTCGAGCGCGAAAAGCTCGGCACCGCCCAGGATACCGATAGCGAAGGCGATACCCGCCAAGTCACCGTCTATCGCGAGACTTTCCCCGAGGGCACGACCCATATCATCCAGGAAATCTCCGACAACGCCTCGCTCGACAACACCCAGGAATATGTCGTTCCCGCCGGCCATTATTTCATGATGGGCGACAATCGCGACCGCTCCGCCGATAGCCGCGTGCTGAGCCAGGTCGGCTATGTCCCCGCCGTCAATCTGATCGCCAAGGCTGAAGCCCGCTTCTTCTCCATCAAGGACAATCTGCCGCCGTGGCAAATCTGGCAGTGGCCGGCCAATGTGCGCTGGGACCGCATGTTCCAGGGCGTCTCCACCGACCAGCCCTATGACACCACGGCTGCCCCGTGAGTCGAGGCGCGCGTAATCACGACAAGCTCCAGTTCCGGCTAGGCTACCGTTTTGCCGATCCGGACCTGCTCGATCGCGCACTCACCCATTCCAGCGCCGTCTCGCCCGCCAAGCGCATCGAGCGCTCTTACCAGCGCCTCGAATTCCTGGGCGACCGCGTCCTCGGCCTCGCCGTGGCCGACATGCTCTATCGGCGCTATCCCAAGGCCAATGAGGGCGAGCTGAGCCGCACGCTCAACACCCTGGTGCGCAAGGAAACCTGCGCCATCATCGCCCGCCAGCTCGATCTGGGCCGCGAGATGAACCTGGGCGATAGCGAAGCGCGCACCGGCGGCGCCGAAAAGGACGCCATTCTGGGCGACGTCACCGAAGCCGTCATCGGCGCCATCTATTGCGATGGCGGCGCCGACAAGGCCTATGAATTCGTCGAGCGCATGTTCGAGGAATTCCTGGCCGATGGTTCCGCCAACAAGGCCGATGCCAAGACCACGCTGCAGGAATGGGCCCAGGCCCGCGGCCTCGAGCCGCCCACCTATATCCAGACCGCCCGCACCGGTCCCGACCACGCCCCCCAATTCACCATCTCCGTCTCGCTGGGTGATTACGAAACGCTGAGCGCCACCGGCCCGTCCAAAAAGATCGCCGAACACAAGGCCGCCGAGCTGTTTCTCATCCGCCAGAAAGTCTGGAAGGAGCCCGCATGACCACTCTCCCCGAACTCACCGACACGTCCTGCGGCTTTATCGCGCTGGTTGGCGCCCCCAATGCCGGCAAATCGACCCTGCTCAATTCGCTCGTCGGCACCAAGGTGTCCATCGTCACCCACAAGGCCCAGACCACAAGGTCGCAGGTCCGGGGCGTGGTCACGCTCGACAAGGCCCAGCTCGTCTTCATCGACACCCCCGGCATTTTCGCGCCCAAGCGCCGGCTCGACCGCGCCATGGTCGATAGCGCCTGGGGCGGGGCAGGGGATGCCGACCTCGTCGCCTTTATCATTGATGCCGAAAGGGGGATAAGTCCCGATCTTGAATCACTGCTTGAAGGCCTGGCCAATATCAACCACCCCAAAGTGCTGATCCTCAACAAGATCGACACCATCAAGAACGAGGCCCTGCTGGCCCTGTCGCAGACCCTCAACGAAAAGCTGCGTTTCGAGGCCACCTTCATGATCTCGGCCCTCAAGGGCTATGGCGTGCAGGACTTCATGGATTGGTGCGTCAAGCACATCCCGCCGGGCCCCTGGCATTTCCCCGAGGATCACCTGACCGATCTCACCATGGCCATCACCGCCGCCGAGATCACGCGCGAAAAACTGTTCCTGCGCGTCCACGACGAAATTCCCTATAACTGCACGGTCGAAACCGAGAGCTTCAAGATCCAGAAGGACGGCTCCTACAAGATCGACCAGGTCGTCTACGTCACCCGCGACAGCCACAAAAAAATCGTCCTCGGCGCGGGCGGCCAGACCATCAAGGCCATCGGCGCCGAATCCCGCAAGGAATTGATGGAAATGTACGAGGTGCCGATCCACCTCTTCCTCTTCGTCAAAGTCCGCGAAAAATGGGGCGACGACCCCGAGCGCTACCGCGAAATGGGTCTGGAATACCCGCATGGGAAGGGCTAGCCGCCCTTCCCATCGCCATCCCACCCACAATGTCATCCCCGCGAAAGCGGGGACCTCCGTTTCGGGATGATCGAGAAGTAAACAGAGGTTCCCGCTTTCGCGGGAATGACACTGCGGATTAAGTAGACCTCATGGAATGGACCGGCGAAGCCCTGCTGATCGGTGTGCGCCGCCACGGCGAGAGTAGCGTCATTGCCGAAGCCATGGTGGCCGGCCGTGGCCGCCATCTTGGCCTGGTGCGCGGCGGCCGCTCCCGGCGCCTCGCCGCCGTTCTCCAGCCCGGCAACACCATCCAGCTCACCTGGCGCGCCCGGCTGGAAGACCAGCTCGGCCAGTTCACCGTCGAACTCCTGCAAGCTCGCGCCGCCCAGCTCATCCACGATCGCACCCGCCTCTACACGAGCCAGCTGATCTGCGATCACCTGCGCCTCCTGCCCGAACGCGACCCGCATGATCGCCTGCTCGGCATGGCGCTCAACCTGCTCGATCACGCCCCCGACGGCGCCGCGCTTGCCCGCTTCGAACTCGCCATCCTCGACGACCTCGGCTACGGCCTCGATCTCACCACCTGCGCCGTCACCGGCACATCAGGCGATCTCACCCACGTCTCGCCAAAATCGGGCCGCGCCGTCTCCCGCGCCGCCGCCCAGCCCTATCTCGATCGCCTTCTGCCCCTCCCGAGCTTCCTCACCACCCGCGGCAATGCCAGCCCCCACGACATCGCCGATGCCTTGCGGTTGACGGCGCATTTCTTCAGGGAGCGGGTGTGGAATCCACGGCAGCTGGAGCCGTCACCAACGCGGGACATGCTGGCCGAGATACTGAGCCGGGAGACGTGACCCTTCTCACCGCGCCCCATCAAGGGCGGCATCGAGTTTTTGGCACCATCCTGCCACATCCACCGGGTTCACCCTCCCCTTGATGGGCTTTGGAGCGGCCCGGAGGGACAAATCGCTCCGGTGGAGCGATTTGAGCGAGAAAGGCCATGAGAGCTATGCTCGAATGGCCGGGAAGGGAGGGGTGACGAGAGCCCCCATCCATCGGCCCATCACCTGCCTCCCCCATGGGGAAGAAATGAGGGTGGAGTCTCACGCACCGGCCCCACTTATCCCACTTATCCCCCTCCCAAAACCCCGTGGCATCATCCCCCCATCATCTGGAACACGGACGGCGCTGCAGCGACCGGCGTCCTGGTGACAGCCGGGGGAGTGGGGGTCGCGCCTCGCTCCGGGATGAGCGGACGGATCAGCGGGCAGGAGGACTACGGTCACCTGTTGGGGTCATGATGCCGCCTTCCGATCAAGGCCCGGCGCCCCGAGGCGGTTCTCGTCTCACTTTTTACCACTACGAGGCGAAAGCCGTCTCGGGGTCCGTCCGTCTATCCGGCAACCGCTGCACAAGCGGCGCATCCGCTCGCCCATAACCCGTGCAAAAACCCCAGCAAATCCGCGACTTTGCTCGCCCGCCAGCTATAATCCTTTCCTGATTCGTTCCCCTGGAAACTGTGCCTATGTCCGACGCTGATACCCTCCCGCCCGCCGATGACCAGCGCGTCGTCGATTTGCGGCAGGCGCTCGAAGAGCGGTATCTGTCCTATGCGCTCTCGACCATCACGCAGCGCGCGCTGCCCGATGCGCGGGACGGCCTAAAACCCGTCCACCGCCGCATCATCCATGCCATGCGCCTGCTCAAGCTCGATCCCAATCAGGGCTACAAGAAATCCGCGCGTATCGTCGGCGACGTGATCGGTAAGTTCCACCCGCATGGCGACCAGTCGATCTATGACGCCCTGGTGCGCCTCGCGCAGGATTTCGCCATGCGCTATCCTCTGGTCGATGGCCAGGGCAATTTCGGCAATATCGACGGCGATAGCGCCGCCGCCATGCGATACACCGAATCCCGCATGACCGATGTGGCGACGCGGCTGCTCGAAGGCATCACCGAAAATGCCATCGACTTCAAACCCACCTATGACGGGGAAGACGAAGAGCCGGCCGTCCTGCCGTCCAATTTCCCCAACCTCTTGGCCAACGGCTCCATGGGCATCGCCGTGGGCATGGCGACCTCCGTGCCGCCGCACAATGTGCTCGAACTGTGCAACGCCGCCCTCAAGCTCATCTACAATCCCGCCGCGACCACCGAAGAGCTGATCCATCAGGATCTAGGCGCGCCGCCCTCCAGCGACGACCTCGTGCGCGGCCCCGATTTCCCCACCGGCGGACACCTGGTCGATGCCCGCGCCTCCATCGTCAATGCCTATGAGACCGGCCGTGGCGCCTTCCGCGTGCGCGCCGTCTGGGAAAAAGAGGAAAAGGGCAGGGGCGTCTATCAGATCGTCGTCACCCAGATTCCCTATGGCGTGCAAAAGTCCCGGCTGGTCGAAAAGATCGCCGAATTGCTGCTGGCCAAGCGCCTGCCCTTGCTCAAGGACGTGCGCGACGAAAGCGCCGACGATATCCGTCTCGTGCTCGAGCCGCGCGCCGGCACGGTCGATCCGGTGATCCTGATGGAGCAGCTCTATAAGCTCTCCGATCTCGAACAGCGCTTCCCGCTCAACCTCAACGTGCTCGACAAGGGCACGCTGCCCCGCGTCATGAGCCTGGCCGATGCGCTCAAGGCGTGGCTCGATCACCGCAAGATCGTGCTGGTCCGCCGCAGCGAACACCGGCTCGAGCAGATCGCCAATCGCCTCGAAGTGCTCGAAGGCTATATCGTCGCCTATCTCAATCTCGACGAGGTCATCCGCATCATCCGCGAGGAGGATGACGCCAAGGCCTCCCTGATCGCGACATTCTCGCTCACCGACAACCAGGCCGAAGCCATCCTCAATATGCGCCTGCGCTCCTTGCGCAAGCTCGAGGAAATGGAGCTGCGCGAGGAACATTCCAGGCTCACCGAGGAAAAGGGGCGGCTCGAAAGCCTGCTCTCCTCCGACAAGCGCCAATGGGGCGAGATCGCCAAGCAGGTCGAGGCCCTCAAAAAGGCCTATCCGCTCTTCGAGGCCGATGGCACGACGCCCCATGCCCTTGGCGCCCGCCGGTCCCTGTTCAGCGATGCGCCCGATGCCAACCACGCCGAAGTCACCACCGCGCTGATCGAGCGCGAGCCGATCACTGTCATTCTCTCCGAAAAAGGCTGGATTCGCGCTCTCAAGGGGCACACCGACGAGATCGACGAAAAGGGTTTCAAGACCGGCGACCGCCTCAAGCTCGCCATCAAGGCCGAAACCACCGACAAGCTGCTCATGCTCACCACTGGCGGCAAGGTCTATACCCTGGGCGGCGACAAGCTTCCCGGCGGCCGCGGCCAGGGCGAGCCGGTACGCATCATGGTCGATATGGAGGAGGGGCAGGATATTGTCAGCCTCTTCGTCCACCGGCCCGGCAGCAAACGCGTCATCGCGTCATCTGCCGGTTACGGGTTTATCGTGGCCGAAGACGACATGATCGCCAATACCCGCAAGGGCAAGCAGATCCTCAATGTCACTGCGCCCGACGAAGCGCGCCTGCTCGTGCCCATGGTGGGCGACCGGGTCGCCGTCATCGGGCAAAACCGCAAGCTCCTGGTTTTCCCCGTGGCGCAATTGGCCGAAATGGGCCGCGGCAAGGGCGTGCGCCTGCAGCGCTACAAGGATGGCGGCATCTCCGACCTCAAGACCTTCTACGCCGCCGATGGCCTGACCTGGATGGACAGCTCCGGCCGCACCTTCACCAAGCCCATGGAAGAGCTCACCGACTGGCTCGGCGACCGCGCCGCCGCCGGCCGCCAGCCCCCCAACGGCTTCCCGCGCAACAACAAGTTCGTCGGGTAACCTCGATGCCCACCCCTCTCCCCTTGAGGGAGAGGGACAGAAATTCTGCGTTCAGCAGAATTTCAGGGTGAGGGGTTCTGCGCATCCCATGCCAGAAGCGCGGAAAGAAACCCCTCACTCCACCGAAAAACTGAACACCACCGGCAAATGATCGCTCGCCGTGGGCCGCCCCGCATGCAGGTCATGCACCACGATCCCGCCGCGCGTCATCACATGGTCGAGCGGCAAAAAGGGCAGCGTGTCCCGCCAGGCCCCAAGATAATACCAGCTCAGCGGATAGGTCAGCAGGTTCACCGTCTCCCGCATCAGCCCGTTCCGGCTGATGAAATTGCGCAGCGCATAAGACCACGGCGTCGAATTGAAATCCCCGGCGAGGATCATCGGCCCCTCAATTGTATCCAACACCGACGAAAGTCTGCCAAGCTGATCCTGCTGCCGTTGCATCGGAATAGGCCAGTCCATATGCGTCGTGATCACCGAAAAAGCCTTGCCATCCGGCGTATGGAATTTGGCCAGGATATGCGCCGTCCGCTCCGTTACATAGGCATTGTCCGGGCAGGCACCATCCTCCACCTGCTCGAACGGAATGCGCGAATACATTCCCAGATTAGCCCGCTTCCCGCCCCGGCAGCGCACATAATAGGGATAACGCTGGGTCAGCAGGGGATGGAGGTCCCGCGCCTGTTCGCCGAAATATTCCTGCAGCACGATGATGTCCGGGTCCTCAGCGAAAATCGCCGCCGTCACCTTGTCCATCTCATAATTCATGCCGAACAGGTTGTGCGTCATCATCCGCACCACGCCCGTCGCCGGCGCCGCTGGCCGCGCCTGGGTCGAGGCGACGAATTCGGGCACCATGACATTGGCCGACGCCGCCACGCCCGCAAACACATAGATCATCGCCGCGCTGCGCCATTTGCCGCGCAACAGCACGGTTACCAGGAACAGCCCGATCAGCGTCGCAGGCAAAAGCAGGATTTGTGCATGATTGAGCAGATCGAATTCGGGCACGGCAAACCCGAACAGCGCCAATATCGACCATGTAGCGGCGCCCAACGCGCCCAGCAACAGCCCCAGCCGGACCAGGAAAAACAGCAATGGCATAGGCAATCCGGCAAATGGGGTGGCAACGGCAATGCCGTCTCACCCAGCCTTATGGCTCAAACAAGGCGCGGGTCAAACACACGGAACTGTCAGCGCGAGCCCCGATCCGCATTATGCGCGAAGAACTTATTCCAGCGGACACCAGCCCAGTGTCCCGCGCTGCACTTCCAGCGGCCGGTACTGCGCCTTATAGGCCATTTTGGGGGAATCCTTCACCCAATAGCCCAGATACACATAGCTCAACCCCGCCGAGCGGACCTGCGCGATATGATCGAGAATGAGGAAAGTCCCAAGGCTGCGATGCGCCAGGTCGGGATCGTAGAAACTATAGACCATGGACAGCCCATCGGGCATCACATCGGTCAGCGCCACCGCCACCAGCGGCTGGGCCGGGTGCTCGCGCAGCCGATATTCCACCAGCACCGACTGCACGGGCGTATCCTCGACCATATATTCATAGTCGACAAAGCTCATCTGATTCATGCCGCCGCCGGCATGCCGCGACTCCAGGTAGCGCTTGAACAGATCATATTGTTCGCTGGTCGCCGTGGTCGGCCGCACATCGACCGACAGATCGGCATTATTGCGCAGCACCCGGCGGAAGCGCGACGAGGCCTCGAATTCTCCGGCAACGATCCGCACCGATTGGCAGGCATTGCAGCCTTCGCAGGCTGGCCGGTAAATCAGGTTCTGGCTGCGCCGGAAGCCGTTTTCGCTCAGCAGGTGATGCAGGCTGGAAGCCCGCCGCCCGGTCAGGTGCGTGAACAGCTTGCGCTCTTGCTTGCCCGGCAGATAGGGGCACGGCATGGCCGCTGTCAAAAACAACTGGGTGGTTTCAGGCGTGTGGTCGGTCATCCATGACCCTTGGGTGCAATCAGCAGAGTGTAAACCTCTGCTCTACCCCAGGCAACGCCTCAATACGCCTGTTGGCTCCGGCTGTTGTAAGCCCGCCAATGCCGCGTCATCGGCGAGCGGCGCACCATCAGCGTGCCCACGATCAGGTCATGGATCATCTGCCGCCGCGGCGTAAACAGCGCGAACAGCAGCGAAACCGGCCAGGAAATCCAGACCGTGATCCAGAATACGCCGGCATGGACGATCGCCATCCACCCATCGAGCGGTTGCCCACGCGTCGGCGTCAGCACCAGATCCATCATCCGCATGCCCAGCGTCGCCCGGTTCTGCGAGCCCAGCGTCACGCCATAATAAAACAGCACAGTCGCCGGAACGAGAAACACCAGCGCCAGCCAAGCCAGCCCGAAGGTCAGGAAACCAGCAATCAGGCCAACAAACCCGAACATCAGCATCAGCATGCCCATGATCGCCAGATCGATGACAAATGCTATCGCCCGACGCGTCAACACGCCATCAAACAGCTCGGGTGCGGTCGAGGGATCGGGCAGGACAGGGCGGGCAGTCTGGGTCTGGTTCATGCACGAAACATTGTCACGACCTTGCCTCTCTGCAAGAGGCCCAAGGCACTAAAATGTGCCTCAGCGCCCCAACTCCCGCGCCACCTCGAGCGCAAAATACGTCAACACCCCATTCGCCCCGGCCCGCTTGAACGCATGAAGGCTCTCATGAATAGCCCGCGTCCGGTCCAGCGCCCCAGCCGCCGCTGCGAATTCGATCATCGCGTATTCCCCGCTCACCTGATAGGCGTAGATGGGAATATTGAAATTGTCCTTGGCCCGCCGCACGATATCGAGATACGGCAGCCCCGGCTTGACCATGATGCTATCGGCGCCTTCCTCGATATCCTGCGCGATCTCCCGCAAGGCCTCGTCAGAATTGGCGAAATCCATCTGATAGGTCCGCTTGTCCCCGCGCAGCCGGCTGCCCGTGCCCACCGCCTCGCGGAACGGCCCGTAAAAGCACGAGGCATATTTGGCCGCGTAGGACATGATCTGGACCTGCTCGAACCCCTCGCCATCCAGCACCTCGCGGATCGCCGCCACGCGGCCGTCCATCATGTCGGACGGCGCAATGATGTCGGCCCCGGCCTTGGACTGAACCAGCGCCGACCGTACCATCACGGCAATGGTCTCGTCGTTGAGGATTTCCCCGTCGCGCACCAGCCCGTCCTGGCCATCGCTCGAATATTCATCCAGCGCGACATCTGCGATCAGCCCGATTTCGGGCACCGCGCTCTTGATGGCGCTCAGCGCCCGGCACATCAGATTGTCCGGATTATAGGCCTCCGCCGCATTCTCGCTGCGCAAATGATCCGGCGTATTGGGAAACAGCGCCAGCGCCGGAATGCCCGCGTCACGGGCCGCTCGCGCCGCCTCGACACAGAGATCCACGCTCAATCGTTCCACCCCCGGCATGGTCTTGATCGCGGTCTTCTCATTCTGCCCCTCGATGACAAAGAGCGGCCAGATCAGATCGGCTGGCGTCAGCAGGGTCTCGCGCACCATGGCCCGGCTCCATTCCGTGCGGCGGCTGCGTCGCAAGCGGCGTCCGCCCAGGAAGTCCATGTCATGCTTGCTCCACTGCTCGGCCATCATCTGCTCCTTGGTTGGCACTCGTCTATCAAAGGCGGGGGAGGGCTCCAAGCTCCGGCTTGTCGCAGCTTTCGGCAGGGGCTAGAAAACCGCCATGGATTTCAACGCCCCCGCCCTCGGCATCTTCGTTCGCATCATCGCCATTGTCAGCCTTTTGCTCGGGCTCAACGATGCCGCGCGCCTGCTCGGCGTCAATGCGGGCGCGATCAGCCCATTGACCACTTTGGGCACGGCCGGCTTCGTCTATCTCGCCGTTTTCTGCCTCGCCCGGCTCTTTGCCGCCGTCGGCCTCTGGATCAGGGCCAGCTGGGGCGGCGTCCTGCTGGCCGGCGCCACGGCGATCGAACTGGCGCTCTATCTCTCCGGCAATCCCGACGTGCAGATGACCGCCTTCGGCTTTGGCCTGCGGCTGGTCCTGGTAGTCTCAATCCTCGTCATCTTCTTCCTGCGCGTCCGCCACCGCCGCGCCCGCGCCACCGACTGAGACCGTTCAGGCCGGGTGGAACTGCTCGATCATGATCTCTTCGACCAGCGCATCCTGCGGCGCGCCGAAGGTCGTGACGGTCGTAAACCAGCGCGTCGTGACGCCACCTATCGTAACCACGACCGGCAACAATACGGTGCCCGCGCTGCCATGGACCTGCGCCAATTGCTCGACACCCGGCTGCTGTCGCGCGCGTCTTAATACCCTTGCGATCTCCGATTGCGGCCCCCGCATCCGCACGCCCTCGCGCATCCGATGCAGCAGATAATTCGCCACTTCCGGCCAGTTGACGATGCTGTCGCGCAGCGGTCCCGGCCCGAACACCAGATCGACCAGGTTGATCTTGCCGCCATTGAGACCGCCCAATAGCGCCGCGCCCGCCTCGTTGGCATCAAGCACGGTGAATGCGGCGTCCAGCACCAATGCGGGATTGGGGGCGTGCGCGGCAAGGATCATCCCCGCTGCCTGCCTTATCTCGGCCATTGCCTCGCCATGCCAGTCGCTCTCGCCATATTGCGGCGCAAAGCCTGCCGCGATCAGCATGGCATTGCGCTCCCGCAGCGGCATGGCAAGCGCCTCGGCTAGCCGCAGCACCATATCTACGCTCGGTTTGGCGCGCCCCGATTCCATGAACGAGACATGCCGCGACGACACCTCGGCCGTCAGCGCCAGGTCCATCTGGCTCATGCCGCGCTGCCCGCGCCACTCCCGCAATATCTGGCCGATCATGCCCTGCTCCTATGCCTGGCTTCATAAAGCCGCAAAGCAACCCGCAATTCCATTACCTCTGTGGTAATTGAGACCATTACCTCATCGGGCCAGTCTCGTGTCCATCGAAACACCGACATGGAGATACCCAATGACCATCCATCCCCGCCTGATCTATTTCGCCGATGCCGCAGCCTGTCTCGTCCTCGGTGCCATCATGGCCGCCGCTGCCGCGCCGCTCACCGCGCTTCTGGCCTGGCCCTTGCCAAATGCCGTCCTGATCGTCGCCGGCCTCATCCTGCTGCCCTGGGCCGCGTTCAATTTATCGACAGCGCGGGCCCAGCGGCCGACTGGCGGCATGCTGGCCCTCCACGTCGCCGGCGATGCACTCTGGATTGCCGGCAGCTTCGCATTGGCCGCCATCCATGCCAGCCAGATGAGTGAATTGGGGCTGTTTCTGCTGTTGGCGCAGGCGCTTGCCGTTGCGGGCATGCTGGTGCTCAAGCTCACCTTCGCCAGGCCATTCCGCAATATGGCCTAGCCTTGCCGGGCATGTGCGTCTAATCTCGCCCATGCCCGTCACACCTCGGTAAGGTTACAATTTTATCACCAGGTGATACGAAGAATTAAGCCAAATTCTCATTGCATTACAGTAAGATAGTTTTAAGCGTGCGGCTTAGGGCGATCTTAGTTGGGGTGCCGTAGTTTGGCCTCATGAGATGCGAAAAATCGCACGGACTGATAAACAGTGAGGCACAAATGGCAATCAAATCCAACGCCGCCGAGGCAATGGTTCCGGGCCGGACCGAAAGCCTGAAGCCGCTCTATCTCGAAGCCGTTTCGCGCGTCGAACGTCTTCACCGCCGCCTGCTCGATCTCATCAAGGATGAGTTCGACCGCATGGGCTGGGATGACATCAACCCTGTCCAGGCGCTGCTGATGTTCAATATCGGCGACGCTGAACTGACCGCCGGCGAGCTGCGTTCGCGGGGCTATTATCTGGGCTCCAACGTCTCGTATAACCTCAAGAAGCTGGTCGAAACCGGCTATATCTTCCAGGAACGCTCCCGTTCCGACCGCCGCTCGGTCCGCATCAAGCTGACCCCCAAGGGCGAGGAAGTGGCTGAAGTCATCGACGAGCTCTATGACCGTCATCTCAAGTCGATCGACAAGGTTGGCGGCCTGGGCGACGACGAATTCGACGGCCTCAACAAGGCGCTGGCTCGTCTCGAGCGCTTCTGGGTCGATCAGATCCTTTATAAGCTCTAATAGAAGACGCGGCCGGGCAGGGTGCTTGTTGCGCTCGAGCCACACCATCAAGCAAACGCCAGCCTCAGCGCTGGCGTTTCTTATTTCAGCCGCAAATGGCCAGCATTTGCCTCGTTACGTGGTTTGAAACCATTTCCCGTCTATTCTTGGTTTATGAAGTCCAAAGTTCACACTCGCTTGACCGCGTTGTGACGGGCGGGACGCGATGGTAGAAGCCGGTTTCATCCGGCGGGCTGAATATTTCGGGTGACTTGATGCGATTGAATCGTCGTTCTCTTCTTCAATCCATGGCTGTGAGTGGCGCTGCCCTGGCCATGCCTTCCGTGGTGCGAGCCCAGGATTCGTTCTGGGACATGTTCGACCGCAACCGCGTGCTGCGCAATGTCGATCAAAACGGCAATACGGCTGCCGCCCAGGCGCTGATCGCCACCAATGAACCGATCCTGTCCTATGACACGGCCTATAATCTGCAGCTGGCCATTTCCCAGTATGAACCCTTCGTCGCCGCTGGCGGCTGGGAAGAGACCCCGCAGGAAGCCTATGGCCTCAAGCTCGGTGAATCCCGCAAGGCCGTTATCGCGCTCAAGCGCCGCCTGATTTCCTCGGGCGATATGGGCATGGTCGAAAATGTCAGCGACATGATCGACGCTCCTGCCGATGCCGGTATCCGCGCCTTCCAGGCCCGTCACGGTCTCGTCGTCACCGGCCAGGTCGATGAAGCCACCTGGTACGCGCTCTCGGTTCCGGCTCAGACCCGCCTCAACCAGCTTTATCTCAATGCCCAGCGCGTTCAGACCATGGCGTCAAACCTCAGCGAACGCTATGTCGTGGTCAATATTCCCGCTGCCACCATTGAGGCGGTGAATGGCGGCATGGTCGAGCAGCGCCATACCGCTGTGGTCGGCCGCGTCGATCGCGCCACCCCGATCATGGCCAGCAAGGTCAGCCAGATCAATTTCAATCCCTATTGGCATGTGCCCAAGTCGCTGGTCGAGCGCGACCTGACCAAGT
Source organism: Devosia sp. (assembly GCA_035565135.1). Classification (GTDB taxonomy): domain Bacteria; phylum Pseudomonadota; class Alphaproteobacteria; order Rhizobiales; family Devosiaceae; genus Devosia. The sequence goes on from DATMSY010000018.1 coordinate 40,482, forward strand.
ACATGCAGGAAAATCCCAATTACCTGGCCGAACAGAACATCCATATCTACGACGGCAAGGGCAACGAGATTTCGCCCTCCTCGATTGATTGGACCAATATCGGCAATGCGGTCAATTACATGTACCGCCAGGAGCCGGGCGCGGCCAATTCCATGGGCCATTGCAAGATTAACTTCTACAATCCCTATGATTGCTACCTGCACGATACCCCGACCAAGGCGCTGTTCGGCGAAAACGCCCGCTTCCACTCCTCGGGCTGCGTGCGCGTCGAGGGCGTCAATCAGCTCGTCAATTGGCTGCTGCGCGACAATGGCGACTGGGATCAGAACAAGGTCGATATGACCTTCGAATCCCTGCAGCGCCTCGATGTCGAGTGCAAGGCCCGCGTGCCGCTGCACACCACCTACATCACCGCCTGGGCCAACAAGCAGGGCACCGTCAGCTTCCGCGACGACGTCTACAATTTCGACGCCCAGGGCAAGGTCACCTTCGAGGCCTGATCCCGGCGGTCGCCGCAATGCAAAACGCCCTCCATCCGGAGGGCGTTTTTGTTTTGTCATGGAATCGGGCACCATGCGGCGGCAACCAGAGGAACGCGCCCATGACTGAAGGTGAAGTTCTGTTTGAGTTCGTCCAACTCGGCCAGCAGATGCGCGTCGCCGCCATCCATAGCGCCAGCGGCACCGAGGTTGTGGTCATCACCCCGGTCTCGGCCACCCGCAACCAGATGCAGCAACTGGCCCTGGCAAAGCTGCGCCGGAAACTCCAGACGGAGCCCCCGGCGCAGGAAAAACGTCTGTTCTAGCTAGAGCATGCAGCGGCGACGGATGCCGTCATAGCCCATGAACGTATCGGTCTCTTCGTCATAGGAGCGGTAACGCGAATAGCACGCGTTCACATGCGCCTGGTACGAGCTGCCGCCGTAAACCGGCTGTCCGCCGTAATTATTGTTGTTGTTCTGGTTGGCGATAGCGCCGCCCAGCAGCGCGCCGAAACCGAAGCCGAACAGGCCGGCTGCAATCCCGTCGAGCGAATTGCGACGATTGCGGTAGAAATTATTGTAATCGCGATCGCTCCAGCCGCCGCCATAATAGCCACGGCAGTCGCGGTCATTGCGATAGCGGTCGCAATAGCTGGTGATCACCCGGTCGCGCTGCGACCAGTTACCATTGCCGCCCTTCGAGACGCCCCAGTTCTGGGCCGATGCGGGCATTGCGCTGGTGAGGACCACGGCTCCCGCTATCACCGTCGCGGCAAGTTTTCCAAATTTCGTCTTCATCTCGAATTCTCCAAAACCACCCCGCCGGCCGGGGTTCCCGGCCCTATGCAAACAGAAATGCGCAAGCGCGCTCGACGGTTGCCTGCCAATTGAGAAATTACTGTGGCAACGCATGGATTGAAGGCGCGGATCGTGCTAGAGGCTGCGCCCGTACCATCCTTCCGACACCACATGTTGGGATCGCCCTGGAGTTGAGCCCATGAGCGCTGCGACCTCTCTTTCGCCTTTTCCGAAGTTCTTTTCCGCCAATCTTGCCGAGACCGATCCCGAGATCGCCGGCGCGATCAATGATGAACTCGGTCGCCAGCAGCACGAAATCGAGCTGATTGCGTCCGAAAACATCGTGTCCCGCGCGGTGCTTGAGGCGCAGGGCTCGATCATGACCAACAAATATGCGGAAGGTTATCCGGGTAAGCGCTATTACGGCGGTTGCCAGTTCGTCGACGTGGCTGAAACGCTCGCCATTGAGCGCGCCAAGCAGCTCTTCGGCGCCAAATTCGCCAATGTGCAGCCCAATTCCGGCTCCCAGATGAATCAGGCCGTGTTCCTGGCGCTGCTGCAGCCGGGCGACACCTTTATGGGTCTCGATCTCAATTCCGGTGGCCATCTCACCCATGGCTCGCCCGTCAACATGTCCGGCAAGTGGTTCAACGTCGTCTCCTATGGCGTGCGTCGCGACGATCATCTGCTCGATATGGACGAAGTCGAGCGCCTCGCCCACGAGCATAAGCCCAAGCTGATCCTGGCCGGCGGCACCGCCTATTCCCGCATCTGGGATTGGAAGCGCTTCCGCGAGATCGCCGATTCCGTCGGCGCCTATCTCATGGTCGACATGGCCCATATCGCCGGCCTCGTCGCCGGTGGCGTGCACCCTTCGCCGGTTCCCCATGCCCATGTCACCACCACCACCACGCATAAATCCCTGCGTGGCCCGCGTGGCGGCATGATCCTCTCCAATGACGAGGATATTGCCAAGAAGATCAATTCGGCCGTCTTCCCCGGCCTGCAGGGCGGCCCGCTCATGCATGTCATCGCCGCCAAGGCCGTTGCCTTCAAGGAAGCGCTGCAGCCCGAATTCAAGATCTATGCCCGCCAGGTGGTGGACAATGCCCGCGCTCTGGCCGAAACGCTCAAGTCGCATGGCCTCGACGTCGTCTCCGGCGGCACCGACAATCACCTGATGCTGGTCGATCTGCGTCCCAAGAATGCCACCGGCAAGCGTGCCGAGCAGGGCCTGGGCCGCGCCTTCATCACCTGCAACAAGAACGGCATTCCCTACGATCCGGAAAAGCCCTTCGTCACCTCCGGTATCCGCCTGGGCACCCCGGCCGGCACCACCCGCGGCTTCGGTGTCGCCGAATTCCAGGAAATCGGCAGCCTGATCGTCGAAGTGCTCGATGGTCTGCGCGAAGCCAATTCCGACGAGGGCAACGCCGCCGTCGAAGCCGCCGTGCGTGACAAGGTCAAGGCGCTCACCGCGCGCTTCCCGATCTACGCCAGCTAAAAGAGCCAAGCATGCGCTGTCCCTATTGCGGCAACGACGATACGCAGGTCAAGGACAGCCGTCCCACCGAGGATTCTGGCGCTATCCGGCGCCGCCGCGTCTGTAATGGCTGCGGCGGCCGCTTCACCACTTTCGAGCGGGTGCAGCTGCGCGATCTGACCGTGGTCAAGAAATCGGGCCGCAAGGTCCCCTTCGATCGCGAAAAGCTCTCGCGCTCGGTCTATACCGCCCTGCGCAAGCGTTCGGTCGATCCTGATCGCACCGAACGCATGATCTCGGGCATTGTCCGCCAGCTCGAGAGCCTGGGCGAGGTCGAAGTCACCTCCGACCAGATCGGCGAATATGTCATGGAGGGCCTCAAGGGCCTTGATGACGTGGCCTTTGTCCGCTTCGCCTCGGTCTACAAGAACTTCTCGGCCGCCGACGATTTCCGGTCCTTCCTCAGCGAACTCGCGGCGGGCAAGGGCATCGTCCAGGATAACGACGATTGAGCGGCCCAACCGCTGAGGATATTCGCTGGCTCGACGCCGCCGTGCGCTATGCCTCGGCCTATCTCGGCACCACAGCGGACAACCCCACTGTCGCGGCCCTGGTCGTCGATCCCTTCAACCAGACGCTGATTTCCCGCGCCGTCACCGCCAAGGGCGGGCGGCCGCATGCCGAGTCGCAGGCGCTGGAGGCGGCGGGTTTTGAAGCCTCGGGCCGCACGCTCTATGTCACGCTCGAGCCCTGCCACCATTGGGGCCGCACGCCACCCTGCGTCGATGCCGTGGTCCGCTCCGGCGTGCTGCGTGTCGTCATTGGCACCGGCGATCCCGATCCCCGCACTGCCGGCGAAAGCATCCGACGTCTGGAATCGGCCGGCATCGAAGTCATCCTCGCCGATCACGCCCCCTCCCGCGCCCTCCATGCCGGCCATGCCATGCGCCACGGGGCAGGGCGCCCCTTCGTCACCGCCAAGCTTGCTGTCTCCGCCGATGGCATGATCGGCCGCAAGGGGCAGGGCAATGTCGCCATCACCGGCGAGGCCGCCCGCGATTGGACGCATCTGCAGCGCGCCCGCTCCGAAGCCATCCTGATCGGCGCTTCCACCGCCCGGCTCGACGATCCCCAACTCACCGTCCGCCTGCCGGGCCTCGAAAACCGTACGCCCCTGCGCGTCGTGCTCGCCGGTGCCAAGGGCATCGATCGCAAGGTGAATCTGGTTGATCGCTTCTCCGCGCATCGCCTTGCAATCATTGCGGAAACCGACTCACCCGTCGAAGCCCCGCCCTCTGTGGAAGTCCTCCGCGTCGAAGGCAAAAAGGGCCGCCCCGACCTCGCGCTGGCCTTCGCGGCGCTGGCCGGCAAGGGCATCCAGCATCTTCTGGTAGAGCCCGGCGCCCGCCTCACCGCCGCTCTGCTCGACGCCGGCCTTATCGACCGTTTCGCGCTCCTGACCAGTCCGGTGACGATCGGGAAGGGGGGACTGCCCGCCAGCGCCGGCGAGTCTCTGGCCACCCGCCTCGAAGCCGCCGGTCTAGTCGAAATCGATAGCCAGCCGCTGGGCGACGATCTGGTCACCATCTTCGAACGGCGTTCAAGCATTTCTCAGTAGTCGCAGGCGCCTCTGCCTCGCTATATGATGCAGCCAACTCACATATAGGATTGCCCATGTTCACCGGTATCGTCACCGACGTCGGCAAATTGCTCAAGGTCGAGGATCGCAACGATGGCCGCGTGCTGCGCATCGGCACGGCCTACGATCCCGCCACCATCGATATGGGCGCCTCCATCACCAATGACGGCATCTGCCTCACCGTCACCGACAAGGGCAATGACAGCGGCCAGAACTGGTTCGAAGTTTTCGCCGCCCTCGAAACCCTGGCCGTCACCCATGTGGGCAAGTGGCAGCTCGGCCGCAGGGTCAATCTTGAACGCTCCCTCAAGATCGGCGACGAACTGGGCGGCCACATCGTGTCGGGCCATATCGACGGCATGGCCGAGATCGTCGACAAGAAGCAGACCGGCGACCAGATCACCTATACGTTCGCCGTTTCCGACGCCGTCGCTCCCTTCATCGCCAAAAAGGGCAGCGTCGCCCTCAATGGCACCTCGCTCACCGTCAATGACGTCGAAGCCAACCGCTTCTCGGTCCATTTGATCCCCTATACGGTTGAAGTTACCTCCTGGGGCGATTATGGGGTTGGCGACAGCGTCAATATCGAGGTCGACCCAATGGCGCGCTATGCGGCGCGCCTGTTTGAAACCCTCGGCGACTTCCGCAAATAAGGACTGCCCCATGGCCTCTCACGGCGCCAATTTCCCCATCGAGCCCGGCTCCGCCGATGGCCAGCACTTCCTCATCGTCGAGGCCCGCTATTATACCGAGCTGGCCGACGAGCTCCTGGCCGGCGCTTCCGCCGCCATCACGGCTGCCGGCGCCACCTTCGACGTGGTGACCGTCCCCGGCGCCCTCGAAATCCCCGCCGCCATCGCCATGGCGCTCGAGGCCGGCGATTACGATGGCTTCGTTGCCCTGGGCACCGTCATCCGCGGCGAAACCACCCATTACGAGATCGTCTCCAACGAAAGCGCCCGCGCGCTGATGGAAATCTCGGTCGTTGATGCCCTGCCGCTCGGCAATGGCATCCTCACCGTCGAAAACGAGGATCAGGCCTGGGCCCGCGCCCGGGTTTCCGAGCAGGACAAGGGCGGTGGTGCTGCCCGTGCGGCTCTCGCCATGGCCGCCCTCAAAATCCGGCTGAACGCATAAATGGCCGACGCTCCCAAACGCGACCCGCAATCCGCCCGCTCCGCCAATCAGCGCGGCGCCGCCCGTCTTGCCGCCGTCCAGGCGCTCTACCAGATGGATGTGGGCCGCGCGACGCTCGAAGACACGCTCGCCCAGTTCGGCAGCTTCCATCTCGGCCGCGAGATTGAAGGCGAGCAATACCTGCCCGCCGATGCCGATTTTTTCCGCCAGATCGTCTCGGGCGTCACCAAGCATCAGCTCGCCATCGATCCCGCTGTCGATCGTGCCCTGGCCGAGGGCTGGCCGGTCGAACGCATCGATGCCACCCTTCGCGCCATCCTGCGCGCCGCCGCCTTCGAGCTGCTCCGCCGCAAGGACATTCCGCCCCGCGTCGTCATCACCGAATATATCGACGTCGCCCGCGCCTTCTACGAAGATGACGCCACCGGCATGGTCAACGCCGCTCTCGACTCCATCGCCCGCGAAGCCGGCGCCGACATGAGCGGCACGAAGTAAGCGATCTGCTTCCCTCCCCCTTGAGGGGAGGGACCGAGGGGGGCTGAACCCTCCTATGGCCCCGCAACACCGATGCCCCCGCCCCCCACTGTGTCATCCCCGCGAAAGCGGGGACCTCCGTTTGCTATGCCTGGAAAAACAAAGGTTCCCGCTTTCGCGGGAATGACACTGTGGTTTGCATGAACCTCAGCCACAAAACAAAAAAGCCCCGGAAAGTCGGGGCCTTTCTTATCACATCGCAGTGCCGGCCTTACCCGCCAAACGACTGCAAAATCTGCTGGATGAAGGTGCGGTCCTCGCCGAACGAAGGGGTGCGGCGGCTTTCCACTGCAATCACTTTGCCATCGGCCGCGGTATAGACGGCCTTGTCGATGACCTTCTTGTTCTTGTCGAAATAGATCGCCAGAACCGTGCGCGACTTGATCGAGGTCATCCCGAATGCCGTCTGCTGCACCTTGGTCTCGACGTAATAATAGGCCGACTGGTCGCCAAACGTATTGGTCGATTGCGGCGAGCCCAGCACGATGGTCACCAGTTCCTGGCTCTGGCCGGGGCGAATCTGCTGCATCGCCGCCTCGGAGATTTCATAGCCTTGGGTGCGCTGGCTAACCAGCTGCACGCCGCCGCTGCTGCAGCCCGCCAGAACGACGGCGATCGCTGCAATGGCGGCAAAGGAACCTGAAACGGTACGCAGAGGCATGAATTTGACTTCCTCGATGGCTCTCTATTATAGGCACGGCGACAAGGCTGCAGCCCGTTCCGGCCGCCGGAATGTGTAGCCGCCAACGTGTCCGTCTGGCAAGCTGACATTGCCCGGCTGGGTGTCTTGTTAGAACGATCGAGCCATTGAGCGCAATCCCATGATCTTGTCACTATTTCGCAAGAACACTGCCACCGAGCCGGTTTACGCCATCTATAGCGCCATTGTGGCGCAATCCCGGCAGCCGGTCTTCTATGCCGAATGGCTTGTGCCCGATACGGTCACCGGCCGTTTCGACATGATTAGCCTCCATATGGCGCTGCTGTTCCGGCGCCTGCGCGCCGAGCAGGGCGGGCAAAAAGCCTTCAGCCAGGCGGTGTTCGACCTGTTCTTCAAGGATATGGATCGCTCGCTGCGAGAAATGGGCGTCACCGATATCGGCATTCCCAAGAAGATTCAGAAAATGGGCAATATCTTCTTCGGCCTGCTCGCCGCCATGAATGAGGCCATGGATCGCCGCGATTCCGCCGCGCTTGCTGCCGTCCTCGCCCGCAATATTTTCGATGAAGGCGAGGGCGGCCATGTGCAGTCGCTCGCCGCCTACATGCTGGCGCAGGACGATGTCCTGGCCGCTCAGTCCGCCGATGCCATCATGGCCGGCACCATCCAGTTCGGGGCAGCCGCATGACCCATAAGGAAACGCCGCTGCTTGACGCCATTATCCGCATCGACCGGCTTCCCGCCACCGGCCGCACGCTCGCCGTCGCGCCCGATGAGTCCGCCCGGCAGGCTCTCGCCGAAGCGCTCAAGCTCACTGCGGTCGAGGCCTTCCACGCCGATCTCACCATTGTGCCTTTGCGCGGCGGCATTCGCGCCCAGGGCCGGCTCACCGCGCGAATCGTGCAGCCCTCCGTCGTCACCTTCGAGCCAGTCTCCCAGGATATCGACGAACCGATCGACCGGGTCTTCCTGCCCGAGGGGCACAGCCACAAGCCGGCGCCGGGCGCGGAGATTTTCGTCGATCTGGAAGATGACGATTTCCCCGATCATATCGATGGCCCCGAAGTCGATCTCAGTGCCTTGCTGATCGAAACTCTGGCTTTGGCGATAGACCCTTACCCCCGCCAGCCGGGCGAAAGCCTCGATAGTCTTGGCCTGGCCCCCGACGACACCGATGCCGGCCCTTTTGCCAGCCTCAAAAAGCTCAAGCCGGGGCCCGAAAAAGCCTGATCCGGCCATAGGGAAGCCCCTTTCTCACGTCATCAAGCCTGCCGCAATGTGGGGCAGGGCTTGCACCCACCCTGTGATGGGATATGTTGCGGCACCGCCCCCTGTGGGGTCGATTTACGGGCAAATATGACCGATACGATTACAATCTCAGTGGACGCCATGGGCGGGGATAACGCGCCACGGGCGGTGATCCACGGAGCCTATCTCGCGCTGCGCGAGCGCAAGAATACGAGATTCATCTTCCATGGCCGCGAGGAGCAGATTGCTCCGCTGCTCGAAGAATTCCCGGCGCTTAAGCCGGCCTCCACCGTGCGCCATTGCGATGTCGTCATCGCCATGGACGAAAAACCCAGTCAGGCTCTGCGCAAGGGCAGGGGCACCTCCTCGATGTGGATGGCCATCCAGGCCGTCAAGGATGGCGAGGCCGATGTCGCCGTGTCCGGCGGCAATACTGGCGCGCTGATGGCCATGGCCACCTTTTGCCTGCGCCCCATGGAAGGCATTTCCCGCCCCGGCATCGCCGCCATCTGGCCCACCCTGCGCAGCGATATCATCGTGCTCGATATGGGCGCCACCATCGGCGCCGATGCCCAGCAATTGGTGGATTACGCCATCCTCGGCTCCGCGCTGGCGCGCTGCCTCTTCGACGATGACCTGCCTACAGTGGGCCTGCTCAATGTCGGCACCGAAGAGGTCAAGGGCCTCGATTCGATCAAGGATGCCGGCAAGATTCTCGCCCAGGCCAGCGGCGCCGGCTTCACCTATCATGGCTTCGTCGAAGGCGACGATATCGGCAAGGGTACGGTGGATGTCGTTGTCACCGAAGGCTTTGTCGGCAATATCGCCCTCAAGACGGCCGAAGGCACCGCCCGTCAGGTGGGCCGCTATCTCTCCAACGCCCTCAAGTCCAATCTGATGAGCCGCATCGGCGCCTTCTTCGCCATGTCGGCGCTCAATGCCCTGCGCCGCAAGATGGACCCCCGCACCGTCAATGGCGGGGTATTCATGGGGCTCAATGGTATTGTGATCAAATCGCACGGCGGCACTGACGAAATTGGCTATAAAAGTGCCCTGGGCCTGTCCTATGAAATGGCGCGCAGTCACCTGATCGATAAGATCGGGGAGACCATGAAGCGATTTCCCGTCCAAGCGGTCCAGGCCGCTCCCGTGACCGAATCTGAGGCGAAACCGGCGTGACCAAGACGCGTTCCATCATCCGCGGTGTCGGCGGCTATCTTCCCGAGCGAATCCTCACCAATGCCGAACTGGCAACCATGGTCGATACATCCGACGAATGGATCCAGCAGCGTGTTGGCATCAAGGAGCGCCATATCGCCGCCGAGGGCCAGTTCACCTCCGACCTCGCCGTCGAGGCCGCCAGGCAGGCCATGGCCAATGCGGGCGTCACCCCCGACGACATCGATCTCATCATCGTCGCCACCACCACGCCCGACTATACCTTCCCGGCCGCCGCGACCCTGGTGCAGATGAAGCTGGGCATCCATCACGGCATGGCCTTCGATATCCAGGCCGTCTGCTCGGGCTTTGTCTATGCCGTCGCCACGGCCGACAGCTATCTCAAGAATGGCCTCGCCAATCGCGCCCTGGTCATCGGCGCCGAAACCTTCTCGCGCCTGCTGGATTGGACCGACCGCTCCACCTGCGTGCTGTTCGGCGATGGCGCCGGCGCCGCGATTATGGAGCGGGTCGAGCTCGCCGACGATGCGCCCGAACGCGGCGTCCTGGCCTCGGCTCTCCGCTCCGACGGCCATCATTGGGATAAGCTCTATGTCGATGGCGGCCCGTCCTCCACCGGCACCACCGGCCATGTCCACATGCAGGGCCCCGAAGTCTTCCGCCACGCCGTCGGCAAGATCACCGATGTCGTCTATTCCGCGCTCGAAAAATCCGGCTACACCGTGGCCGATCTCGATTGGTTCGTGCCCCACCAGGCCAATCGGCGCATTATCGACGGGGCAGGGGCCAAGCTCGGACTGCCGCCCGAAAAGGTCGTCGTCACCGTCGACCGTCACGCCAATACCTCTGCCGCCTCCGTGCCGCTGGCCCTCAGTGCCGCCGTTGCCGATGGCCGCATCAAGCAGGGCGACCTGGTCATGCTTGAGGCCATGGGGGGCGGTTTCACCTGGGGCGCCTCGCTTATTCGCTGGTAACAGGCCAAAGGCCGCATTGACCTCAGCCGTTTCAAGGCGTTAGTGTCCATGCCGTCGGAGGAACCCCGCGCAGAAATCTGCCCGTTTTTTGGGCTGGCAGGAAGCGCTGGGGCGTAGGGAAGGATCCCGCTGTGTGGCTCTGCCCTTAAGGGTGGTGCCGGAACAAGTGTATGAGGGACGCCATTGTTGCTGTCCCAGCCTGGGGATTTTGCCCTGTTGGCAACACGGGGGTGCGAATGACGCAGAAGACGGTAACGCGGGCAGATCTTGCCGAAGCAGTTTACGGCACCGTTGGACTTTCTAGGACTGAGTCGGCCGAATTGGTTGAGCGCGTGCTCGAGCTGATCGGTGACGCGCTGATCACCGGCGCCAACGTCAAATTGTCATCTTTCGGCTCATTTCAGGTGCGCTCCAAGAACGAGCGGATCGGCCGCAATCCCAAGACCGGCGAGGAGGTTCCGATCCTTCCGCGGCAGGTTCTTGTGTTCAAACCCAGCAACGTGTTGAAGTCCAAGATCAACAAGTCTATGGTCGGCGCTGGAAAATAAGGCATTTCAGCGAGTCACTGGCCAACCGTGGATAAGTCACCCGACGCATTCCGGACCATCTCTGAAGCAGCCGAAGAGCTCGACCTGCCACAGCACGTCCTGCGCTTCTGGGAGACCCGCTTTGCCACCATCAAGCCGCTGAAGCGCGGCGGTGGTCGCCGCTATTATCGCCCCGAAGACGTGCTTCTGCTCCGCGGCATCCGCCATCTGCTCTACGATCAGGGTTTCACCATCAAGGGCGTCCAGCGCATCCTCAAGGACCAGGGCAGCCGCTACGTCATCGCCGTCGGCGAAGGCCGCCCCGTCGAGGAATTGCTCCCCCTCATCGAAATGGCCGAAGAAGCCGGCGACGAGGCGGAAGTCGAAGAAGCCGTCATGCACGCCAGCCCCGCGCTGGACCGCGAATCCCGCGACAAACTCTCCGACGTCCTGCGCGAACTCCTCGAATGCAAACGCATCCTGGAACGCGCCCGCGAGACCTGAGGGGGCTATCACTCGCTAGGATCCCGATACCCACGGTGTCATTCCCGCGAAAGCGGGAACCTCCGTTTACTTTCTGGGTATCAAAAGCAGAGGTCCCCGCTTTCGCGGGAATGACACCGTGGGTTGAATTGGCCTACTCCGCCACCGCCACCTGCGGTCCCGGCTCCGCCTTATGCTGCTCCAGCTTCTTGTTCTCCACGAACAGCGCACAGATCAGCCCCACGACAAATAGCCCCGCGCCGAAATAAAACACCGAGCCAAACGCGGTCGCGAACACCTCGACCACCTCCTGCGCCGCCGCCGCAGGCAGGGTAGCAATGGCCGCCGGCGTCATCTCGCCCATCGTCCCCGGCATCACCGCCAGCGTCTCCGCCGAGATTCCCGCCTGTCCCCGCGCCAGTCCCGCCGTCAAAATCCCGCCATTGGCCGCCAGCCCCAGCGAGGCCCCGATCATCCGCGCCAGCGTCAGCGTCCCAGTGGCCGCCCCCACATCCCGGCGCGGCGCCGAAGACTGCACCGCCACCATCAGCGTCTGCATCTGCAGCCCGATCGAGAACGAGAAGAAGAACATCAAAATTCCGATCACCCAGATCGGCGTCGTGGCATGCACCGTGGCAAAGGCCAGCATCACCAGAATGCCCAGCGCCATCGCCGCCACCGGAAACGGCTTATACCGCCCCGTCCGCGCCACGATGAAACCGGTCCCGATCGACGCCACCAGCGAGCCCACCGACGACGGCAGGAACAGCAGCCCCGCATAGGCCGGCGGCAGCCCCGTCACCGTCTGCAGGAACAGCGCGAAATAATTAAGCATGCCCAGCGTCGCCACGCCCGAAATCACCGAGATCACCAGCGACAGCGCAATCGTCCTGTTCCCCAGCACATGCAGCGGCACGATGGGCTCCACCGCCCGCCGCTCCACCAGCACGAAGCCCACAATGGCCGCAATCGCCACCACCGGCAGCAGGTAAACCATCGCCCCGCCATAGCCCCCGCCCAGCGCCTCCTCGGCCCAGAACACCGTCGCCGTCACCGCGCCGGCCAGCAGCAATCCGCCGGGATAATCAATGCTCGGCTGCCGCCCGGTTTCAAAACTCGGCATCACGAAAGCCAGCACCGCGATCACCGCAATGCCGATCGGCAGGTTGATCAGAAAGATATATTCCCACCCGATCGCCTGGCTGATAATCCCGCCCGCCACCGGCCCGATCAGCCCCGACAGCGTGAACACCGCCGAGCTATAACCCTGATATTTCGCCCGCTCCCGCGGCTCGAACAGGTCCGCGATGATTCCGAAAGCCGAGGTCATCAGCCCGCCGCCGCCCAGCCCCTGCAACACGCGCGCCGCAATCAGGCTTTCCATCGACCAGGCAAAACCGCACGCCACCGAGCCGATGACAAACAGCCCGATAGCCACCATGAACACTTTCTTGCGCCCGAACAGGTCGCCCAGCTTGCCGTAAAATGGGGTCACCGCCGCCGTCGCCAGCAGATAGGCCGCGCCCACCCAGCCGAACAATTCGAGCTTGCCGAGGTCCGCCGCAATCGTCGGCAGCGCCGTCGCCACGATCTGCATGTCGAGCGACGCCATGAACATGCCCACCAGCACCGAGACATAAATTGCCATTTTCCGGCGTTGGGAGAGGGCGGGAGCAGCTTCTGTCATGGCGGTCACCTGTTGAATTCGCGCCAAAATGTGCTAGAGTCAAATATATGTCAAGCGCACATATATGATAAACGCAACGGAGTGACATGGCCAAGTCTGCAAGCGACGCCCGTGCGAGCCACTTGGCTCACCTCATCGAGCTGGGCCTGACGCCCGCCGCCGCGCAGGCGACCATCGATATCGACCACGTCATGATCCATATCCGCCGCTCCATGCAGCGCCGCGAAATGGGCCGCATGGCGCTGCGCGATCTCAAGCTCGATATCGATGTCGCCGATCTCGAAATCCTGAGCGCGCTGGAGCTCTGCGCGATCGAGGGCAACGAAGCCACCGTTGGCCTCATCGCCGAGCGTCTCAATGTCGACCCTTCCCGCGCCAGCCGCATCGTCGCCGACGCCGTGGAAAAAGGCATCGTCCGCCGGGTTGCCTCGCAATCGGACGCCCGCCGCATCGGCCTCGAACTCACCGAAACCGGCCAGCAGCACGCCGCCGCCATCCGCACCTATAAATGGGGCGTCTTCGCCGAAGCCCTGGGCGACTGGCCCGAAGCAGACCTCGTCACCTTCGCCCGCCTCTTCCAACGCTTCAGCGGCTGGATGGCCGAAGCCAAGGCAAAAGCCGGGAAGGTTTAGGGGCCCCGCAGAGTCATTCCCGCGAAAGCGGGAACCTCTGTTTTCTATGCTGCTACGCGTTAGGTGGCACTATTTAGCCCACCCGCCGGGTTCACCCTCCCCCTTGTGGGGAGGGAAGCGAGATAGGACTTAGCGTGAGCTAAGTCCGTTGAATCGAGCAGGGTGGGGGTATGCCTCCGCATACTCGGTCACGCCGCCAACAACCCCTTCAACTTCACCCCCGCATCCCCCAGCGCGCCCGGATCCGGCGTCGCCCGCTTGCCAATCAGCATCTCCGCCAATCGAATATCCCGCGCCACCGCATTCCCAACACCCAGCCCACTCGCCGCCACCAGCCGCCCATCCGCCGCGAGATGAAACAGAATGCTCGCCCCATCCCCCAGCTCCCGCCGGACCACCGTGCTGCCCTCGTCGCTCAATCCGGCAATCTGCAACGTCAGCTCATACTGATCCGACCAAAACCACGGTACGCTCGAAATCGCCTCACCGGCGCCCAACATGTTCCGCGCCGCCAGATTCCCCTGGTCCTGTGCATTGCGCCAGCTTTCGAGCCGCACGCGCCGCCCGCCATAAATCTCCAGTGGAAACGAGCAACAATCCCCCGCCGCAAGTATATCGGGATCACCCGTCGCCAAATGCCGATCCACCGCGATCCCATTCTCAATCGCCAGCCCAGCCTTTTCCGCCAGCGCCACATTGGGCACCGCGCCAATCCCCACCAGCACCAGATCTGCCTCGATCCGCCGCCCGCTCGCCAGCGTCACCACCGCGCTCTCGGCCCCGCTGGCGATCCCGGCAATGCCTTCGCCAAACACCAGCGTCACGCCACCCGCCAAGTGCCGCGCCTCGATCTGCCGCGCCATCGCCTCCGGCACCCCGCGCGACAATAGCCGGGGCAGGGCCTCGATCAGCGTCACCTCTGCCCCCCGCTGCCGCGCACTCGCCGCCAGTTCCAGCCCAATGAATCCGCCGCCAATCACAGCCAAATGCCTGCCCGCGCCGAGCACACCGCGCAGTCGCAGCGCATCCTCAATCGTCCGCAGATAGACTACCCGGTCGCCCTCTACGCCCGGCAGCCGCCGCGGCGCCGCACCAGTCGCCAGCAGCAATTTGTCAAAGCGGATAGCGCGGCCATCCGAGTCCTCCAGCCGCTTTCCCGCTCGATCAATCGCGTCAACGACAAACCCGCCGCGAAACCCAATACCCGCCTCAGCCAGCCGCTCCGCCGTGGCAATCGTCTTGGCGGCAAACAGCTCCGCCAGCATGCCCTCCTTGCTCAATGGCGGCCGCTCATAGGGCAGGTGGCCCTCCCCACCCACCAGCGTCACATCGCCATCAAATCCCTGCTCCCGCAGCGCCATGGCAGCCCGCGCGCCGGCCTCTCCGGCGCCCACGATCACATAATGCTGACTCATGCCTCATCTCCCCGACAGACGGTGCCTAAACCGCGATAAACACCGAGCCGCCTTCGACCTTCACCGGATAGATCCGCAAATTCACACAGACCGGCGCGCCCTTGGCCTCGCCCGTCTTGTAATTGAACCGCCCATTGTGTTTGGGACATTCGATGATGTCGTCCATCACCAGCCCATCGGCCAGGCTGATCTGCTCATGCGTACACAGCCCATCGGTGGCGAAATAAGTGTCCTCCGGACTGCGATAAATCGCATAAACCCGTCCCCCATGGTCGAAGCGGATCACATCCTCGCCATCCACATCCTCGGCTCCGCAAGCCTCAATCCACTCAGTCATTTCGTGTCCTCAAAATCCGGGTTGCCCTTCAGGGCCATCAGTCGGGATCACCCTCCCCCTTGTGGGGAGGGAAGCGAGATAGGGCTTAGCGTCAGCTAAGTCCGTTGAATCGAGCAGGGTGGGGGTATGCTTCCGCATACTCAAACCTCACGCCGCTCACTCCGCCGCCACCCCATTGTGAAACTCCTCCCGATACGGCTTGGCCGTCGCCGGTAGCTCCCGTTTCAGGAAATAGTCCTCATTCCGCAGCTGCCGCAGAAAGGCCGGCACCATCTCGCGATAGCCCTCCAAAATCGAAGCGTTCGGCGCCGGCAGGTCGTGCTTGATCAGGTCATGCAGTTGCGGCAGGGCGTGATAGGGGATCATGGGAAACATGTGGTGCTCCACATGGTAGTTCATGTTCCAGTAGATGAAGCGGCTGACCGGATTCATCAGCACCGAGCGGGAATTGAGCCGGTGGTCGGTCACATTGTCGGCCAGCCCGCCATGCTGGAGCAGGCCGGTCAGCACATGGTGCCAGGCGCCATAAAGCCGGGGCAGGCCGATCAGCATCAGCGGCAGGATGGACCCCATCCAAATCGAAAGCGCTATTGTTGCCAGATAGATAGCCAGCCAGATGCGCGCCACGCGGATCACCTTGGCATGCTCCATTTCGGGGATGAAGCTCTTTTCCTCAGGCGTTACCACGCCTGCCGCGTTCCGCACCATGTCGAGCATGGCGTAGCCGGCGTCGAGAATGCCGAAGAAATTGAGGATCACCCGGAACAGGTCGGGCGGCCGCATTACGGCGATTTCCGGGTCGCGCCCGACGATCACCGTATCGGTATGATGCCGGGCATGGCTCCAGCGCCAGGTCACCGGATTGCGCATGATCATGAAGCAGGCGACCTGATAGACGACGTTGTTCATCCACCGCGTTTTGAACGCCGTGCCATGGCCGCATTCGTGCCAGCGCGAGTCCGAGGCTGAGCCGTAAAGTACTCCATAGCCAAGGAAAAACGGCACCGCCCACCAAGTACCCCAGAAGTAGATGCCGCCCGCCGCCAGCACCAGCATGGACCCCAACCAGATCACGGTATCGCGGATGGCCGGACCGTCCGAGCGCTGCATCAGCGCCTTCATCTGCTTGCGGTCGACATCGGTGTGATACCACTCGGCAGCGGCCAGACCGCTGGCTATGGCGGCGTCTGAGCTGGGGCCGAGCAGGCTGTAGTCACGTTTCGCAGTTTGGGCCAATTGTGCCTCTCAATGCTAACAGTGTGCTAGCGAATTGCCTGCTTTTGATGCTCGCAAACTTGCGGTTTTTCGGCAATCGGGGCATGATGGTTTCTATCATTTGCGTCATCATCGCGCGTTCTACGATGATGGAAAATTGCAGGAGCCCGCCTTGGCCCGTCGCCCGACCGTTGCCGATATCGCCCGCATTGCCGGCCTGAGCGTCGCCACGGTCGATCGGGTGCTCAATGGCCGCCTGCCGGTGCGGCAGGAAACCGCCCAGCGGGTGTTCAGCGCGGCGGAACAGATCGGCTATCACGGTTCCGGACTGATCCGCCGGCGGCTCGAGCAAAACCTGCCGCATTACCGGCTGGGCTTTCTGCTGCAGCGGCCGGATCAATTATTCTACCAGGATGTCGCCACGGCGCTGCAACAGGCCAGCGCCAGCCCGACCCAGTTCCGCGTTACCCCGACCATTGCCTTCCTCGCCAACCAGACCCCGGCCGAAATCGCCGCGCGGCTGGCCGAAATGGCGCCCCGCGTCGATGCCATTGCCATGGTGGCCGTGGATCATCCCGCCGTCACGGCGGCAGTGCAGGAGGTCGAGGCGGCCGGAAAACCAGTATTTTCGCTGCTCTCAGACTTTGCCGCCGGCGTAAGACGCGGCTATGTCGGCACCAATAACCGCAAGGTCGGCCGCACGGCCGGCTGGCTGATCGCAAAGTCCGCCAGGACCCCGGGTAAGGTTGTCGTCTTCGTCGGCAGCCACCGCTTTCACGGCCACGAAATGCGCGAGATCGGCTTTCGCTCCTATCTGCGCGAGACCGCGCCGGATCTGTCCATCATCGATACCCAGGTCAGCCTGGAAGATGGCGCGCTGGCGCATGAGGCAACGCTCGATCTGCTCCGCCGCCATCCCGACCTGTCGGCCATTTATGTAGCCGGGGGCGGCACGGAAGGCGTCATCACCGCACTGCGCGAAGAGGGTATGGCGGGCCGCATCGCCCTGGTCTGCAACGAACTGAACCCGGTGACCCATGCGGCTTTGGCCGACAATATCGCCACCGCCGTCATCGGTACACCGCTCGCTACCCTGGGCCCCGGCATTGTCAATCTGATGGCCTCGGCGCTCGCCCATCCCGCCGCCGATTCTGCCGGACAGACCTTTCTGCCCTTTGATATCTTCGTCTCCGAGAACATCTGATAGCGCCGCCCGAAACGTTTTCGGTCGCACGAATATTCCGTTTGATAGCGGTTAAGCGGTCCATTCTGTCATATTTTGGAATGAATATTCCGCATTGACAATAGAACAGAACCGGTATTTCATTTGTGATAATGAAGATCGGGTGATGCCCGGCGACCCAGGGAGTTCGAGGCGTGTCCACCAGCCAGTCGATGGATTTTGCCATCAACCACATGTCCGCGCCGCAGCTCCGGCTGCCCGAGTTCTTCGCGCTGGCTCGTCAACTGGGCGCGCCCCGCGTCGAAATCCGTAACGACATTGCCGGCAACGCCATCCTCGACGGCACGCCCGCGGCCGAGGTCAAAGCCCTCGCCGAGGCAAATGATGTATCCATCATTTCCATCAACGCCTTGCAAAAATTCAATCACTATTCCGACACCCGTCTGGCCGAAACCGAAGCCCTGGCCGACTACGCCGCCAAGGCCGGCGCCGAGGCTCTGGTGCTCGTCGCGGCCAATGATGGTGCTATCGCCGACAGTCACCAAAGGGTCGAAAATGCTAGCAGACTGTTAGCATTGATCGCGCCAATCCTGCGTGAACGACAGCTTATTGGCCTCGTCGAGTGCCTCGGCTTCGAATCCTGCTCGCTGCGCTCCAAGCGCGAAGCGGTCGCCGCCATCGACAATGCCAATGGCCGCGACGTTTTCCGGCTGACGCATGACACATTCCACCACCATCTGGCGGGCGAGCCCGACCTGTTCCCCGAACTGACCGGCCTCATCCATATTTCGGGCGTCGACGATCCGGCGATCGCTGTCAGCGATATGCGCGACAGCCATCGCCTGCTGGTCGGCCCCAAGGATCGCCTCGGCAATATCGAACAGATCGTGGCTTTGCGGGCAGGGGGCTATGCCGGCCCGCTCTCGTTCGAGCCTTTCGCCGAGGAGCTGCGCCATCTGGCCGAGCCGGCTGCGGCGCTGCGGCAGAGCATGGATTTCATCGTCTCGGGGCTCAGGGAGAGGGCCGCCTGACGCAATAATTCCCAAAAGGGAACATCCGGACATTGTGGGCGCCACCGGACGCCCGGCTCTCTTGGAGGAGAATGAGCAAATGAAGAAGATCGTAATGGCCGCTTTGGCGACCACCATGCTGACCGGCTTTACCGGCGCCGCCATGGCCGAAACCGTGGGCGTGACCATGGCCGCCTTCGATGACAATTTCCTGACCGTGCTGCGGAACGGCATGAGCGACTATGCCGGCACGTTGGAGGGCGTCGAGCTGCAGGTCGAGGACGCGCAGAACGACGTGTCCAAGCAGATGAGCCAGATCCAGAATTTCATCGCCTCGGGCGTCGATGCTATCATCGTCAATGCCGTGGACACCGACGCGACCGCGCCCATGTCGCAGCTGGCCGCCGATGCGGGCATTCCGCTGGTCTATGTCAATCGCCAGCCGGTTAACCTGGATACCCTGCCGGAAAAGCAGGCTTTCGTGGCGTCCAATGAAGTGGACTCGGGAACGCTCGAGACCAAGGAAGTCTGCCGCCTGCTGACCGAGGCGGGCAAGACCGAAGCCAATATCGTGGTGATGATGGGCGAGCTGTCCAACCAGGCCGCCCGCCAGCGCACCCAGGACGTGCATGACGTGATCGCCACGCCCGAATGCTCCTTCATGAAGATCGCCGAAGAGCAGACGGCAAACTGGTCGCGCCAGCAGGGCGCCGACCTGATGGCCAATTGGCTCTCCGCCGGCATCCAGTTCGATGCCGTGGTGGCCAATAATGACGAAATGGCCATCGGTGCCATCCAGGCGCTCAAGGCCGCCGGGGTCGATATGGGCACCATGATCGTGGGCGGCGTTGACGCTACCCAGGACGCTCTGGCGGCGATGGAAGCCGGCGACCTCGACGTAACCGTGTTCCAGAACGCGGCTGGGCAGGGGCAGGGGGCACTTGATGCCGCGCTCGCCCTGGCGCGCGGCGAGGCTATGGAACGCGAAGTCTGGGTGCCGTTCGAACTGGTGACCCCGGCGAATTTGGCGGATTATCAGAGCAAGAACTGAGGGCATCTGGTGGAATCTGCCTCCCTCCCCCTTGAGGGGAGGGATTGAGGGTGGGGGTGTCGAGCCATCCGTCGGCATCGAATTCGTGGAAGCCACGACACCCCCACCCTAGCCCTCCCCTCAAGGGGGAGGGGATCGATCGAGTTCGTTGCGATATTGCGACCTCGACCAAATAGAACAAAGGAGGCAGCGATGGTCAGTCCGCAGACGATGCGTGCGGTGCGCGAAAGTGGGGCGGTGCCCAATGCGCCGCTGCTGCTGGAAATCTCCAATGCCCGCAAGGAATTCCCCGGCGTCGTGGCGCTTGATGATGTGTCGCTGCAGCTGCGCCGCGGCACGGTGCATGCCCTGATGGGCGAGAATGGCGCGGGCAAATCCACGCTGATGAAGATCATCGCGGGTATCTACACCCCCGATAGCGGGGTGGTGAAGCTGCGCGGGGTGGATATCCGCCTCAAATCGCCGCTCGACGCGCTCGAAAACGGGATTGCCATGATCCATCAGGAACTCAACCTGATGCCCTATATGAGCGTGGCCGAAAATATCTGGATCCGCCGCGAGCCGCTGACCCGCTTCGGCTTTGTCGATCATGGCGAACTCAACCGGCGCACCGCCGAATTGTTCAAGCGCCTCAATATCGATATCGACCCCGAAGTGCAGGTGTCGACGCTTTCGGTCGCCAATCGGCAGATGGTCGAGATCGCCAAGGCCGTGTCCTATGAGAGCGACGTGCTGATCATGGACGAGCCCACCTCCGCGCTGACCGAAACCGAGGTGGCGCACCTGTTTTCGATCATCCGCGACCTGCGCAGCCAGGGCAAAGGCATCATCTACATCACACACAAGATGAACGAGTTGTTCGAGATCGCCGACGAATTTTCGGTGTTCCGCGACGGCCGCTATATCGGCACCCATGCCTCGACCGATGTGACGCGCGACGACATCATCCGCATGATGGTGGGGCGCGAAATCACCCAGATGTTCCCCAAGGAAGAGGTGCCGATCGGCGATGTCGTGCTGTCGGTCAAGGATTTGGCGCTCAGGGGCGTGTTCGAGGACATTTCCTTCGATGTGCGCGCCGGGGAAATCCTGGGTATTGCCGGGCTGGTCGGCTCGGGCCGTTCAAACGTGGCCGAGACGCTGTTTGGCGTGACGCCGGCGACTAGTGGGTCCATTGCCATCAATGGGACGCCGGTCAGCATCGGTTCGCCCACAATCGCCATCCAGCACGGCATGGCCTTCATCACCGAAGACCGCAAGGAAACCGGGTGCCTGCTGGCGCTCGATATTCAGGAAAACATGCAGCTCGCCGTGCTGCAGGATGGCTATACCAAATTCGGCTTCGTCACCCAGGGCGAGCTGTCGCGCACCTGCGAGGAGATGAGCCAGAAGTTGCGCGTGAAAACGCCAAGCCTCGACGAGCGGGTGGAAAACCTTTCGGGTGGCAATCAGCAAAAGGTGCTGATCGGGCGCTGGCTGCTGACCAATCCAAAAATTCTCATTCTCGATGAGCCGACGCGCGGCATCGATGTGGGCGCCAAGGCGGAAATCCACAAGCTGGTCACCCAGCTGGCGCGCCAGGGCGTGGCGGTGATCATGATTTCATCGGAAATGCCCGAAGTGCTGGGCATGAGCGACCGGATCATGGTCATGCATCATGGCCGGGCGACCGGGTTTCTGGATCGCGCCGAGGCGGATCAGGTGAAGATCATGGATCTGGCGGCACGATGATGACGACCACTATTCACACTCGAAAAGCCCTCCATTCCATCGTCACCACCCGGCTTGTCCGGGTGGTCCATCCCGCCGCAAGCGTCCAAAGATGGATTGCCCGGACAAGCCGGGCAATGACGCAGACTATGGGTATCGAGGCGACCAAGCATTTGGGGAGGACCCAGCCATGACCATGACATCAGACACCCTCGCGGCGCCGCGGCCGCGCCGGCGCAAATTGCCGACTGAACTCTCCATCCTGCTCGTGCTGGCCGGCATTGCGCTGACTTTCGAGCTGCTCGGCTGGATTTTCATCGGCCAGTCCTTCCTGTTCAATCAGCAGCGGCTGACCATCATGATCCTGCAGGTGTCGGTGGTCGGCATTATTGCGGTGGGCGTGACGCAGGTGATCATCACCGGGGGCATCGACCTCAGCTCCGGCTCGGTGGTGGGCATGACGGCGATGATCGCCGCCAGCTTCGCCCAATCTGCCGATTGGGCGCGGCCGGTCTATCCGGCGCTGGTCGGGCTGCCGGTCATCATCCCGCTGGTCATCGGGCTCGCCATCGGCACGCTGGCCGGGATCATCAATGGCTCGCTGATTTCCTATACCAAAATCCCGCCCTTCATCGCCACGCTGGGCATGATGGTATCGGCGCGAGGCGTTGCCAAATGGTACACCAAGGGCCAGCCGGTTTCCGGCCTTACGCCCGAATTCAATTTCATCGGCATGGGCATCTGGCCCGTCGTGATCTTCCTCGGCGTGGCGCTGATCTTCCACATCGCTTTGCGCTATACCCGCTATGGCAAATTCACCTATGCCATCGGCGCCAATCCGCAGGCGGCGCGCGTTTCGGGCATCAATATCGAAAAGCACCTGATCAAGGTCTATGCCATTGCCGGCATGTTGGCGGGGCTGGCCGGGCTCGTCACCGCCGCCCGTGCCCAGACGGCGCAGGCCGGCATGGGCGTGATGTATGAACTCGACGCCATTGCCGCGGCCGTTATCGGGGGCACCTCGCTGGCGGGCGGGCAGGGGCGCATCACCGGCACGGTCATCGGCACCATTATTCTGGGGACCATGACCTCGGGCTTCACCTTCCTGCGTGTCGACGCCTACTATCAGGAGATCATCAAGGGCATGATCATCGTCGCCGCCGTGGTGGCCGATCAGTATCGGCAGCGCAAGCGGAAGAAGGTTTAGCGCTTCACACCTCACCTCCACGGTGTCATTCCCGCGAAAGCGGGAACCTCCGTTTGGGGATGCCTCAGCAAACAGGGGTTCCCGCTTTCGCGGGAATGACCCAGTGATTATAGAACAGCGCGACTGCGCCACTACCCGGAGACTATCAAATGACTGTTCGTTTCGGCCTGCTCGGCGCCGGCCGCATCGGCAAGGTGCATGCCAAGGCCATTTCGTCCAACCCCATCGCCCAATTGGTCGCGGTGGCCGACGCCTTCGAAAAGGCGGCCACGGACCTGGCCGGCCAATATGGCTGCGACGTGCGGACCATCGAGCAAATCCTGGCCTCGGCCGATATCGACGCCGTGGTCATCTGCACGCCCACCGACACCCATGCCGACCTGATCGAGCAGTTCTCCCGCGCCGGCAAGGCCATCTTCTGCGAGAAGCCGATCGACCTCAATGTTGAGCGCGTCAAAACCTGCCTCAAGGTGGTCGATGCCGAGGGCGCGACGCTCATGGTCGGCTTCAACCGTCGTTTCGATCCCCATTTCATGGCCGTGCATGATGTAATCGCCAAGGGCGAGATCGGCGCGGTGGAAATGGTCACCATCGTCTCGCGCGACCCCGGCGCGCCGCCGGTCGACTATATCAAGCGCTCGGGCGGCATTTTCCGCGACATGACCATCCACGATTTCGATATGGCCCGGTTCCTGCTGGGCGAGGAGATCGACACTGTCACCGCCCAGGCTTCCGTGCTGGTCGATCCGGCCATCGGCGAGGCCGGCGACTATGACAGCGTCTCGGTCATGCTCTCGACGGCCTCGGGCAAGCACGCCACCATCTCCAATTCGCGCCGCGCCACCTATGGCTATGATCAGCGCATCGAAGTGCATGGCTCCAAGGGCGCCGTCTCGGCCGAAAACCAGCGCCCGGTTTCGATCGAAGTCGCCAACGCCACCGGCTATACCCGCCCGCCGCTGCACGACTTCTTCATGACCCGCTATACCGACGCTTATGCGCGTGAAATCAGCACCTTCGTGGATGCCGTTGAATCAAAATCTCCGGCCTCGCCAAGCGGGTTGGATGGCTTGATTGCACTGGCGCTGGCTGATGCGGCGCTGAAGTCGGTCAAGGAAGCACGGGCTGTGAAGGTCAGCGAAGTGCTTGGGGTGTTGGCGGATAGGAGTGTGTTCCAGGGGCGGTAAGCCGCTCTAAGGGAGGCATGTGTGTAACCCGCATGCCTCCCTACCCACGATGCTCCCTCGGGCTTGACCCGAGGGCCATTCGCCGCTCACGCCGTGTTGGGAGTGGCCCTCGGGTCAAGCCCGAGGGAGATGCGGTGGGTGGGATAGATTTGAACCGATTTTCCCCCACCCACGGCGTCATCCCGGCGCAGGCCGGGATCCATGCTGAGGGCCATCAGCACATCGGATGTGGGGAGAGAGCACAGCATGGATTCCGGCCTGCGCCGGAATGACACGGTGGTTGGATGGGCGTTGTGCCTACTTCAGCAGCCACTCATGCTCCGGCGCATTGTGGAATTTCCACACCCGCTTCGGCCCAGCCATCACATTGAGATAATAGAGATCATAGCCCGCCGTGGTCGCCACCGGGTGATAGCCCCTGGGCACCAACGTCACGTCGCCATCCTCGATCACCAGTGCCTCATCGAGACTGCGGTCATCGGTGTAGACGCGCTGCATGGCAAAGCCCTGTGGCGGGTTGAGCCGGTGGAAATAGGTCTCTTCCAGCTGGCTCTCGTGGGGCAGGTTGTCCTGATCATGCTTGTGCGGCGGATAGGACGAGGTATTGCCCTGCGGGGTGATCACTTCGACCACCAGCAGGGAATGGGCCGAGTTATCGTCCTCGGGCATGATATTGTAGACATGCCGGATATTGGCGCCCTTGCCGCGTGACAGGCGCGGATGGGTGCCGGGCGGGATCACCTTGGCCTTGTAGTCGCCGCCGCCTGGCGCGGCACACACGGCCAGTTCCAGCGCCGTGGTCGCATCGACGGCCCATTCGCTGCTCTTGGGCACGTAAACCGCCCAGGGCGCGCCCTCGAAGGGGCTCATGCGCTCGCCGATTTCGCCGAGATCGACGCCATCGACTGAAATCCGTGCCTTGCCGCTGACCAGCACAAGGCACAATTCCTGATCTCCCGCCTCGCCGCCGGTGACCTGACCGGCCGCCAGTTTGTGCAGGGCAAAGCCCACATAGGTCCAGCCGGCCGAAGCCGGCGTTACCTCATGAACCAGGCCCGTCTTCGCTTTCGGGCGGACGCGGAGGTTGGATTTGCTCATTGGGGGTCTCCTCCTTGGGGAAGGCATAGAAGAAATTGTAGAGCGAATAGAGCAGCGCCGCGCCCACCAGCACGCCCCAGAACGGCTCCTTGTTGAATATCCATTCCCAGGCGCACCACACCGCCAGAAACCCGGTGATGGCAACGCGCCGCCACAGGGGCTTGAACCATTTAAGGTCGCTGTCTTTCAAAACCGATCCGCCTTGTTTTTGAGAACCCGATCAGCCTTTAGCATATCGCGGCGCGAAAACTCAGCCCTTGGGAAAGCCCTCGGTTTCGACCGTATAGCCGGCGGCGGTCATCACGCGCATGAGTTCCTTGTGGCCCACCTGCGCCATGCGCAGCGGCGGATTGGCCTTGGGGTCCTGTTCTGCCTCGACCACGAACCAGCCCTCATAGCCATAATCGGCGAATTTCTGCACGATGGCGCCAAAATCCAGCGACCCATCGCCCGGCACGGTGAAGGCGCCCAGCGCCACCGCATCGAGGAAGCTCTGGCGGCTGCGGTCCAGCCCATCCACCACCGAGCGGCGGATATCCTTCACATGCACATGGTTGATGCGGGCATGATGATTGTCGATGGCGCGCAATACGTCGCCACCGGCAAAGGCCAGGTGTCCGGCATCGAGCAGCAGGGGAATACCCGCGCCCGACGCCTTCATGAAGGCATCCAGCTCCGGCTCGGTCTCGACCACGGCGGCCATATGGTGGTGATAGCTCAGCGGCATGCCCTGATCGGCACACCATTCGCCAAATTCGGTGACCTTTTTGGCATAGGCCTTCATCTCGTCATCGGAGAGCTTTGGCTTGGTCGCCAGTGGCTTGGAACGGTCGCCCTGGATGGAGCGGCCCACCTCGCCATAGACGATGCAGGGCGCATTGACCGCCTTGAACAACTCGATCATCGGCTGGATGCGAGCCTTGTTGGCGGCCAGTTCCTCATCGACCAGCGTGCCGGAAAACCAGCCGCCGCAGAGGGTTACGTCCGCTGCGCGCAGGATCGGCAGCATGATATTGGGATCGTCGGGGAAACGGCGGCCCTTTTCCATGCCGGTAAACCCGGCCGAGCGCGACTGGCGCAGGCATTCTTCCAGCGACACATCATCGCTGAGTTCCACCAGATCGTCGTTCCACCACGCGATGGGCGACATGCCGAGTTTGGCTTTCATTCACTTCTCCGCTCAGCGCCTTGGCGCTTTGAATTGCAGTCGTCGCACGATCTTTTCCCATCCACAATGTCATCCCGGCGCAGGCCGGGATCCATGCCGAAGGTCCGCCATGTGCCGCGATTTCACAGCATGGATTCCGGCCTGCGCCGGAATGACCCGGTGGGTGGGATGGTTGGAAAATTACCCCGCCCGCTGCGCCTTGAGCGCCTTCACATAACCCTCGCGGGCCGCATTCACCTGCGGGCGATCGCTCACTTCCGGCACGGCCACATCCCACCAGGAGCCGCCATCGTCGGTGGTGATCAGCGGATCGGTGTCGATGACGATGACCGTGGTCCGCTCGACGCTTTCGGTTTCCTGCAGTGCCGTTTCCAGCTCGGCAATCGAACTGACCTTGCGCGATACCGCGCCCATCGCCGCGGCATGAGCGGCAAAATCGATTCCGGGCAGAGTGACATGGTGGGTGTCCTTCAACAGATTGTTGAAGTTGGCGCCGCCCGTGGCCATTTGCAGCCGGTTGATGCAGCCATAGCCCGCATTGTCGAGCAGCACGATGGTGAGCTTGGCGCCCAGCATGATCGAGGACGCGATCTCGGAATTGAGCATCATATAGCTGCCATCGCCGACCATGACGATCACGTCGTCCTGGGGCCGCGCCAGCTTCACGCCGAGGCCACCAGCAATCTCGTAGCCCATGGTCGAAAAACCATATTCGAGATGATAGCTGCCCGGCTTGCCGGCCTTCCAGAGCTTGTGCAATTCGCCCGGCAGGCCGCCGGCCGCGCAGACCAGCGTGGCATTCTCGCGCGCCCGCTGCACCGCGCCGATCACCTGCGCATCCGACGGCAATTCGGCATTGGTGGCGGCGGTCGCCTTGTCGGCGGCGATCAGCCAATCCTGCTTGCCGGTCTCGGCCTTTTCGGCCCAATCGGCTTCCACCGTCCAGCCCGGCAGGGCCGCGTTGAGCGCATCGAGCCCCACCCGCGCATCGGCCACCAGCGGCATGCCATTGTGCTTGTGGGCGTCGAAGGGCTGCACATTGAGCCCGATAATCTTGAGGTCCGGATTCTGGAACAAAGCCCAGGAGCCGGTGGTGAAATCCTGCAGCCGCGTGCCGACGGCGAGCACGACATCGGCCTCGCCCGCCAGCGCATTGGACGCCGACGAACCGGTAACGCCGACCGAACCCATATTGAGGCGATGGTCATGGGGCAGGGCGCTTTTGCCGGCCTGCGTTTCCATCACGGGAATGCCATGGGCCTCGGCAAAATTGCGCAAGCTATCGGTCGCCTGCGAATAGAGCACGCCGCCCCCGGCAATGATCACCGGCTTCTTGGCCATGCGCAAAGCCGCCGCCGCCGCGGCGAATTCCTCGGCATCGGGCATG
The DNA here is from genome assembly GCA_035565135.1 of Devosia sp. GTDB lineage: Bacteria > Pseudomonadota > Alphaproteobacteria > Rhizobiales > Devosiaceae > Devosia. Next base: position 67,913 of record DATMSY010000018.1, read on the forward strand.
ATCCGGCGCTGCACCCATACCTTTTCGGCAAAAAAGCTCTCGGGATAATCATAGGCTTCCGCCTGCACATCCTGGCAGAGGCTAAGCGTCACCGGGCCGCATTCGGCCGGGTCGGTCAGCACCTGCATGGCGCGGCGGAGGGCGGGAATGATCTGCTCGGGCCGCGTGATACGGTCGAAATAGCGGCTCACCGGCTTGAAGCAATCATTGGCCGAAACCGAACCATCGCCCCAATCTTCCACCTGCTGCAAGACCGGGTCGGGCAGGCGATTGGCGAAGACATCGCCGGGCAGCAGCAACACGGGGAGGCGGTTGACATGCGCCAGCGCCGCCGCCGTCACCATGTTCAGCGCGCCCGGCCCGATCGAGCTGGTACAAGCCATGAAGCGTAGGCGGAAACTGGCCTTGGCATAGGCAATCGCCGCATTTGCCATGCCCTGCTCGTTCTGCGCCCGATAGGTCGGCAGCGTGTCCTTGATACCATGCAGCGCCTCGCCCACGCCCGCCACATTGCCATGGCCGAAAATGGCGAACACGCCGCCGAAAATCGGCACGGTCTCGCCATCAATCACGGTCTTCTGCATGGTCAGAAACCGCGCAACAGCCTGCGCCATGGTTAGTCGGATCGTGTTCTGGCTCATGCCGTTTCCTCGCATCGGCGCTTCGCGCCAGTTTTAATAGTAGACCTCATGGTGAGCTTGTCGAACCACGAGGTCGTGGCAGAGTGGGTGCGCAACACTCCTCGTGGTTCGACAAGCTCACCATGAGGTCTCAGTTTATGCGGAGCGTTTTGAGAT